>JAAEMV010000629.1 GCA_024225195.1 Planctomycetaceae bacterium | reverse complement strand
TAATTTGTCCGTTTAACCGCATTTTCAGTCACTTGGAGTTGGCTCGATCTCTGAATCTTCAACTAAGCAAAGCCGTTCGGCCAACCGATCCCAAGCGTCGATTTTTGGCTTCGAAGCTACCACTAAAATAGAATACCGGCCCGTCGAATCGAACAACACCAGATGCGTCTTTCCTTTACCCGTGAGCCGCCCGCTGATGAACCCTTTTTTTTGGGAGCTCTCGAAATGCTGTAATCGGTCCTCACATCCATCAGGCATCATTAACGAACGGACTTTCCATAGATCCGCTGTCGAAGTCGGCGATTCGTTATCCAACATGAACGCGTCTCTAAGTAAGCAGTAAGGCGAGAGCCTCGGTATAATGTGACCTAGACTTTCGTAGATACCATCGTCGACTATGACGTAGAATTTCCCCTCCGCACAATCAAGTTCGTAGCACCCAGGCCCTCTGTCAGGCAGCTTGGCAAGGGTGCCCCCCGAATCCAGTTGCAAACCATTATCATAAAATTTCAAAACAATATCGTTGGTATCTTTAATTTCAACGAGCGAGGAGGAATAGGGAGCTTGCGCCCATATTGGATCGATGGCCTGATGGAACCTTCGCTCCGCCAGCTTAAACCGAACAAACGGAATCACAATGATTGCGATCGCCACGACGAGCGCAATAATAAAAAGTGTTTTTAGTGAAAACTGTTTCATTTTAAACTCGCGATGAGTCAGTCACGCAAACCCTTTTCTGAAGACAGTGATGTAACATGCGGTCAACCCAACCGTTCTTCATTTTGGTGAAAACAAATTGGCTCGGACAGCGAGGAACAATTCGACGCTTTAATGTTACTGTATCACTTCGAAAAAACAAACTTACAAAACGTGACCGCCGGGAAAGTTACCCTTGAATGCAGCAACCCTAAATCCAATAGCTACGAGAAATCAAATAGATGACCAGCACTACCAACGTTAGCATCGCGACAAATTGAGCCCGGCCAATTTTCGCCATGCCAATGATCCCAGCCATCATGATGACCGTCGGACCAATGTCGCCCCATGGTATTAATGGATAGACATAACCAATCTGCCGGAACGGCCAGAATGGCTTAACGGGCCAGTCGGAAAGTCCTTGCCCTCCCGACACCACCATGTCGCATACAAGGTGCACGGACTGAAAGCCAATTCCTACAAAAATTAAGACTGACGTTGGAATAGGTAGCGGCGGAGACTCCCGAGAGACTGCTACATCGCTTGGAAGGAATCTGGCGAAATAGCCCCCAATCCTCTGAATCCATCTAAATCTGGCCTGCGTCCACCCAAGAACGATTGAGGTTGCCACAATCAAAAGGAAATTGTGCCCCCAAACGCGATGCCCCGATTCAAATCGTTCCATATCAATCAGCATCGGCAAACCATCCAAATCTGGCACATTGGAGGCTACCGCGGCGAAGGCAACTACCTGCCAGCCATACCGTTTGTGAAGCCCTAGAGCCAGCGCCCCGAGTATCCCAACCATGGTGTGCTCTGGTGAGGTCATGTACTACTCAAGCAAGACGATGTAACTGACTGAAAATCAAGCTGACAAGAAATTTAGGAGGATTTCCAAGTTGCGTGATTTTAGGATCGCAATTCAATTCGGTTTCACTCCAACGACACTATACACGACGAAACACCGAACGCAAAAAACCCAATTTAAAAATCGGAACTGCCTCAATGATTTACGATGGTCTTAAGAAACAAAAAAACAACCATCTAAATTCAAATAGAATTGAATTTCCTCAACCTCAGCTACCGACCTCGTCACCTGAATCCAGCGCATTTGATTCTGGCCGGCAGTTAGACCTTACGTGACTGTAAATTAAGATTGCAACGGTAGCGATCAAGGCCGCCGCGATTGGAATTGCAATTTCCATCGAGCTATCTTGCTCAACATTTTTTCGATGAACCCTGGGCTGAATCGAGTACACAGCGATCGCGGTTAGACCCGCAATAATAATGAGGGATCGGATGAAAGAAATACCTCGCTTCGGCGCGAAAGAAGCATACCCGGACAAGCCGAAAATCACTGCCAAACCAGTCGACGGCACCAAAATTAGAAGAGGCAATCGGGCGAGGTCATTTTCGCGATCGATTGGATGGATGTCATAAAACATTGAGTAAACAATCCAATATCCTCCAACACTAAAGACAGGTATGAGAAACCCGACAATCGCGTATTTTATTGATTTTTGAATTCCTCGCTCAATTTCCATAAAAGCGTTCTCAAAAGTATAAATACCCGACCCAACACAACATTATCAAAACGCGTTCCAATGCAACTGTATTCTCTGCCATTAACGCGTCGATGTGCCCTAGCTTATTCTTGCATAAAATTATTGCATAAAATTTCTTTGCTAATCGCTTCTCGGTAGAACTGATTTTCGCTGAGGTCGACTGAGCTTATAACCTAAGCCTCGAAGTGCAAAACAGATCCCTAGTATAATCGCTCCCATTAGCTGTTTTCCTAGGATCAAGCCAAGCACAAACGGCCTGTCATTACCAAACGGAGAAATTAGCCCTGCCACACCAATCTCAATTACCGACAATAAAAGGCAATAGATAATCCAGATACAGATCCAGCGGATGACTTTATCCATATCTACTTTAAGAGATATCCAAATGCATGGAATTGTTACGAGTAAGCTGACGGGACCGTAGACCGAGATATAAACCAAAACTTCCGGATCATTCCGTAAAGATATCTGTGAAATTCCCTCGAATGGAATAATTGCGCCACCAATTCCGAGTGAAAGAGATAAGAGGAAAATACCCAACATAATCTCCCTAATCGAATAGGTAGAAACACCACTCGAGTTTCCCTTCTGGTTATCTAGAACGATCTGCCATCGAGACCATAAGGAAGCAGCTTTTAATGGCACAAAGGTTATTAAAAATCCTATGAACCACGTTATCCCAGCAGATAATCGAATCGGTGGACCGCCATCCCCAATAAAATCGATTCCCAGAGAGAATCCTGCCCACGAAAATACCAGTAACAGCAAAGTCCGCGGGAACCGGACCCAAAATGTACCGCGAACCAATGTTCCCCAAACGCAAATGACGGTAAGCTGCGCGGTCACGACGCCTATTGCAACCATACCGGAAAACGGCGCTGACATGAGATAAGGCGTAATGACGTCAAATATCAAAAACCCAGCACAACAGCCGCCAAGCAACAGCATCAGCGATATCGTTCGGTATGTTTTAATGGCCCCAAAAATGCTGGAATCCTTTTTTATATCTGCAGCCATTTTCCCTGCCCGCTATAAACAAAACAAACAATGACTGGGCCAGTTCTATACCCCATCTACCCAGATCAATTGCCAATCAATTGCTGCTCCTGGCGAGTGACGAATCAAACTTTCGTTTTTAAAGCACAAAAGCCGCTTAAATTGAAGTTCATAGGTGTACTGAATTCAGATTGAATAACTCCAGCACGCGAATACGACTAACCGCCACCGTCCCGATCCAACTTACGCTTCTTCGATTTATCAAATTCAACAATGACTGGGTAATGGTCCGAAATTGCATCAATCTCTTTGGCTAACGAAATTGTGCCCGAACGTGAATCTCTTGCCAACACTTGATCTGCAAAAACAAAATCAATCCGATACCGTTTTAGTTTCAATTCCTCCATGTCTTTGGACCATCTTGGAATAGTAATTGGAGACGGGCACGACACTTTAGCAGTTGAGTCGTGCTTGTTCACCACATCGACAAACCCCTTGGCCTCAACTCTCTCAACAAAGGTATAATCTCTTTGTCTAAGCCTGGCATTTGCAACAAGGAATGCCTCGTCTTTTTGCGAACAACCATTGAAGTCTCCCAGAATAATCACCCGCTCTTCTTGCTTCAGAAGCGGTGCAATCTCATCGAGAATCACGTTGACTTCGTTATATTTTCCCGGCCAAAAATGGACCACGAAGAAATGAATCCCCTGCGTTTTACAGTGAAGGTAGCCATGGTGAAATCCTGACACCCTACGCTTGATGACTTTGATAGGCTGATTTGACGTCAACCCGACCGGAAAACCTTTTTCCTTTAAAATTACCGCATGTTCATGCCCCCAGTCTCCAGCCAATGTTTTTAAACCAGCTTCCGTATGTCCATTTAATTCCTGCAAGGCGACAACGTCTGCTTTTTGACTTCTGATCCAATCGACACCCTGCTCAATGGATTTTTTATGATTAAATCCGTATAGCACATTCCAGTTTACGACCTTCAAAACATCTGGTTCATCCGCGGAAGCAGATTGCCCGTTCAAAATGCACCCAAATAAGATCAATGGAATGCTTCCCATTAGCAGAATTCTCAATGTCGAAAATTTTATCTTATTAACGCGTGGCATCATGACCTAACCTCACACCGGGACATAAACGTCTTGAAAAAACTTCCGCCAACCTACAAGGCTACTTAAACTGCGATACATCGAGCAGCATTACACGATCAACTGCCCCTTTCCCGCCGACCTGAAACTTACCTGACCCCGACTCAAAAAGCACAGCTAATCGATCACCAATCTTCACGATCCCTTCAGACATTGGAGGAATCCCCAGCTCGCCGACATAGTTATCGCCGTCGAGAAACCATAACGGTACTTCATCGCCGTTCTCTAAAGCAACCATTTTGTGCGGCTTTTTTCCGATCGGATTTCGGTAAGCCACAATTAGACTGCGATTGGTTCTCCGTTGGTATCCAAAAGAGCAACACTGTCAACAATCTTTCCCGTTATCGAATTGATAATCGAAACAACGGAAGGGTCTTTGGCAGCGTAGTTAGAGATAAAAATCAACTTCCGTGAAGGGTCATAAGCAAGCCCCTGTGGTACGACTCCTCGCTGCAACCCCGGAATGACCGGGCCAGCAACTGTGGAAGGAGAAACAAAATAAAATTGCTCATACATCCCCAGCAAAGACAATCCGTTTCAAGCTAAAGCCGCGATTCAAGAAGCTAATTCGTTTAAACAGGAATATTTTTAACAGGAATCTATGGAGTTGAACCAATCGGACTACCTGGTGGCACCTTCAACTGTTCTGAGTCTGGCAGCACCGAATACGGACGCTCTAAATAGCGATTTATCCGCCAATTCTGAAGCTCAAAGAACTTTGCATCCAGTTCATCACCGGGCGCGGGCAACTTGGTCAAAACATGTTTCAATCCTGAAAATGCGGCAAGCCTAACCTCAACATCAGCACTGCCGTTATCCGCGAGGGCCAACAATTGATCGATCACCGTTTCCATGACGACACGTGACACTCTCCAACCAGTTTTTCGATTCGTCGTCGCGAAGGTTTCGTCAACTACCAAATGTATTAACAGGACAGGTGTCAAATCATCGGGCGTTTCTGCTTGACGCGCCACGCGTCCCAACCGCTCGTGCTGAAATAATTCATTGAGAGTCAAATTCGTTGCAACTTTCACCGCGCCCATCGGATCAAACACACGCCCAGTTTGTCCCGGAAATATTTCCGGATCTCTGATGGTCGAATAGGGCCGCGGACTAATCGACTGCAAAATTTCTTTCCTAATTAGTAATTGATCGGGATGAATCGTCTTCAACAATCCAGAAATCACCGCTTCCTGACTCGCCCGCTTAATTGGCAAATTGTCTGAAATGGAATGATTCGCTCCACCACCAGCATAACCGTAGGAATAATCGTGACCTCCAATGAGCTTCCCCGCCGCTTGGAGTTGATACCGATGGTGAAGGTAAATTGGAGTCAAATATTGCGCGATATCGGCTGTCGTCGTTCCGGCAGGCAATAAACGGGCGTCAAATTGATCAAGCGCAATCCGCCGAACTTGCATCACGTGGTCAAGCTGCTGGAGTGGATCCGTACCATTGTCCCAAAGGTTGGCCATCGGATGGGCCGCACCGGCAGGTCGAGCATCCGAATCAGAAATGAAAATCATCTTAGCTTCCGCCGCTTCATCTAAAATTGAGTTGAGACCAAGTTCCTCTTGTTCTTGATTGGCATATTGTGAATAGGCGAACTTAACAGAGACCTTATCCCATTCTCCAATGCCAACCGCATACGCATCACTCAAATCGAGCTGGCCTTGATCGCTAATTTTCACTCTTGGTGCTGGATAGTCCATGACGGAAGCTCGATCACCGTAAGTACTGGCCGCAAAATTATGCACAAAACCAAGGGTGTGCCCAACCTCGTGCGCTGAAAGCTGACGAATACGAGCCAGCGAAACTTCTAATGCATCGCCTTTTGCAGCTAAATCGGCCAAGGTCGATTCTTCGATGATGCCGCCAACGCCGCAGCAAGCACAGCGAAGATTTGGTGGCAGCGGATCGAGAGCGTTCACTAACAACTGATCTTGCCGAACACGAAGCGAGCCGAGCGTTACGTGCCCCTTTAGTATCTCACCGGTCCGAGGATCAACAACACTTCCACCGTAACTCCAACCGCGAGTGCTACGATGAACCCACTGAATCACGTTGTAGCGAACGTCCAGCGGATCTGCGTCCGGAGGCAGTAATTTCACTTGGAATGCATTCTTAAACCCCGCCGCTTCAAAAGCCTCATTCCACCAACTCGCTCCTTCGAGCAATGCATCTTGAATTTGCTTTGGTGCGCCAGCATCGACATAGTAAACGATTGGCTCTATTGGCTCAGACAATTTCGCCAGCGGTTCTTTCTTCACCAAACGATGCCGTGTAATCCATCGCTTTTCCAAAGATTGATCCAACGGCGTGGCATAATCAGAAAAAGTAATGAATATCGATGGGCTACGCACATCGTAGGTGCGAGGTTGATACTGATCATCCGGCAGTTTCACAAACGAATGGTGCTGACGCAGCGTTACCGATTGAGGCGTTGGTGTGGTTTGCCGGACGTACTTCCCCGGTTTTTTAGAAGCAAAGGTTAGCGTCGCTTCCAATTCCGTATTGTTTGGAAACGACCTGCAACGTGACAGAAAGACTGCAGACCGCTTTGCATCCAGCGAAAAATCACCTTGGTCGGTGGATTTCAAGGTACCGACCACTCCATGCATATCACTTAGCAAAAGATCCGTAATATCTGTCAGGAAACAGTCGTCTGTTTCCGCAACCACTTTTCCACCCCAAACAATCGATTGGGCAAACGACTGTTCAACCGCTGTTCTCTCCAACTGGTTCTCTGTCTTCGCTCGAAACCGAAGATTCCGTTGAATCATAAAAACCTTAGGGCCAACCCGCGTGAATCTCACGACCTTTTGATCACCCAATTGACCTCGATCGAGACCGACTGGGTTTGACCCCAAACCAGTGGCCAGGGAATGAACATATAACAACTCTTCATCGGGGCGCTCAATCTCCAGATAGACTTTCCCCGTTTTCTCATCCCAAAAAAATGAAAGGTAACCGTCAAACCGCCGCATCGAATCAGTGAATTCTTCGACTCCGGACAGTTTTGGTTTTTCTTCAACTCCCTTGGCACCGTCCTCCTGCATTGCCAAGCAACTTCCCGTCAGCGCCAGCCATATCAAAAAGATTTTCATAACTAATTCAGCCTGTTAATATTTACAAAAAGCGCAGTCATCAACGGAACTATAACTAAAAACGAATCCAATCCTGCAAACTATGTAAAAGGTTGGCCGAGTCCACCAAAGGACTTTGTGCAAAGCCAACACTATCAATTTCACCTGGGAAGCTTATGTGAGAAAAGCCAATCGTAGACACCATCTACTTTCTTAATCTCACCAGGGGCGGAGCCATGATTGGCACCTTCGAAATATGTAGTTTTGACCACAGTTGAACCAAGTTCCCTGATTCGCTTTTCCATCGCCCGAATGCCGTCGACACGGAGTTTCGAATCCTTCGTTCCTACCATTACCCAAAGAGGCAACTCGACCATTCCGCCGATGCCGGACATATCGGGAATGAAAGCTTTGGGAATAACAGCAGCAAAACGATCTGGTGAAGCCATGGCCCATTCCCAAGTCCCCTTCCCGCCCATACTGTAACCGATGCAGTAAACGCGATTGGGATCAATGGATTGATTTTCCTTAAGAATATAATCCAGCATTTTATTCAGAGAGGCCGGATCCCAGTGGCCCTTGCTCTGTGGCACAAGAATGCTGACCAGAGGGTAGTTTTTCGAACGTCCAGTGAACTGCTTCACCTCCCCCTTCCACTTGAAGCGTTCGAGTTTCCCATTGGATCCTCCTGACCCGTGGAGGAAAATCAAAAGCGGGCTCTTTTCAGAATTCGAACTCGCCTCAGGTTCCGAAGCAACCGGATGGTAAAGCAATACCTCAGAGTTCAACCGCTCAAAACCTGCCGCAATATCGTCCGGCACGGAAACGACTTCCAAACGTAAGTTCCCGCGGACATCGCCCGTTTTCCGTCGACCTTGCGCCTCAGATGAACTACTTAGAGACAATGAGGTTAGCAAAGCAATTAATAGAGCAGCAAGAGGTTTCACGTTAGACCTGCGAGTAAGACAGCGTTCATTTTTTCAAGGTTCATAATTGAGTCGTTACACCAATTTAACCGCCAAACCAAATTTTATCAAAGGATCAGACAGAACGACAACCAACATCGGATCACACATGGATGTGAGGTATTTCATTATTAATTACGCCTCCATTCGACTACGCTTCCAATATCAATTCTGTCAAAGCATATTAATATTCAAACGGATTCAGATACATTGAGCGTTGCGGTTTACTTTAGACCACGCGTGCCTGCCGCCGACGATCTTGACCAGAAAAACCTCGGACCATTCCCTTCCATGAATAGATTTTCAACCGCAACAGTCGCCCATTATTCGGAATCATCCGACCAAACTCCAAATTCGTTTCCTGACGGTCCGGAAAAGTGAAAGCGTCTACCTCCCGGAAATGGGAATGTCTCTCGGACAATCGAACCTCCCGCCGCTTGAATCTTCTCTAAC
>JAAEMV010000628.1 GCA_024225195.1 Planctomycetaceae bacterium | reverse complement strand
CGAAGAACTATACGACATCCTCAAAGATCCCTACTGCCAAACCAATTTATTTGGGCAACCTGAATTCTCTACCGTACAGCAGGAACTCGCGACTACGCTCGAGCAATGGATGACTGAGCAAGGGGATTCAGGCCGCCCAGTCGAACTGGATGCTCTCGACCGGCAGGCAGACTGGCGCAAAGCCCGAAACAAGCCGAAACCGGCAAAAGCCAATGGCGCTCAAAAGTAAAAATCACTTCGGGCTGGAGCTAGACTCCCTTTGAGGACAGTCTGGCCAATTTGATCACCCGCGAATTCTCTGGTTTCGAATTGTCATTTTGACCGCAACCCGGATACAACCCAGCCGCGATCCGTCTTTGCCAATCTTTCTCAATGACTGAAGCCTTCGGGTGCCAACGAATGTATTGCGGGCAACCTCCCGAATTAGACCACGCCAGAATTTTTGGAATTACTACTCTCGAAGTCGGTTAAAGCAACCGCTTTTCCACAACGTGAGTCGCCTTCAGAAACACGAAACGCCCCGAACTAACCAGCATCCAATCGAAGCGCATACCCTCGGCGATCAACCGAGTGGATTATTTTAGAAACCTCACTTCGCCAGTGTGCATATCATAGATGCCACCGACGATTTTGATTTTCTCTTCGGTTTCCATTGTTTGGAGAATCGGACTGTTCTTCTGGATATATTCAATTGTGCACCGAACATTCTGTTCAGTAACCATGTTCATGTATGCCTTATTGCCGCTTGTCTTTTCGCCTGAATAATCCCCAAAGTAGGCCATCGCCGGCTCTATATTTGCGAGCATCGGAGTGATATTTCCAAGCTCGACGCCGTCAATCGCTCCGGCAATGGCACCGCAACCTTCGTGCCCAAGCACCAAAACTAATTTTGCACCTGATACCTTACAGCCAAATTCCATACTGCCAAGAATATCTGTATTGGCGAAATTACCAGCCACTCTGGCAACAAAGATATCTCCAATCCCGCGATCAAAAACATCCTCCACTGGAATGCGTGAATCGAGACAAGACAAAATCACAGCCTTGGGAAATTGTCCCATTGCTGCGTCACGCACTTGCTCCGTGTGATCCCGAGCGGTGAGGTTGCCCGCCATGAAGCGTTGATTGCCTTCTTGAAGCATTGTCAAAACTGTCTCAGGTTCTAAAGCGTTTTGCTCTTCCTGAGTCAAAACCCGATTCACTAATGGTTCAACATCATCGACCGATTCAGTAACGACCACCTCCGGCACCACTGGATCTGTTTGTGCGCACCCCGCAATTACCAATACGACAGAAAAAACTGCTGCCAGGAATCCAAAAACTCGACCTTGCAACCCAAGTGAATTCATAATGTTGCTCCGATATTTCAAAAGACGTTTTTCAAAACGAGCGCCCGGCAGACTTAACCGAGAACGCCGCGGAGTATACCAGAAAAACTAAGTAGCCGCAGTTCTTGCGAAGAATCTCAAAACACGACCTCGATTTAAAAGAATCTAATTTTCAGTTGGTTTATAATTTAAAATCTTATCTATCGTTTGCCGTGAAACAGCGTGATAGCCGGGACGAGCTTTGGCGTAAATTCGATTTGCACGCTCGAGGCCTTCCGGGGTGGTTGCCATTTTTTCATACAAAGGCTGCAGAAATTTCCGCCTCCCCTGCTCCGTGAGAAATTCTTCGAGACGTGGAAAACCAGCTTGGTAGCCTGAGCCAATTACGAGCACCATCCAATCATGTGTAATCTCTGAATTGCCCGATTGAGTAAATTTAAACTCGTCGTCCAAACTCTTCATTTGAGCAGGGCTAAGATCGTTTTTAAAAGAACGCAAAAAATGGTTCCAATGATGAGTAGTCCATTGGTCTGTTTCGAAATCAACGGCCAGAACCGAAAGATCATCCCCGTTTAGAAAATTCTGCCCCGCCTGTTCGACACGTTCCAACGCCTCCGTCTTAACGACTGGCACATCAGCAGGCAGGCCGGGCGAGTAGACCCAAGCGTTGAAGTCTATGTTCTTGTCGAGATTCTCTTGCAAGTAGCTCAAGAAGCCTTCTGTTGTCATACTTTTAAAAGCGAATTTTTTGAAATAAGATTTCAAAAATTGATCGAATTTTTCACGCCCCACTTTTTCTTCCAGCATCCGCAAAAAGAAATATCCTTTGTCGTAAGCAATCGAAGTCATGCCGTCATCCGGATTTCTTCCCCGCAAATCCAGTTTCAACCATGTATCACGTGCTTCGAGTTCTTTGATTTCTGCGAGCAAACCGTCAAGCGACAGTTTCGCTAACATTTCAGAATACTCCCGACCGTAAATCGCCTCCATGATTCGCTGTTCAAAATATACAGTGAAGCCTTCATTCAGCCAAAAATCATCCCAAGTCGCATTGGTCACCAAATTGCCAGACCAGGAATGGGCTAACTCATGCGCGATCAATGCAACCAGTGACCGGTCGCCCGCCAGAATAGTTGGTGTCGCAAATGTTAATCTCGGATTTTCCATTCCACCGAACGGGAAACTCGACGGAAGGAAAATCACATCATACCGATCCCATCGATACTCTCCATAAAGCGCTTCGGCAGCTGAAATCATTTTCTCGGTATCTGCTAATTCCCACACCGCCTTTTTTAATACTGAGGGTTCAGCGTAGACGCCACTTCGCGGCCCCAATTCCAAGAATTTCAAATCACCGACAGCCAACGCCAACAAGTACGCAGGAATCGGTTGCTTCATTTCAAACTCATAAACACCCGTTTTATTCTTCCGCTGCGGATTCGAGGCACTCATCACCGCCAGCAACTCTGGTGGCACCTGAATCTTCGCGGAATACGTCATGCGAACCGCAGGAGTGTCCTGACAGGGAACCCATGTCCTCGCAAGAATCGCCTGCGACTGAGTAAACAAAAACGGATACTTCTTGTCGGTCGTTTGCTCAGGAGTTAGCCATTGCACTGCTTCTGCACCCGGCTGACTCTCATAGTAGACAGTTACTTCGTCAACACCGTCGACGAGCTCAATACTTAAACTGCTGCCAAGATTTGGCTCATGTTCGCCCAAATTCCACTTCAATTCCTTGCCGTCGGGTTGCGATTGGACCTTAAATATTTTCAGGCCGTTCGTATCCAGGTATAGATTGCTAGCCGCAGTGCGGCGATCTAATTTCATCGTTGCCGATCCAGCGAGCTTTTGACTTTCAAAGTCAACTTTCAAGTCTAAATGGAGGTGGGCAATCGCGATTTGGTCAGGACGGGCGCAGGAGTGCGGTAGTTCTTGACCCTCTAAACTAGCCATCACACATAGCACCGATACCGCGCTCACTAAAACACGTAAGGGAACCCACTTATTTAGAATCATCTTCATTTCACTTTTTAAGATTGACGATAAAAATTACATAAATTTTCCGGCTTCGCTTTACCAACGCTTTGCCACGAAACCAACTGCTGACCTCTTTACTTAACAGAACCCCAGATCTGGAGAATCATGTTAACCAGTTGTGAGCCAGCCAACCAATAGATTGTCTCTTTGGTTTATGCTTTGAAACACTTCCGACAGCCATTAATCATCGCTTGACGACCACTTGATTTGAAATTCAATTTCTTCAAACCCATCCTCTCGTTCATGCTCAATATTAAATACAGCCCGAACTGGCACATAAATTCGTTCACCAGCGATCTGAATTTCGAACTTATCTTCGTTTTCAATTGCGTCAGCCAACCGCCTAAGTTTGTCGACAAACTCGGAGTTGGAATAGCCTTTTTCAACATCTCGATCTTCTTTATCGGCCATGACATCGCTCTTTAAAAAAAACAACACACTAATAAATACAAGAGAAGCTGCATCCTACATCAATCCGATTCAAGGAATAGGCTATATTGTAGGCTGATCCCTTGCCGCGTTCGATTATTAATTTGTTTCCCGTTTTGGTTATAAAACAATTTTTAATCCGCGCATCGAAGTATATATCTCCGATTTACCGACGAAACATCCATGCGAATCATATCCTCAATCTCATTTTTGCTTTTGCTAGTCTTTTTCTCCCAAACAACGTCAGCACAGACGCTTAATGAGAAACTACTTAGCGAAGACCCTAAAGCACTTGTCGCAGCTGCGAGAGAAGGAGGCGACATTGTCCGAGGAGCTATTTTATTTCACCAAGGAAACATCAATTGTGCAAAATGCCATCGCGCCCAATCAGACGGAGTGAGAATTGGCCCCAACCTTGGCAAACTAGAGGCGGATGTTACGGATACTTATTTAGTCGAAGCTATTCTCGAACCCTCAAAGACAATTAAAAAAGAATACGAATCTGTCATCATCTCGACACTAGATGGAGAGATCTTCACAGGTATCATCCAAACGCAAAATGACGCTCAAATAATCTTACGCGACCCTGCAGAGGCTGATCGAGTCATGACAATCGATCGCGAAGATCTCGATGAGATGCGAATCGCCAAAAAATCAAGCATGCCGGATGACTTGGTAAAAGAACTGAAAGATCGCCAGCAATTTCTCGACCTGCTTCGTTATGTAATCGACTTAAAAGAGCGTGGCTCCAAGGATGAGTTGGTCGCGACAGCAACTCAAACGACACACGAACTGAGTGTTGAACTGAGTGGAATCAACCTGATCAACGAATTAAATTGCGCAGCCTGCCACCAGCCTGAAGCAGCGCTTTCGCTGACCAGTCCCAAACAGGCACCCGATTTAAATTGGTCAGCCCAACACTTAAATCCTGATTTTCTCGCCAACTTCATTGCTAATCCTCATGCTTTGAAACCAGGCACAACAATGCCAGATTTGTTTCAAGGTAAAGACAAAACCAGCCGGATGGACGATGCCGTTGCGATCACTCATTTCTTAACCTCTCGTACCAACAACGACTTTACTCCCGCCAAGACGGATGCTGAATCCGTCAAACGTGGAGATGAGTTGTTCCATTCACTTGGGTGTGTTGCCTGTCATGCCCCCCGCGATTCGACCGCGCAGGAAAAGCAACTTGACCAATCCATCCCACTGGGTGAACTCGCGGTTAAATATTCACTTACTGGACTAGTGGAATTTTTAGAAAACCCACACGCGGTTCGGCCCTCCGGTCGGATGCCCAACATGTCTCTTACCAATCGCGAGACGTTGGACATCGCCGCTTTCTTATTGCAAAACGCTCCAGCGTCTGTAAACCCTTGGAAAACTGACTCCGGTCTTGCCAAGCATGGAAAACAATTATTTACAGATGCCAACTGTGGCGCGTGCCATCAAGGCATTTTGCCTGACAGTACAACTCCTCAACTTCCCTCTTTAGCCAAAGTCAATGTAGCAAAAGGGTGCCTTTCAACTGCTTCCGGCAATTGGCCAAACTACGAACTTAGTGACTCAGATCGCTTGGCAATCACCTCCACAATCACGAATCCAATTAAAGAGCTAAGTCGAGAACAGCAGATCTCTGTATCGCTTAAATCATTTAATTGCATCGCCTGCCATCGCCGCGATGAACTTGGAGGTGTAACCCAGGCCCGCAATCCACATTTTAAAACAACCAATTTAAATCTTGGAGACCAAGGTCGAATTCCGCCCACTCTTTCGGGAGTCGGTGCAAAGCTAAATCGGAATTGGATGCGAGATGTATTGGTCAATGCACGATCGATACGACCATACATGAAAACCAGAATGCCCCAGTATGGCGAGTCTAACATCGGCCATCTGATCGATTTATTTCAATCGGAAGATAAATTGCCAAGTATGGAATTCGCAAAGATTGACAATCAAAAAGAGATGCGGGAACTCGGCCACCGACTGGCAGGCAATCAAGGTCTTAATTGCGTCGCTTGTCATACCTATCAATACAAACAATCTGACACCATGCCAGCAGTCGACCTAACGGAAATGACAGACCGCCTGAAAAAGGACTGGTTTTTTCAGTACATGCTTGCTCCTCAATCCTTTAGTCCAAATACCGTCATGCCGTCTTTTTGGCCGGACGGAAAGGCCATTCGGGCGGATATCAAAGGCGATTCACAATTTCAAATCGAATCGCTGTGGCAGTATTTAATCGATGGCCGCCAAGCACGAATACCCCGTGGTGTCGTTAGAGAACGCCTTGAAATTGTAGTAACGGACGAGGCAAAAATGTTGCGCCGAAGCTATCCCGGAATTGGCAAACGAGGCATCGGCGTTGGCTACCCCGGCGGAGTCAATCTCGCGTTTGATGCCGAGCAAATGCGGCTTGCGATGATCTGGAAAGGGAAATTCCTGGACCCCGGTGGGGTTTGGACTGGGCAAGGACATGGAACGGCCAGACCTATGGAACGAGCAATGAATTTTGGCAAGGGGCCCGACGTTGACAGTGTTTCGTTGCCGTGGAAGGTGGACGACGCCCGTCCTCCCAACCATCAATTTCTCGGTTACCGATTAGATGAAACTCAGTCGCCCACCTTTTTATACCGCTTTGGGAAAATCAAAGTGGAAGACTTCTTTGAGAGTATTACTGCTCGAGGTGCCTCCACCACCCTAAGACGCGACACTTTATTTACCTCGCCGACGGATGATAACGATCTGTCTTTAAAGGCAGCGACTGGCAAACAAATCAAGGATCTTGGGCTTGGGAAATACTTAATTGACAACCAGGTGGTTCTCACCATTCTCTCCGGAGATCAAGCTGAAATCATTGAATTAGGCGAAGAGATGCAACTGAAAATTAAAATTGAATTGATTGCCGAGCGTCCACAAAATACTGTTTTAGAATTTGAATGGAAGTAAATTCACCAACCTCCATCAATACACGTTAATACCATAATCAGCTACCAAAAAAACAAACATGTTCACGACACTCATTGAATCACTGATAACGTTACTGTTCGTTTGCTTCCCCCAACAAGAGCCTCTTGGTGAGTATTGGGGAACGGCCGAAGAAGAAGCAAAATACTACAAAATGGTCGAAGTACCACTTCCTCCAGAACTTGCCGTTGAGGCAGGCAGCTTTGAGGTCATGCCAGACAAAAAACAACTCGCTATCGCTACGCGGCGGGGCGATATCTTCCTCGTGGATGGCATCTTTCAAAAACATCCAGAACCCGTATTTAAAAAATACGCCAGTGGCTTGGATGAAATATTTGGAATGGCTTATCGAAATGACGCATTCCTTATTACTCAGCAAACTGAAGTAACACGCATTACAGATACCAATAACGATGGGCGAGCCGATCAATTTGATACGCTGAGCGATCGCTGGGGATTCCGACACTATCACGAATTTTCATTCGGCTCCAAACCCGATCCTGAAGGAAACATTTGGGTCGCACTCTGCCTTTCGGAGTCCTACCACTCCAAAGCACCATTCCGAGGGTGGTGCTTAAAGATAACTCCCGATGGACGTTCCATCCCCGTTTGCAGCGGCATTCGGAGCCCATGCGGGATTGGCCCGAACGAACATGGCGTTATGTTTTATGCTGAGAGCCAAGGCCCGTGGAATGGCTCGTGCTCTCTCAAGGTTCTCGAACCAGGAGGATTTATGGGGCACCCGGTCAGCTTCAATTCGTACGAACTTGCTCCAGAAATGGGACAACCACCAACGGTCCCAAACACCCCCTCTCGATTAGAAGTCGAACGAAAAAGAGTGAAAGAGCTAGTCCCCTATGCCGTTGTTTTTCCTTACAAGCGAATGGGAAGATCCATTTCGGGGTTCATGGTCGATCGCACCGGCGGAAAATTTGGCCCGTTTGAAAACCAAATTTTTATTGGTGATTTCAGCCTCGGCGTGGTCATGCGGGCAACGACAGAAAAAGTGAATGGCGTTTGGCAAGGTGCCTGTTATCCATTCCGTGAAGGATTTGACACCGGACTACTAGCGGTGCAATTTACACCCAATGGTAATTTAATTGCCGGAGGCACAAATCGTGGCTGGCCTGTGCGTGGCCCAAAGGCATACGCCATCCAGCGTCTGGACTGGACGGGCGTCACGCCATTCGAAATCAAAACGATAACTGCCACCGTAGACGGTTTTAAAATTACTTTTACTAAACCGGTAGATCCAAAAATTGCGGGTCTGGCAACGAACTACCAGTTGGCGACCTTCACTCACATCTATCGTCAGGGCTATGGCAGCCCTGAAGTCGATCAAACTACGCCCGTCGCAACGCAAGCTGTTGTCTCCCCGGATCGCATGACCGTCAATCTCAAAGTTGACAATCGCGTTCAGGGACACGTACACGATTTTAGACTTCCGGCTATTCGCTCAAGTACCGGTGAGAAACTTGTACACGCTGACGCGTACTACACCTTAAATGAAATTCCACGAGAGTAGTTTCACTCAGTTCGAACAACGCAAAAAGAACCGATAGCGACTGACCTGCAAATAGTCGAAGGATTTGGCAATTCAACAATAAACAAAAAGTTGGGAACCTAATGCGACACTATCTTCTTCTTTCTATTTTGTTATTGACCGCAACAAATGATCTAGCTGCACAGGACTCAGCCCCTCCGGGTTTTACCGATCAGACTACCAGCCTGGGGCTTGAGCTAGGCGGCTCCGCAGCATGCTGGGCCGATTTGAACAATGATGGGTGGCCAGACCTGTGTTGCGGTGGCACCGTTTGGAAGAACGAACAAGGGCAAAAGTTCTCTCGCCTGGCGAATGGACTAGGTGAATTGATTGCAGCAGATTTTGATAACGATGGTTTTGTTGACCTATTCTCATGGTCTAACTTAAAACTCTACAAGAACATCGGCGGCAAAGAATTCATCCCCTTCGATTTACCCGAACTTCCAGACACCGTTTCTCTGGGGGCCTGCTGGGGAGACTTCAATCGCGACGGATACGTTGACCTCTATGTGGGCGGTTACGAAGATTGGGGCAACGGAATCACCTACCCAGATCTATTTCTCATGAATGAAAAAGGAACGGCCTTTCGGCTCGCACGAAAGGACACCCAATACCGCGCACGAGGAGTCACGGCCTGTGATTACGACCTCGATGGCGATCCAGACATCTACGTTTCCAATTACCGACTCCAACCAAACCTGTTGTGGGCAAATGATGGACTTGGGAATTTTGAGAACAAAGCGCCGGTCGTCAATGCAGTTGCCACCTCCGACAAATTT
>JAAEMV010000627.1 GCA_024225195.1 Planctomycetaceae bacterium | reverse complement strand
GAGCGAACACGCGAGGGAGCGAGAATCATAAGTCGGATGTCTGTAAAGGTTTAGTTCGAATGGCTGAAATTCAATACTTGTTTTTTGATCTCGGTAATGTGATCCTCCCATTCGATCACGCGCGTGCAGCAACGCGAATTGCGGATGCGATCGATTCGTCGCCGGCGTTAGTGATTGAGTGGATTTTTGATTCTGGTCTTCAGCAGGCATTTGAGTGCGGCGAAGTTAATCAGCAGGTGTTTTGCGACCGTTTTTCCGAGATGTCTAATTCTAATCTCGATCACGATTTTTTAATCCACACGATTAGCGATATATTTTCCTTGAACCGCGAATTGATTCCGTTGATCGCTCAATTAAGAGCTGTAAATTTTTCGATTGGGATTTTATCAAATACTTGCATCGCACATTGGGAATTCGCATTGGCAAGATTTCCAATTCTGAATGAATTATTTAGTGATTTTATTTTAAGTTTCGAAATAGGTTCCATGAAGCCGGATGCTCTCATTTATGAAAAAGCGTTGGCTGTTGCTGCGGTTGAACCGTCAAAATGTTTGTTTGTTGATGATCGCTTAGAGAACGTCGAGGGCGCGCGAGCAGTTGGTTGGGAGGCCGTTCAGTATCAGTCTGTCGGGGAACTGGCGAGGGATCTTAGGCGCCGCGGAGTTAAATTCAATTTCTAAGAGAACAGCAAGTTGTAATTTTTTGATGCAATCATCCACTGAGTTTTACTCTTTGATGAGTCGCAGCTCATTCTCGATTTGACATAAACTTTGCAGGCCGCCGTCAGCAATTGAGATGCAGGACTCGGGGCCGCTGCTGTCACGCGGGTTAATTCTGATCAAGGGTTGGTTAAACTCGCGGGCAACTTTTTCTGATTCGGATCTGACCGTAGGGATGACCGTACCGGCACCAATTTCAATGATTGCGATTTTTGTTCCGGCCGAAAGATTTGAAAGCCAAGTTTTGTATTTTTGGTTTTGCGTTTGATGGTAATCAGGAATGAAGCCAGAGTCCCCAAACATTAAAATGTTGGGTCGTGCTGGGGCGTCGCAAACGGGGCACTTGGGGATTGGTTGATTCGCGATCAAGGTTTCTTCGTCGATTTGTAAATGCGTCTTTTCCGCGCTCCAGATTTGAGTGGTGCAGGCATCGCTACACTGAAGAAATTCAAAACTGCCGTGGCACTCGTGAATGCGTTCGGGTGAAAATCCTGTTTTCTGGAAATGTCCATCGACATTACTGGTAAAAACAAAATAATTGTGGTCGACTTCCCGAACCCAATCCCACAGGATTTTGAAACCTGCGTGAGGCGTTGTTGCACGGTAGAGATTGTGACGGTGACCGTAAAATCCCCATGCCTGCTGTGGATCGTCCTTAAACCACCTTGGGTTTGCCAGATCGAAAAAATCTAAACCTTTTTGTCGAAACACTGGATAAGCTTGCCAAAATCCTTCAGTGCCACGGAAATCGGGTAGTCCAGAATCAACTCCTAAACCGGCGCCCGCAGTGATCAATATGGCATCGCAGTCGTGAATTATACGAGCTGCTTCTTGGAAGGATTCTGGGTGGTTGTTGTACGGTTGCATGGTGAAAGCAAGGTTTAAAATTTTACTTGGGCTTTGATTTGTTCGTTATCCAGATGACAATTGCCATTCTGCGATCAGCGCTTTTAATCACTCAAGAGGTTTACTTTGGACACCCACAGTTTAGCAAATTTTAATCCTCTGGTTGCCAGTTGCCAATTTTGGGGCAAGCGAATTCTTGTTGCTTCGATCTCTACGGTTCTGTTTTGTTCAAATATATCGATTGGTCAGGATAATCAAGGGATCGCGCTTCGCGAAATCGACCGCCAGGACAATCAACCGGCATTAACCGGAGCGCGGGCGTTTGTCAGTTCTGACACTATTAAAAATGAATTTGGAATCGGTTATGCGACATTTATGTTGCGAGACGGAGACGAGGCAATTGAGCGGATTAACGCCGCCGAGTTGGTTGAAGCTGATAATCGAATTTTTTACTCGTTCGTGGAAGCTCCTGCTCTAAGAAAGCTTAAAACCTTTTTGCAGATTCCAATGGGAAATCAAATCCGTGCTCATAAGATTTGGTTCCTATTTAAGAGTTCCGACACAAGTGCTCCGCTGCGTTTGAGGATGCGCGGTTCTGGTGAGTCACGCGAACTGCGAGTTAAAATTGAGGCATGCAAACCTGACCCTTTCGAAAGAAAGTACGCCAAGAAGTGGCGTAAGCAATTTGTAGACGCGATGGCAGCACAGCGAGCCGTCAACGATTATCCACCCATCTTAGAGGATTATCTGGAGAGCATGCTGCTCGGGCGAGTTAAGGCCAAAAAAGAGGATTCAAAAAATAAGAAAAAGGATAAAGTCAAATCATTATCTAGAACGGTTGGGGTTCTGCTTGATCTTGAGTCGACGCGAAGCGACTTAATTGCTGAATCGATGACCCCCCCGCTGAACGATCGTCTCACGCGAACCTCTCTGCCTCAGCCAATCGAGCTGCCGGTTAAGCGAAGCCCGGTGTTGCCTCAAACTCCAGTCGTAGAAGAAATCGCGAAGGTGGTGCCAGCGACCTGTTTTTATCTCAGGTTTGGTAATTGGAACAACCAGATCTGGCTCAAAGGGTTGATCGAGGAGTACGGCGGTGACCTGAGTCGAATGTTGACGGTGCGGGGCTATAAAAATCTTGTTCAATCAAAGTTCTTAGAACAGTTATGCGTTCAATCGGGGCCATTGGATAAGTGGTTTGGTGGGACGAAGGTAAACGATGTTGCGCTCATTGGATCTGATTTTTATTTTCGTAGCGGCGCCGGGGTGGGCGTCGTTTTGCAAGCTCAGCCAAACCAGACTGAGTCTCTGAGGAAGAACTTCGAAAACAAGCGAAAGAAAATTGTCCAAGAAGCAAGGGAACGGATTTTTAAGAGGCTCCCTAAGAACACTGGTTTAACAATAGATGACATCGACAGCGTGTGGCAAGGCGTCAGCGAGTCGCGTGAGTTCGTTGGACACGACGTAAATTTTATCGAAACCCGGCTGAGACGCGCCGATGTGAAAAACGAAAATGTGCTGAAGGCGACTCTTGAGGAGCGAGTGTTTTACCGGTCATATTATGTCGTCAAAGGAGATTTCCATCTTATCACGACTTCTGTTGAGATCGTTAAGCAGTTTTTGGCGATTCAAAACGGTAAGAGCGTGTCACTTGCGGAATCGCAAGATTTCAGAGCGTTTCGTTCTAAAGATCCTTTTAACGTTGAAAACAACAATCGAATTTTATTTTTCGCTTCAAATGCCTTTTTGAGAAATCTATTTAAACCGGGGTTTCAGATCGAACTAGCCCGACGTAATCGCCTGTCTGCAAGAATTCAAGTGTTGGAAATGGCGACTCTGGCTGCGGCAAACGAAGGTGTTAGGTTTTTTGACGCTGACAACGTCATAGCACAGTTGATCGATGGGAAATTTTTGCCGAAGGGATTTGATTTGCAGGGTCTTGAGCGAAATGGTCAGAGTTGGGTCGATCAAGAAAGAGGTCGATTCGGCTTCTTTAAGCCTTTGGCTGATGTGACTGTTGAGGATTGCACTCGGTTGGAATTTGGAGAGTATGAAGAGATAAAAGCCGCAGTTGGAGTTTCAATTAGGAATCTTGAACCGGTTTACTTTCATCTCGATCGAAGGAAAAAAGCAGACGATGATGGCAATCGATCGATTGAAATTGTTTCTTTCGATTCGAGAATCACAGCAATTGGCGAAGATGATTTGGACTGGGCTTTAGGTCGCCTTGGCCCAAAGATGGAAAGTGAGATTGATTGGGGAAACGCTGGCAAAAATAGGGCTGGCAAAGAGGAGAGTGAAAATGCCCCACCAATAGTTAAGCTAAATTTGAGTTTAAAAAAGAAGCCGATTTTCAAGCGGAATTTTGATTACCGTTTGTTTTTGGTAGTCGATGATGATGCGGAATTCGACCCACAAGTCGATCTGAAAGCTCCCTCTGTTTTGCAGCAAATATTGGCGGAAGTTCCCGGTTTTGTCGCGGCGCAGCCTGCTGCAGGTGTTTTGGATTGGTTCTTTCCAGAGGGGCGGCGCGAATCGGTTGTCGATGAGAGTTCAAATTTATTGATCGTAGACGAGGATGGAAACGAGTCGACGGTCAAGAGGAACGACAAATGGGTCATTCGGGAATCTAAATTATTAATAAGTCCGCTATATCGTTTAAGCGAATCCACGGACGCGGCTGGGGATGGCTCAGAAGTACGAGGCTTCAATGCCGTTTCCTACAACCTCGCCCGACTGCAGGGGCTTGAACTTAAAAATCTAAAAATTCCGTTGGATGATCGGTGTCAGTTCCATTTAGAAATCAATGAACTAGCTCCGGAGTCAAACATAAATCGGTGGGTGAACTCCATCAATTATCGGCGCAGTTGGCAAACGTCGATTGCGAATGTGAAATTCATGAATTTCGTTTCAAGGCAGTTAGGAACTGACCCAAGAAAGGTACAGGCGATTTGTCAAGATTTGCTCGGTGTTGAATTGGTTTGCTCGTTGGGGGGAAGCTACAAGGTAGTAAAGACCGGCGGTGGCATTGACATGATTTTTTCAGATGCGTGGCCGGATTTTGAAAATCCTGAGTTGCCAAAGGATTATCAAGCTCCAGTGCTTGGATGGTTTCGAGGTTGCGATTTGAGACTAAGCAAAGAGGTCGACGGAGAAAGATTCGAATTAACGGGAACGCTCGAGGTTGAACGGGCTCCTGCCGGTTTTGCGCTTCCAGTGTTTGAAGGATTTAAAGGTTTGTTTGGTGGCGGTCAGAAATAGTCTTGGTTGGAGCCGGACACGGTGCCGGTTTGCTTTGGAGCCCGTTTGAATGTCCTCAACGCCAGGTTTTTACATTGTGTGGAAATTATCGTTTGGTTGTACGTAGGCGGAATCACTAGGATTGCCTGTAAAAGGTGCGATAGAATTGATATATTAAAGCGGATTATTTAAGCGTGAAACAAATGGGGAATATTGAATGGAATTTGTAATTGCCCTTTTGGCACTTACGGCGATGGAAATCGTACTCGGGATTGATAACATTGTTTTCATCACGATTGCGTCGGCAAAATTGCCAAAGAGCCAGCAGCCGCTCGCCAGGCGTCTTGGCCTTGCGCTGGCGCTGTTGACCCGTCTATTGCTTTTGCTGTCTCTCTATTATCTCGTTCACGATGCGCAGTTTCAGCGGCCAATTTTTGAATTGACGGATCTTGGAGTCCCCCAGACCATTATTGAAAGAATGAGCGTTACGGATGCTTCGACCGCCGGTCATCTCTCAGGAGAAGTTTTGAAGGAAGTTAACCAAGAGCATTTTACCGAGGCCAATGGTGTATCTCTGAAAGATCTAATCCTGTTTTTAGGCGGTTTGTTCTTAGTTGCCAAAAGTGTCTATGAAATTCATGATGAATTTGGGCACGGGGATGCGGTTGACACAAAGCCGACCAAGCGGATGTTTGCAGGTGTTTTAATTCAAATTGCGTTACTCGACGTTGTGTTTTCACTTGATTCAGTTATTACTGCGGTCGGAATGGTGGATGACATCACGATCATGGTGGCTTCTATAATTATCGCGGTGATCGTGATGCTGGTTTTTGCCGAACCGGTAAGTCGGTTTGTTGAGAAACATCCGACCTTGAAAATGTTAGCTCTGAGTTTTTTGATTTTGATTGGTGTGATGTTGATCGCGGAAGGGGTTGGGGCCCATATGGATAAAGGTTACATCTACTTCGCGATGTTTTTCGCGCTGATTGTGGAAGTTATGAATATCGGTTTGAGGCAAAAGGGACCGGAGGCGAGTCCGGAGAGTTGAGATTCGTTGCTAGAACTTGATTTTCGATCACGGAATTCTGGTTCGTTTGCAAAACGAAAATTGAAGAGGCTGTCTCGAATTGATAGGTGCTAGTATCACAGTTCTAAAACAAAAAAAGCGATCCCAACCTGGGCGACAATTTCAGGTACCGCAAAAAATGTTGGTGAGTTGGCCGCAGCGTTTGAATTGCGAGTGGCTAAAAGGTTTCGTTCTCGCAATGGCCGGGTCGGTTGTTTTAATTCCCTTACTCGCCCAAGTGGAGGGACAAGAGTTCGATAGGGGATTTCGGGATCTTGGGCGGGTAGAGCCGTCAGAGTTATTTCAACGACTTTCAGTTTTTAAACCCGATAATTCTGATGGAAGCAAGTTCAATGCTGGCGACCTCAGCGACCTCAGGGAACTCGCAACACAAAGTCAGGCTCTGCTTAAAAACCTAAGTTCTGAAAAACAAGAAGCTTTACGGAAACACGCTCAGCAGTATTTAAATAAAAATGGGCTTGATTCAGAGGCTTCGCGTGCCCTGATGAGAAAGCTTGGCGTTCCAAATAAGCTTCAAGAGTCTTTGGCTGAAAAATTTAAACGGATGGGAGCGGAAGGTTCTACCAGCGATAATGAAAGGCTTGATGCATTAAGCGACGCGCTGAATGAAGCTCTGCCTAAGTCGAAGAAGATTAGGGTCGACCCGAATAGCAAAAGCCTTGCGGCAGACAGAGAGGGAGCGAGTAGAGCCACGGAGCGGAGGCAAGGTATCAGTTCCAGCGAAGGCGAAGGCGAGATGAGTGGTGCGCCGGGCAGTGATGCTGAAAGGACGAACGTTGGAGCTACCGGTGATAAAAAGCAAGCCCGAGAGATAATTGAACCGAAGCTTCCGCTGAGTTCGGAGGGGAAAAATGAAATTGCCGGGCAACCTCGCGAGAAACGGGGTAAACGAGCAGGCGAAAATGAATCGATCGAAGACCCTCTTGGGTTAGGTACGGGAGTTGGTAATGTCGATAAGGGTGTCGGTGTGGCGCCGCGAAATAGCGATGCTGAGGCTAACGATTTAAAGTTCGATTCGGCTGAAGGAGCTGAAAAGCAGGCACCGGAAATTGGCCTCTCTGAAGCAGCACCGAAAGCCGCTGAAGAAAAAGGTCGGCAATATGATTGGGAAGAAGACCATAAACGGCTTGGTGTTGGAAACAGTGAGAATTTAGGTTCAAAGGCGGGCATTTCGGGAGATTCTCAAAAATCTGACGAATTGCGCGACTCGAAAGCTAACGGTTCGATCCGAAGGTTCGCTGATTTGGCTCAGGCTCCACTCCAGATTCTTATGAATCGGGATTCGAATGCTCTTGATGGGGAGTCAGGGGTGAATTCGAGTGGGAAAGATAAGCCAAGGCTTGCGAGTGTGTTCGATCGTACTGTCGTCGAAGCTGCAAAAGAGGTTTTAGAATCCTCTGCCGACGGGGCGGAGGCTGACCGTGGATTTTTCGAGCGAAATTTAGACTCTCTTTTCAAAGGGATTGTCAGCAGTACCGGGGAAAAGAGAAAGAAAGATGACGGAGGTGATGATTCACCTCGATTCAGTTCGGATGCTGAAGGCTGGGACAACGAAGGTAAATCTGGAGGACGTGGAGGTACTTTTGGTTCCGATTGGGTTAACCAGGCGCGGGCTTCGCGTCGGAAGTCCAATTCCGGCGGTCGAGGAAAGCGACAATCTAGTTCAGAGGAAAAATCAAAAGACGAGCAACCGGTGGCCACACGTTCCGAGGCAGCGAGCTCTGACACGGGGGGGGCATCTAGAGGGATATTTACTTTTTTGTTTGGGCTTGGGATTGCGGGTGTGATCTTTGCGTTCTTGTTCACGCTAATGAACCGCCGCTCAACTAGTGTTTCAAAAATAATTTCGGATCGAGCTGTTGCTCGACGTATCGATCGGGCAAATTTCCAGTCCTCTCAAGATTTAATTGCTCTCGTTGACCTGTTTTTACTCAATAAATTTGGATCTGAATCGGGGTGGTGGAACGCGAAGCATGCTGAAAATGTTCTGCTTTCTGATGCTCCGGAATTTGAAACGAACATTAATGAGTTGGTCCGCAGTTACGTTCGGATGCGGTACACCAGAACTGGTGGTGAATTGTCACAAAGCGAGCGGGATAATTGTCGAACAACCTTAAAGTCGCTTTCCAAACTCTTAAGCAAATCGGATTTGTCGACTCGATTAAAGGTAGAAGGTTAACGAATGTTTAACTTCTATCGCGTTCCTTGGTCTGGATGGCTGACCATTCTGTTTTTGTTGACGTTCGCGAAACCGTGTGTTTCGCAGGACGACGACGCGTTAAGGCGGCAGTTGCAACGGGGGTTCGAAGGTCTTGAGTTGATCTCTCAGTTCGTCGAATTAGAAGCTATTGACGACGCGACTTTTGCGGTAGCAACTCCGAAGGAAACGGTTCTTGTTGTTTTAGGGAGTGTGGAGCGTGTGTCGGTTGTGGACTCGTTTCTTTCAGAAGGTGGTGCGGTTTTGGTGGCGAGTGATCAAGCATCGGAACGTACTGCCACTCTTAAATATGGCGTCAAGTTTATCGGGGAATCGGTAACTGCGCGATCCGAGAACGATGGATATCTGTCGAATCGTGACTGTCCGGTCATCCGTAGGTTTAGTGAACACCCAAGCCTAAATGGAGTACGTTCCATTGCGTCAAACCGGCCGGGGATTATGTTGGCTGATGATTTGACTGTGATCGCTCGATATCCTGCGCTTTCGAGTGTCGGCGCTTCTGATGCGTTTGCGGCAGCAGGTGAAACAAAAAAGGGTGGCCGGATAATCGCCATTGCGGACCAAACAATTTTTACCAACCAAATGATAACAGCCGAGAGCAACGATCTGTTTGCCTACCAAAGCTTGCTGTGGTTAAAAGATTCCGATCGGAAGTACGTTCACTTCATCGTTGATGGGGATTACAAACGTCATGATAATGTTGAGGATTTGGAACTACCGCCGGTTCAGTTGTCGCCCGATGAAATCAGGGAGATTCTGAAACAACTTCCTGCAGAGAAGTTGTTGGAATTTGGCAACCAACTTGCAGCAGATGTCGAAGATAAGGATTTAATCAACGAGTTTCTACGCGAGCAAATCGATGGTATTTCTGACTACGACTACAATCGCGGCATGATCTGGGCGCTGTTTTTTGGAGTTTGTGTTTCATTGATTTTAGCTTTTCTGTGGCAAAAAAAAATGTTGCGACGTACTGCCAGTGTTGCCGCTTTAGAGCGGCATTTCAAAAGTAAAAAGCTCTCTCGGTTTCGAGCAATTCGGGATCGTCAATGGGCTGCAAATTTGTTGCTTGACTCGTTTTGCCGGCAAGCGGAAGGTCGAGGTTACCGGGATTGGCCAAGCTTCCCGGAAGGATTATCCGTTCGTCCAGGTGCGGAGTCTGAACGTCTTTTCGATGAGATGGGTCAAGCAAGTAATGATTTTAAGACGAAGCCCGCTAGTTATTGGACACAAAGTCGGCTTTTAAAATTAGAGGCCGATGTAAATAATTGGTTGGTCATGATTGTAATGACGCGCGGTGAATCGAAGTGACTGCTCAATACTGGTCACGAAATGGTGTTAATAATTTAGAGTCTGGAAAATTGTAGATAATGCGGTTTTCACGTTTAGATATGATTTTAGTTTGTTTCTTTAAGAGGAACCTGTGAACAATACTGTGGAGCTGCAAACGGTCTCACGTGAGGCAAATGAATTTCGGAAATTAGTAATCGAACGATTGGGCAAGACGTTAATTGATTTAGATTCTGTCTTGGAGCAGGTCCTGATTGCGACGATCGCTCAAGGGCATGTGCTGCTAGAGGGAGTACCTGGTACGGCCAAAACGACATTGTGTCGAACGTTGGCTTCGGCGATGGGATTAGATTTCAATCGTATTCAATTCACCCCGGACTTGATGCCGTCGGATGTGACCGGTACGCGGATTCTTGACCAATCAAAGTCCCAGTTTGTGCTGCAGCGTGGTCCCATATTTTGTCAATTGTTATTGGCCGATGAGCTAAACCGTGCTCCGGCCCGAACGCAGTCGGCTCTGCTTGAAGCGATGCAGGAGGGGCAAGTCACCATCGAGGGTGAGACGCTAATGCTGCCCAAACCATTCGTTGTCCTCGCGACTCAAAATCCTGTCGAACAGGAGGGCGTGTACCGACTGCCTGAGGCACAGTTGGATCGATTCTTGTTTCGCGTTAACGTTGGTTATCCGGATCGAAGTTCCGAGATTGAATTGATGGAGTTGCAGGAACGAACGGTTGCCGCTCCCGGTCAATTATGCGATGCGAATATGATCTTGCGATTCCAATCTGCAGTTTCTCAGGTGTATGGTAAACCGGAAATGAAAGAGTACGTGGTTGACCTAATCCGCAAAACACGTGAACACCACGATATTTTATTAGGGGCCAGCCCACGAGCGGGAATTTATCTATTGCGAGCCGCACGCTCCCATGCGTTGCTTCATGGTCAAGAATATTTCTCTCACGAGAACGTGCAGGCGGTCATTCACGCGATCCTGGAGCATCGAGTCATTGTAAGGCCGGAAGCGGAATTGTCGGGGAGGACGGCAGCGGAGATTGTTAGAGAAATCGTGCAATCGGTTGCCATTCGAAACTAAGGAGTGTGTCGATTGCGGAACGAGAGTTCAAGCGACAGAGCTTGGTTCGTGATTTGGTTCAACAGAGAAAAGAATGCTAACTGTTCGTTGTAACATTTTACTCGTCTCAACAGCCTGGATGTTGATCGTTTCGATCTTAATGGGAAACGAACCTCTCACGCTGCTGTGCGTTGCAGTTTGGACATGGATATGGATCGAGTGGATTCTTTTTCAGTTTGCAGTTTATAGCGCTCAACAACTTCTAACTAACTGCGAACGTACGATTGATGGTCAGGCTCAAGATCGATTAACGGCGGTAACCGGACGCGAATTAGATATTGAGGTGAGAGGGAAGTTTTCGGGATTTTGTCGTGGTTACCGAATATTCTTAGCTGATATGCTCTCGCCAACCTTTGAATTAACTGGCGGGCGGAATCGAGAAATGGTAGACGTCAACAGCGAGCTTGGGTTTGCGCTTCGATATCGTATGAAAACGCTCGTTTGTGGTCGGTACGTTCTGCCGGGGTTGCAGTTGGAGTTAGGAGATCATTGGGGTTTTTTCCGGGCGGAGAAGTTTTGCCCTGTTAGTCAAGAACTTTTAATATTGCCGTTCCTGATTAGGCCTCAAACAACAGTATCGGTCTTAAAAAAGAACAATTTGCAACGTATTCTTGGGCATCATCGAAACAAGACCCCCGGTGGGGGCGCCGAATTGTTGGGGGTCAGGGAATATCGGGTTGGTGATCCTCCGCGATCAATCGCGTGGAAGCCAACGGCTAGGCTTGGGAAGTATATGTCGAGTGAGTACGAGAACCTCGTACCAATCCGGTCAACGATAATGGTTGATCTGGCTTCCTACCAGTTTTGGGGACGACCAGGTGCTGCGGCGGCAGATCACTCAATTTCGGTATCGGCCTCCATTGCGAAGTTGTTATTGGCGGATCGCGATCCTGTTTCGACGATTATTCTTAAATCCGATTCCATGAAGCATTTGCAACATGGTTCCGGAGAGCGCCAATTGACTTTGTTAATGCAGCAACTTCTTGAGTCGTCCAATCCAAATCCACCGCTTTCGCACTTAAACCTTGATCTGCTAGTAAAGATCATTTTTGAAAATGCCTGTCGTCGTTTTCCTCCAATGTTCGACGAGCGATTCAATTCGGGTTCGACAAGAATGCGATCTTGGTTTGTTAGTAAACGAGAAGTTGACTGCCAGCGGCGGTCTGTCGCTGTTTGCCTCGAACATCTCTTCGAACTTGACGCCGGAATTTCAGTGAGGATGCAGTACGACGATGAACTGATGAAGAAATGGTGTGAGAAGTACGCGGAGAAATACACCATCAATCCATCGTCGATCAATCGTACGGACAATTTGCCGTGGATGAATGCTGCGAGATGGGAAAGTGAATGTAATCATATGAACGAGCGGGTTTGCTGGGCGCTGGATCAAGCCAGAGGCAAGGCAAAAGATAACGAATTATTTGTGATTGTCGCTCCCGAGCCTGCTGGGAAATTGGCGCGGGAACGGACGCTGAAGAGTGTTCGCCTAGCAGTTGCTGATGGTCACCGCGTCATTTTTGTTGGGCCGCTTTCACCTCCTCCAGATGTTGAAATACATGATCCGATTGCAGCGAGGATTTCAAAAACTCGTCCCGAATTTGACGGGGCAACTGCAGAGTCTTTGTTTCAATTTAAAATTTGCGCGATCGGAGCAAGCTACGCTCGAATTGGAGACACGCGACTAATTCAAAAAGTCGCGATGCAGGTAGGTTTGCTCCAATCTGGAATGGGAAGGGGGCGGTCGGCAAGTCGGCGTTATTGATTGACGCGTGCTTCCGATAAGGATATGGGAAATAGTAAGAAAAGCGAAAACATGAGCGAAGACGGTGTTTGGAGCAAAGCAGATAAGGCTCTTGGGTTTTTCGGATTCGGTGCTGGAGGTTGTTGTCTGGCCATTATTTCCATCGGCCTGATTCCAACGTTCCTTTCCGGGATATTGTTTATTCTGTTTGCGTTTGCGATCGGCTTCCGCAAGATGTTTCTGATTTATTTGTTTTTGTTTGTTTTGATTATTACAAAGTACATATATTTATCGGGATTTCAAATTGGGAATCCTGACCTGGATCTAAGAGAGTTGTTGTTCGTAGGTTTTGTGTTTGCATTTTTCGGATTTAGCGTTCGGTATATCGATTTGGCGAACGCGGTTGAGGCAATTTATCCAGGCCAAGACCAGTCGCGTCTGTCGGGCGATGTAAAGGCGGTAGATCCCGTTCGTCAGTACCCTAATCCAACGGTGCTTGGCGGGCGTTGGTATTTTATTCCCATTGCAATTTTAGTGGGACTGGCGTTGCTTCTCGTGATCCCTCTTGAAATTCAAAACGTGCGTGGTGACATCACGTCGCGTCGAGCGACACGGTTAATTTTGATTGTGCTTGGGATATTTATTTGCTGGTTTGTATCGGTCAATATTATAAAGTTCGTGGCGAGGTGGCAGATGAGTTCTGAGCAGGCCGATGTCAGCATTCGGAGTAGTATCGCCAATGAATTGTGGCGTGACCAGAAACGACTTGAAGCCTACCGCTACAAACGAAAGCAAAAGCGTTAGAGTGTGCTTGGTGACTGGTTTGGCTTTTGCCAAGACAGAGGAAATAGTCCCAGCTTGGCTGGGTTAGTTTTGAGAAAGATAAATTTATGCTAATCGGGATAAGAGAGTTGGTGGGTTGGTTGTTAGTGTTACTAGGACTCGGGTTAATTGGAGTAGATTTCATGCTCGCGCTTAACCGGAACGTTATTGAAGCGTTAGCACTCGCTTTTCCTTCGGCGATTGTTTTCCGATCCGGGATTGGTTTGGTTCGGATTTCGATGGCGGCACGGATCGCGTTGCGGTTAGACGAAAAACGTGTTTAAGCATTGCCGATCATGTCATTTGCATGATCGGTTTATTCGCGGAACAGGTATTCATCATTTACGAAATCAATCGTGATGGTTTTGTTGGAATCGGGCGACTCTATTTTAAGGATTTCGGTCGCTAATGGGTTTTCACATTTTTGTTGGATGACTCGCTTCAGAGGACGGGCGCCGTATTGCGGATCATAGCCTTCGTCGGCAATAGCTGCTCTTGCCGTTTCGGTGACGTTTAAGGTCCAGCCTAGTTCTGCGACGCGGCGTTCTAGCGAATTGAGTTGCAGGTCGACGATTTTTCTAATTTCCCCCTCGTTGAGCGTGCGGAAAATTATCTTCTCATCAATTCGATTTAGAAACTCCGGAGCAAATTTTGCTTTGAGGGCTTGCTCCATGGCCGTCTGCATTTCTTCGGCGGAGCCTCCTGATTCTGTAATTTTCTGAATCAGTTGGCTGCCGATATTGCTGGTCATCACAACAATCGTGTTGGTGAAGTCAACGGTATTTCCTTTGTTGTCGGTCAGTCGCCCATCGTCGAGCAGTTGCAACAGGATATTGTAGACATCATCATGTGCTTTCTCGATTTCATCGAGTAAAACCACGGCATACGGTCGGCGGCGGACCGCTTCGGTAAGCTTTCCGCCTTCATCAAAACCAACGTACCCCGGAGGGGCTCCAATGAGCCGACTGACACTGTGCCTTTCCATGTATTCGCTCATGTCGATTCGAATCATAGCATCTTGATCATCAAACATGATTTCGGCGAGTGCTTTGCAGATTTCGGTTTTTCCGACTCCCGTGGGGCCGAGGAACAAGAACGATCCGATAGGGCGATTGGGATCCTGCAGTCCGCTCCTGCTTCGCCTAACGGCATTGGATACCGCGGCGACGGCTTCAGCCTGACCGATAACCCGTTGGTGGATTCGTTCCTCCATTACAAGTAGTTTGGCTCGCTCTGTCTCAAGCATTCGGTTGACTGGGACTCCAGTCCAGACGCTCACGACTTCCGCAATTTCGTCTTCGGTCACCATTTCACTTAACAAACGTTTTTGATCACTTGCAGGCGATTCATCTATTGCCGCTTGACGAATTTCAGCATCTTCAATTTGCTTTAAAAGCTGCTTGCGCTGTGTATCCAACTCGTACAGACGCCGATAGTCGTCTTCATTGATAGGAAGTCCGGACGATTGGTCAGTTTTAATCTTTGAGTCAAGTTGATCGAACTCGAGCTCGACAGCTGCGAGGTTTTCGCGAACATTTTGGACTCCGGTCATACCGAGCTTTTCAGATTCCCATTGTTCACGAAGACTAGCTAATTCTCGGCGTTTCTCTTCCATTTCAACTTGAACCGATTCGAGACGCGATTTCACATCATCGTCGTTTTCATCAGCCAGCTGGCGGGCCGCTAGTTCCAATTGGGTAAGTCGCCGCTGGACTGTGTCGAGTTCCTCGGGAACGCTGTCGAGTTGCATTGCGAGTCTCGAGGCAGCTTCGTCGACAAGGTCAATAGCTTTGTCCGGCAGG
>JAAEMV010000626.1 GCA_024225195.1 Planctomycetaceae bacterium | reverse complement strand
AGGTTTTACTGCTGATTGCGTCAAGACTGCGTACAAAGAGTTAATCCGCGACTATCATCCAGACAAACATGACGGCATCCAAAAGACCAGATACCAAGTCTTCACCCAGTTCCTGAACCACAAACGACTGCAAGCTTTGGAAGAAGAATTGCCCCTGTTATCAACTTTACTGGCTCTTTGCTGCTCCAGTTCTTGCTGCTGACGTTGGTACTGCTCATAATTGTCTCGAAGATCGACCTTTTCTCCTTGCTGGCTGCGTTGTAAACTTGACAGAAACGTTTTTACCGTATGAACATTCGTTACATCCGCGACTGCATTCGGATCCACCTCATCCTTGGTAGCAGCGAAAGCCATTCCGGACGCCTTTTGCTTCATCGCGTAGGTGTATGTCGCAAAAATGGACCCCGAGTTGTTCTGAAAGCGACGACCTTTCTGCCCTCCACCTCGCTTTAAAATATGGGCGTGATAATCCGACAGGTGCTTGAAGCCAAATTCTGTATTGCTTGGACCACCCAAACCATACGGATAGAGAGTTGGAAACGTTTTTTCCCAATAGTAATCTGGGCTACTGTAAACATTGACTGGTTTGCTCTCGCTTAGTACCCTCGTAACAACATTGTTAGGTTGCAGCTTGCGCTT
>JAAEMV010000625.1 GCA_024225195.1 Planctomycetaceae bacterium | reverse complement strand
GGCAGCGGAGTCGCAAAGCAGGTCGAAAATCAACGTGGTTGCACTACCGGCGGATGTTCTGGTTGTTGCTATTGGGGTTGGCTCACGCACATTTGCTTTGGTTCGGCGACATTCTCTTTAGCGTTTGTGGAATGGTTATGTGGACTAAGGCCGCGTTGGTTGATACCGCTCGGATTATCCTTTGTCGCCGTCGGTTCCGGCATCTCACTTCTAATTGGTTTTTCAGTGCCGTATTGGGACGAACCTCAGTTGACCGAAATGAAGACGAACTGGAGGCCGACATGGACCCAAATGGAAGAGAATTTGGCGATCTATCGTGGCAGTTGGCTGGAGCAATTTTCGCATCGCAGCGACAGTGCGCTGTTCGCGGCAACGTTCCAGCTAATCATTTGGGGATTTTGGCGAGTTGGTGGATTGATGTTAATTTATTGCAGGCATAGAAAAGTTAGAGACTGCGAGGTGGAGTTTTGAGTACTCATTCTTTTTCGTACTCAGTTTAACTATTGGGGAAGTCTGTTTATCTGCCTCGCATACGTCTGCATCGTTATGCCGAAACGGTTGGTTGAGGTGGTTGCAGAATTCACTGGTGGCAGTTGGCCAGATGGCTTTGACAAATTATCTACTGCAAACCATTGCCTGCACGACACTGTTCTACGGTCACGGTTTTGGCTGGTATGGTTAGCTGAGTCGCAACCAGTTAATTGGAGTCGTTTTGGTGTTTTGGATTTTGCAAATACTCAGATCAACTTTGTGGTTGAAGAAATTTCGTGTCGGTCCGTTTGAATGGTGTTAACGCTCGCTTAGCTATTAACGCTTACAGCCGATTTTTAAGAATTAAGGTAAAGAAGTTTTTCAAGTTTACTCCATCGTGACAGTCATTTCTGCAGAGAAAACCGACTCGGGATCAAATCGCTCCGATAAAGATTTGTAGATGCCCGCGATTGTTCGCTGAGGCGTTTTTGTTATTTTTTTCCCGGAAGGGAGCACGACCGTTACGGGCTGATCCAGATCTACGAATTCGTCATTCATTCGAATCGTCAATGATTTGATTTTGTCTGCTTTAGCGATTTTGAATTGGGCGGCACTTAGAGAGTTGGCGTTGGCTTTTGAGTCTCTTTTACCTGTCATAGAAACCGAAACGTGGCTGCCCCCTGCCCTGTTCTCCTCGTCTACTGCCAACCAATAAAACCTTGGATGGGTGCGGCCGGATTGGAACCAGACAATTTTTTCTGGCAGTGGTTCACGGGTGAATTTTGACATCCAGGGTACTGCAACCCGATCGTCGCGGTTCATCCAGTGTCCGTATTTCTCATGAATCGTCACTTCGTGTTGATATCCTTCTGGATCATTTTTTTGTAGGTCCGCCAGCTTTTCTTTCCATTGGCGTGCGATTCCATTGCGATTGTAGGCTTTGTCTTGTCCACCCATGTGCAAAGTAAAGCCAATGTTTCTTAATCCAAGTGGAGAAGCATTGTTGGGGTGACCCGCCATCATCGCCGCAGCGGCAAGTTGGTCGGCCATCCGAGGAGCGAGTTGATACACACCATCTCCCCCGGCAGAATATCCCATGATGTAAACCAGATTTGGATTGACATCCTCAAACAGAATGGCGTCCTCGATGATCCTCGTGAAAAAGTCATCGATATGTCCCTGGTGCCAAAGGTTCCAGGTATTCGTTGGTGCTCGCGGTGCTAAATAGACTCCTTCTTCCGGTTCATAGAGCCCAATTTGGTTTCTCCATTGTTGGTCATTGACCCTGGCCGCAGTCCCGCCTCCACCATGCATCGAAATAAATAATCGTCGGCCTGATTTCGGTTTTTTTCCAAAGACGCGATAATCAAATTTCATCTCTAGGTTGTCTAGCCGAATAACTTTGTCGGCCCACTCTTTCTTGCGTTGATCGGTTAATCGATCGCGAAAGTCCTTCAACAGGATGTCAGAAGCTTGCTTCGCTTGAGCCTTATTTAAAGGAACCGTTGCAAAGTCTTGATCGGTCAATTGGGCTCTGGCGGATTCCGCTTGTTTCGCCCAAGTACTGAGTGCTTTGATCGCGTCTGGGTTGGGCGAATCATTGAAACCGTAAAGGGCTGAAGCGTTGGATAATAAGGCGGAGAATATCGTGAAAACGATTAAGCTGGTGCGGATCATTGATTTATTGGGCGAAGAAAAACGGATGGAACTTTCCCAGCATACGTCATATTGGCGACGAATCCCATCGCCAAAGTGTAGGAAATTCCGCAAAATTCAACGACGTTGTTGGCTCGCCGATGCCACGTTCGCAGAGTTCTTAAAAGCAATCCTTCCTAATTAGATTTCCACAGACGTCAGAAGAGTTAACGGATTGCGAGCAAAGCGATCATTGGAGACAGAACTCCGGTATTGCGCAAAAGTAATTTTTTTCGGGATCTGTGAATTAGCCTGCCCTAAGAATGCTGAGTGAAATTGTTTTGGATGTTTGCACAAGCTATAATTAAGCGGATTTTGGTGGGCGGTCTTTGATCGCCGCGCTATTGATCGAGTTAAGTCGCCATACATTCACTGGAGGTCAGTTGAATTCAAGCAGGTGGCTCGCTCGCCAGGGAAAACGTCTGAATATGTTTCAAAAACTCTTTTTGCTTAATCTAAGTTGTTTCGAATTTCCAGTGTTTGGCATGGTCGCACTTGTTTTGTCTTTCAACTGTGCGGAATTGAACGCTGGTTATGGAACTCGACAGTCCAGCGAACCGCAGTCGCCGTCGGAGAGGTTTGAGTCGAGAACGTCTTCGTTTTTGAAGACTTATTGCATCGATTGCCACGGCGCAGATTCCCAAGAGTCGGGTCTGCGGTTTGATCAGATTGGCCATGACCTTGCTGACTCTCAAGCTGCGCAGACGTGGAGCGATATTTTTGCGCAGGTTCAGTTTGCTGAGATGCCGCCAAGTGACAGCGACCAGCCATCGGCTGAGGAAAGGTCGCGTTTCGTTAGGTTGATTGAAACTGAATTAGAACGATTTAATGCAGGGTTTGGACTAAAAGAAAAGATGTTGCTACCTCAATATGGTAACTACGTCGATCATGAGACATTGTTTGATGGAAGCATTACGGAAATGCCTTACACGCCTGCTCGGCTGTGGCGGCAGCGACCTCTTATCTATGACGCAGTATGGGAAAAAGCCTATGGTCGGGCGCCTTGGTACAGCGTCAAGATTGGAGGTACGGGTAATCATTTGATCGAACGCGGTCCGCACAAGGGAAAGCTTCTAGCGCACCGTTATTTTGCCGATGCTAAATACGCGAACCCGTTTTTTGAATTTGTTCATCACGCGTCCGGTTTCACGGATTACTCGACGATCGTCGCCGATCAGTCCTCGTTAGAGGCCTTGATGCTGAACGCGGAAACGATGGCCGAGATCATGACTAAGGGGCAGAAGGTACGGATTGTCACGCAGGTAAAAAATAAAGGTAGCCGTACTGGAAATAACGAAGCGATGTTCGTCGGTGGCGTTACAACATCTGCAAACGAATATCGTGGTCGGGTTCCCGTTATTTTTCGAAAGATTATGAATGCCCAGGGTTCGGTCCAGCAACAAGACTTTCGAGAGGCGTTAGATGTCGCCTTCAATTTGTTTTTGCGCCGCCTTCCAGCTGAAACGGAATACGAACATTACTGGGGAAATGTTTTCCAAAAGAATGCTTCATTGGGCAACACAATGGCTTTGCAAGCCGTTTTGATGTACGTGACGTTATCGCCCGAATTTGTATACCGAATGGAATTAGGGCTGGGTGAAAAAGATTCGGACGGCCGACGTTTTCTTTCACCTCAGGAGTTAGTCCATGCGATTAATTACGCGCTTCATAATAGGCCAGCGTTTGGAATCGATGAAATTGAGACGATCGACGTCTACACCAAAAAGAGTGAGGCTCCCATTCGTAAAACAATGTCGACTCCCAATCCGGCATGGGCGGCGAGGCATAGCAATTTGGTCGAGGAAATGCGGCAGGGAAAACTGAAAACGAAGGAAGATGTTGAGCGGGTCGTCAGGCAGATGTTGGATGTCAAGAGAAAGCAGCGATCCATTAATCACAATCGGACATATCTGACGACTGCGAACCCTCGAGTGATTCAATTCTTTCGAGAGTTTTTTGGTTACTACAAAGCAGGTGAAGTCTTTAAGGACGTTGAGAAATTTAAGAACCGCGAGGGTTTTAAACATTTTAATGCCGGCACCGCATCAAAATTCGCCTATGACACCGATAGTTTGATTCAGCAGATTCTGGCCGAGGACAAAAATGTGTTGTACGAATTGTTGACGACAGACAAAATTGTCGTGAGTTATTGGAACGGCAGCAATTCCAAGGATCAGATAAAGAAAGCCCGAGGTGAGAAGGCGTATGTGGAAACGCATCACTTGCAGGGTTACAACCTCGACCCATTTGAAATGGCTTACGAGTCCGGAGAGAGCGGCAAGGCTTTACAGGTTTCACGCGATCAGCGTTGCGGAATTTTAACTCAGCCCAGTTGGTTGGTAGCGCACAGCGGTAATTTTGATAACGATCCGGTTCGCCGAGGTAAATGGATTCGTGAAAAACTTTTGGCTGGTACCGTTTTGGATATTCCAGTGACAGTCGACGCGCAAGTCCCGGAGGACGAACATCAGACTTTGAGGGAACGCTTCCGTGTCGTTAACGAAGCGGAGTGTTGGCGGTGCCATAAAAAAATGAATCCACTCGGGATGCCCTTTGAATCATTCAATCACGTTTGTCGGTGGCGGGCCAATGAGAAGGACAAACCAGTGGATGCGTCAGGCAGCATCGACTATTCAGGAGAGCCGGCGATCGAGGGAGACGTTCAGGGGGT
>JAAEMV010000624.1 GCA_024225195.1 Planctomycetaceae bacterium | reverse complement strand
TTAGCTCATCGTTAACCTGAAGAGGAAACGATGATGACAAAGAAAAGAAGCGCAGAAAAAACCGTTCGAGATATCCGTCGAGCCACCAGGCGCCATTATTCTGCTGAAGAAAAAATCCGTATTGTACTGGAAGGCCTTCGGGGTGAAGACAGTATTGCTGAATTGTGCCGTCGCGAAGGCATTAACAGCAATATTTACTACCGTTGGTCGAAAGAGTTCCTGGAAGCCGGTAAAAAGCGTCTATCCGGTGATACCGTTCGAGAAGCCACCTCCGATGAAGTTAAACAGCTACGCACCGAAGCCACCGCCCTGAAAGAAACATTGGCGGAATTGTTAATGGAGAATCGTGTACTGAAAAAAGCGTGATCGGGGGTGGGGAGGACGATATATGAGATATTCAGCCTCGGAGAAGTATGAAATTATCCGTCTGGTCGAGGAATCCAGTTTACCTATCCAGAAAACACTGCGGCAACTAGATATTCACAAGTCCACGTTTTACAACTGGTTGAAGCGTTATCAGGAACACGGGGTGGATGGTTTGGAAGATCGAAAGCCATCACCGACCCTGGCCTGGAAT
>JAAEMV010000623.1 GCA_024225195.1 Planctomycetaceae bacterium | reverse complement strand
GAAGTCGTGATATTCTGCGTGAAAAACCAGAGCGTGAAAAGCGAAACCAAGACTACAAAGGCTCGACAGGTTCGGAACCATCACACGAATCAAGGATATCCACGTGGACTTTATCCGAGGAGGCTTTGTCTTTTTTAGTCTTCGCGGGATTCTGGGATCAGGGCGAATGTAACCCCGCCTTGATGGCGTCGCCCCTCCATCAAATTGCGAGTAAGGTTAATCGCCTGATCTTGATGCCGAATCACTTTTAGATTTTCAATGGTCCCCGCTCCCGAGGTCGAGACAAGCTCAAGCGATAGCTGTTCTAAAATAAGTGGCACCTTATGCACGACACGAACTTCCTGGCCTTCTTCGAGTTCATTTAGCAAGACAGACGCTTCCTGCAAAACCACACCGTCGTGAAGAAGATTCAGCGATAGCGTTCCAGATTTTTCCAATTTACCAATCCGAAATGTCGTTTCAAGCACCGCCCCCTGACGAAGCCCTTTCGCCGTCGCTAATTTTACAGGGCTAACGCCGATTGCCAGCGAAGGATTCTCGTTCAAAGTTTCTACAGTGACTTGAGCGTGGAATGGAACCACGTAAACGGAGCCTTCAAAAGAACCGTCCTGACGCAGGCTTTTCAACAAGCCTGTATGTTCAGAACCCGTCCCCAGACTGGCGATCTCAAAAGGTTCACGACCTCCCCGCCACGCCCTGACTTGAGCGATGCCCCCGGCAAGGCCAGGTTTTGGTTTATCATGTTCGGCGATCATTTGTCGCAAAGCGCCGGCCTGCGCTGCGTTGTAACCTCGATCAAGATCCTCTGGCCACCACATGACGTGGAGCGCGGAGACGCCATGATCCCGCAGGTAAAGCAATTGGCCGAGAGCTTTATCAATACTAGGATTGAGCGACGCATATTCGCCAATCAACATTCCATCGAATCCTGAACTATACGCACCCTGACCGATGTTGTGATTACGTTGGTAATAAGTTCCGTAGCGGGAGAACCCGAAACCAGCTCCTGTCGTAAGCAACCAGTCGATCGGCGAGATGCGAACGTCACGCTCGGAAATCCCCACGATGGAACCAAAGACATAACGGTCCGGAATTTGGTGACTCTTGATCAGTTCAGGGGGAAACCCCGCGAGCAGCGCCTCTCGGTAACTACCGCCGACTCGCCGGTATACCTGAATTCGATTGTATTCAACCCACTCACGGAAGAACCGGTTATCCGATTCGTACCGATCCCAATCGCCGCGAAGCAATCCGCGTGGAGCATCAAAGAAGTCGGAGCTAAACGCGGTACCCATCTTGCTATTGATCGTGTCAAGATCTCGATAAAGCGAAAGCAGATACTGGTAGAAGCCTTCGATACTCTTCGGGTTGTAATCGCCAACGGAATTGCGGCCAGATACGATCTCGTTTTCGTGATTTGGCTCTACGGCTACCGTCATTTCCGGCGTCGCCCGGTAGTAGGGAGCAAGCTTTCTATAAAAAGCTCTTTGAGCGTACGTGTAATAGCGATCGATTGATTCCTGTTCGAAGTTCTGAGTGCCATAGTCAAAAAGCCGCTTTTCGAAATAGCCACCTCCGGTCGGTTCGTTCTTTCGGTCGAGAAGAAGGTAGCGGGGCAGCAGGGTCTTTGGATCAGTTTGAGTCGCCAGAGCTTTGGACGCCCCGATATTCCAGCGATGAGTGAAACAAGCATTCCACACCGTTGGAACACCTTGCTCGTAATCATCGGTCGATTTTCGATGCCGCCCCCCAAATGCACTCCGATCCCAGTCGATACCATTCGTCCATTGCTCGTAACTCTGCTCTTCAATTTCCCCGGTCTTTACGAGCGGTGACCAATACTGGGCCGGTCCTAGAAAGTTGTAGAGACTATTCTTGATATAACG
>JAAEMV010000622.1 GCA_024225195.1 Planctomycetaceae bacterium | reverse complement strand
CGGCTGCCGGTCAAAAAATAGACCGCCCAGATTGCATCTTTTGGAGCCGCCTGACGAAAGTACGCTTCCAATGCCACAACCTTTTCAGTGGTCTTGGTGGTCGAATCAAGTCGCCAGTAGAGTTCGCAAAAATCTCTCATGATTTGGTGATTGGAATGTTGAGCCAATGTGCAGACGCGCGTGTCGCCAGTCTCAGCTTGCTGGTTCCGTATCCCCCTCCAATTGCTCACCCGTGAATTCTGTTTCGACGACCTTGGCGTTGAATCCTTGCTCTCTTAAATAACGAACCACAACATCCGAATAGCCGTGCGTCACCCAAATGTTTTCTGCCTCGGTTTCATGAATCGTTTGCATCAAATCAGCCCAGTCCACATGATCCGACAGAATAAATCCAGCATCCATTGAACGACGTCGGCGCGTTCCCCGGATCTGCATCCACCCCGACGCCATCGCCACACTCAGCTTGCCAAACTTTTTTGCCCATGGCCCACCAACGGCCGCCGGCGGGGCAACGACTAGCGACTGGCTCCAATCAATTTCCTTAGGATCGACCTCACCAACAAAGGTGGTATCAGGCAACGCGACGCCCGCCTCCCGATATCCCGCATTTAGTTTTTCAACCGCACCGTGCGTATAAATTGGACCGATCGACGCATCAATCCCTGACAGCAATCGCTGAGCCTTGCCGAGCGAGTACGCGAGCAAGATGCTGGTTTTGCCAGAACCTTGATTCGACTTCCACCACTGGTTAATCCCATCGAAAACAGTTTGCGGATCGGGCCAGCGATAGATGGGCAGGCCGAACGTCGATTCGGTAATAAAAGTATTGCAGCGGACAGGCTCAAACGGCTGACATGTTGGATCAGGGTTACGTTTGTAGTCTCCCGAAACGACGATCGAGTAACCGGCTTTCTCAACCTTAACTTGAGCCGATCCAAGAATATGACCGGCAGGATAGAACGTGACCCGCACGCCATTGATGGTTTGCGACTGACCAAGGGGTTGAAATCGGAGGTCTGCCTTCTCACCCATTCTTATTCGCAACACCTCAGCACCCGTATCGGCCGCCAGATATTTTTTTGACCCCCAACGTGCATGATCGGCATGGGCGTGTGTGATGACTGCGTGGTCGACCGCTCGCCAAGGATCTACATAGAAATTCCCTTGCTCGCAAAAGAGCCCTTTGGGGGTCATGGTTAGTAGATCATTGCTCGGGGCCATTTTTGTTGGTTGAAAGGAATATTCCTAATCCTTCCTCTTCTCAGTAACGAGATGTTAATTTCCTTGGTAATCAATCGCAGGTTGGGTCTAACCGAAATCCCAAGACCTTTGCAACGGTGGCCTGTACACCTCAGAGACTTTCGGTTTTACTAAAGAAATGTCCTTATCCCTCTCCACAGAATTTGAGCTCGAGTGTGCCGGTGAACCCGTAATTCTACGAGGTGATGGCACCGTGTTGATTCCAGGCTTCAATGCACTGCTCGTTGCCGATTTGCACTTAGGGAAGTCAGCTTCGTTTCGTGCTGGTGGCGTTCCAGTCCCCGAGGGCGTCGATCAAACCACCCTTGAAAACCTGACGGTCGCACTGGAAACAACCGCCGCTTCGCAAGTTTTTTTCCTGGGCGACCTCATCCATGATCGCGATTCGATGACACCCACTTTAATTGCCAAGTTTACTCATTGGCGTGAGGTGCATTCCAAAATCGACATGACGCTTGTACGAGGCAACCACGACCGCCACGTTCGACAATTCCCGGAACCATGGTTGCTGCAAGAGACAACTTCGTCGTTCATTGGTCCATTCCAACTGCTTCACGAAACCTCTAATTCACTTCCACCCCAACAGGTCGATAGCACCGGCGAATCAGTCTCGTTCCAATTCGGCGGGCATTGGCATCCTGTCGTTTCGGTTGGTCGAGGTGCAGACAGAATGCGTTTGCCTTGTTTTGTCGTAAGCCAACATCACATCACCCTCCCAGCCTTCGGGCCGTTCAAGGGGGGAATGAAACAAGACGCAAGCAAGTCAGTTGACTTTTTCCCCATCTGCGATGGCAAAATCTGGCAAGCCTGACCTTGATAGCGGGATAAACTGACAAATTCCTTCCCCTATTTATCAGCGTCCTGAAACCAGCCTTCCAGCCCAATGCATGAGATGCTAGAAGCTGTCATGCGCAGGCTTCTCATTATGATACTTCTCCTCTCATCCAGCGCCGGTTGTTCGCTAGTCAATCCTCGCTATGCGATGAATGACCCCGTCTATGCAAAAAAATACGCCAAGCGAGCAGACCCCGGTGACTTTTTTGGGAAACTAAAACAAGCCACCGACGCCCGCCACAACGACAAACAAGTT
>JAAEMV010000621.1 GCA_024225195.1 Planctomycetaceae bacterium | reverse complement strand
GTTTCATTCTTCAATGAGAGCACCTCGATAAACTTAATAATTCAAGCTAAGCAGCTTACCCTAAACTGCTGCAATCAACCAAACGAAATTAAGATTTTCGAAATACCGGTTCCTGGTAACAAACCGGTTGTGACATTTCCAATGAGGATTACCGCCAGCCGATTCGCATGAATCCGCATCCCAAGAATCAGCCCACGATCAATAGGAACAACCCGGGGCGATTGATGTAATTCGTCTCAAACTTACCGCCGTTTTACTTTCAACTCCATCTCCTCAGCCCAGTCAAACCAGCAGTCGGCCAAACGTTTAACTCGTTGCGGGTCTTTGCCTGCGAGGTCAGTGATCTCGCACCGATCAACAGAAAGATCGTACAGTTGCCATTTTTTTTCTGGATTAAGTTTATCCCACACTAACTTCCAATCCCCCTCCCTAATTGCGCGATTCCCCGCCCATTGCCAGCAGAGCTGGGCATGTCCTTGACGCGAATTCCCTTTCAACAAGTTGACCATGCTCTTACCTTCAACTGGGAGAAGCTCGGTCCCTTTAAATTGTTTCGGATATACTCCTCCACCCACCTCGACCAAGGTTGGCAGAAAATCAATTATATGAGCCACTTCGCGGTTTATCGTCCCGCGTGGAACAACGTTGGGCCACCACGCAATCATTGGTGTCGTGATTCCCCCCTCATTCAGCCAACTTTTATAGCGCCGAAACGGTGCATTCTGAGCCCAACCCCAGGCTGGTCCAACCGCCACATAGTCATCGCCTGGTCCGGGGTTCCGTTTAGCTGGATCGCGGCCACCCGGTTCCTCCGCACATCCTCCATTATCCGATAAGAACAGAATGAGCGTGTCCTGATCGTGTCCAGTTTGCGATAATGTTTTTAGCAGCCTGCCAATATTTTGGTCGACACTGTCGATCATCGCTGCGTAAACCGCCATTCGGTGATCTTCGAAATCCTCGTTTGCGCTTTCCCAAGCGTAAGCCCGACTGTCACCTTCACTTAACTTCCAAGAATCAGCAGCCAGTCCCATTTCTTGTTGACGTTTGAATCGGGTTTCTCGCATCTCATTCCAACCTCCCTTAAACTTGCCTCGGTACTTCGCAATGTCCGCCGGCTTCGCTTGAATCGGATAGTGCGGGGCAGTGTAGGTGAGGTGAATAAAAAATGGCTTTTCAGTTCGATCTGCTGCGTGAATTGCGTCAATTGCCGCGTCGGTGAATGCGTCGGTCGTATAATAATCCGCTGGAAAATCAGTGATTAATTGATCGTCTTTACCGAACACACGCGTCCGCCCACCTTTGTATGTTGGATCGGGTTGAACTGGATTAAAAAAATTACAACACCCGTCAAGCAGCCCATAAAATGAATCGAATCCCCGATGAAATGGATGATTGATTTCGTCGCGCCCAAGATGCCATTTCCCGCACAGCGAGGTCCGGTACCCACATTGCCGCATGGCTTCGCCGAGTGTCACCATGTTGGCTCGCAGATGGCGATTTCCATTTGTTCCCCGCGGATAGAGCCCTGTAAGAATTGATGCGCGAGTCGTGGTGCACTTCGCATTGTTATAAAACTGAGTAAACCGCATGCCGTCTCGGGCCAGTCGGTCTAAGTTTTCTGTTTTTACCTCTCCTCCATAACACCCGATATCAGAGAACCCCATGTCATCAACCATAATCAGAATCACATTTGGTTTTTCACCCTGTTCCGTCTTTATTCCAAGTGAATCTGAGAGGTGACGATCGTCAGAACGCTCGCCGTCTACAGCAAACACGACGTTCGCTGAAAAAGAAATAGTAAGTGTCACAAAGACGCAAATTGAAACTAACAGAAATCGCCACTGGAAAAAGTTCATCTCGCCTTACGCTCGCTTTCTCTATAGATCTAATTTGAAGAAATTTCACCGGCCAAATTCCCAAAAAACTGCCAACACCAGGTCTCGACGAAATTGCCTCAGAGCTAAAAAACCCAAGGGCATCTGAGCTTACTTTGCCCAACTAGGGGTGGGAAATGATCGCAATCTGCTATACCGAATATACTTCTCCCAAATATCCTCGTCGCCATTGAGCCTTGGATCTCCGGTCGTCTTTAAAAATAGATTCAACTTGGCTTCAAGCTTTGCACTCACTTCCTGATGTTCAGAATCGCCAGACAAATTTTTGAGGCAAGCCGGATCGTTTTGAATATCAAAAAGCTCAAGGGCAGGGCGATGCGCGACTGCGAGAGAGAAAAAGGGCGCAACTTCAGGATTTAATTTTTCTGCAATCATAAAACTGAGCGTTGGGCAGGCGTCGATATCATGATACCCACCGTCTTCTGGCCCCAATTTACCAGACTGCATTTTTCTTGGCGCTCCCGCAGGCCACCGCTCCGGTTTCATATTTCGGATCAAGAGATAACGCGAGGTCCTAATACACCGCTGCGGATAAGTGAGGTTTTCCCAACGAGATGAAGAATGTCGCTCCCGGCAACTGTAGACCTCCTCACGACAGAATCGAGTCAATCCGGACTCATTGGACTTCAGCAGCGGAACGAGACTTTCACCAATCATTGAGTTGTCTTCGCCCTTCGCTTTAGGATGCTCAACTCCCGCTATTTCAAGGATTGTCGGAGCGAGATCCGTGAGACTAACAACGTCATCCACCACCCGATCGGCTGGTACCGCAGCAGGATATCGAATTGCGAGCGGCATATGGATGCCGTACTCATAAACATTTGCTTTTGCGCGGGGGAAAGCCATGCCATTATCACTTGTGACAATGATCAATGTATTACTCAGCTCGCCGCTGGCCTCAAGAGCGGAGATCATTTTTCCCAAATGACGATCGAACCATTCGATTTCTAGGCAATAGTCAAGGATGTCACTTCGGACCTCTTCCGAATCAGGTAAAAAACCAGGCACCTCGACAGCAGCCAACTGCTTCCCTAACGCAACCCCACTCCCTCTTTCGAAGCTTCGATGCGGTTCATGACCGCCGTACCAAAAACAGAACGGCTGATCAGCAGGTTTTTGCTCTAAAAACTTTTCAAAATTACCAGCGTAGTTAGTTTTAGAAATCCCCGTCGCAGGAACCTTTTGAATTTTAAGCTGACTAAAACTAACCCCAGCCGGATTGCGATCGCGACCGGATGCCTTGAAATTACCGGGTTGCCACCCTTTTCCCGTATAGCCAACGAAATAGCCAGCTTTCTCTAAAAGCTCGGGGTACACAGAATATTTTGCTGGAAAGGAACTCGCATGAGTTCCAGCCTGTTCGAGTTGCCAGGGATACCGACCAGTTAAAATCGAAGCTCGGGACGGCGAACAGCCGGGGGATGCACAAATTGCATTATTGAACAGCACACCTTCTTTGGCGACGCGATCAAAGTTAGGCGTTGCAATAGTTCGACAACCGCTCGCAGAGGTATGCATCCATGACTGGTCATCCGAAATCGCGACTAAAATGTTTGGCCGACGTGCGATCTCATCTGCCATTCCGTGATCGTCCGCTGCCGACAACACGAAAATGAATAGTGTCTGCAAAACAAAACAAGGAAAGGCAAAAACAACGTTTGAGCGATTTTGGTGGAACGACATTTGGAATCAGCTTAAAAGATCTTTGAATTGAATCACGAGACACTCTCATCCTAGCAATTTCCCACCAAGACTCCAAAGAATTATAATTACTCTCAAAATTAGCACCGGTAACCAAAGCACTTCGTGGAATTGCCAATTGAAGTCAATCTGGTCTCGGCAATGCGTTCGAACAAGACTAAAATTCAAGTCTCACACCTCAATTCCACAGAATTCGCAAATACTTGCAATTCATTTAATCTGAACTCTCGCTATGTCCTCCCAAACAATTGTAACCTGCTTTCCATTATCCGAATCAGACGCCGATACAATTCGCGGCGTTGCTGCAGAGCAGTTTGAGGTGATTGTTGCGAATCAAGAAACCATTTCCGAAGAGATCTTTAACGCTGACATATTTTGCGGACATGCCAAAGTGCCAGTTAACTGGGAGCGTGTTGTCGCCCAAGGGAAACTTAAGTGGATTCAATCGTCAGCGGCAGGCTTGGATCACTGCCTAGTCCCCCCGGTTATAAATTCCAACATTTTGGTTAGCGGTTGTTCGGGGCTATTTGCACCACAAGTCGGTGAACAAATGATGTCGCTGCTAATGGGGTTAATACGACGAAGTCCAGTATTTTTTAAAGCACAACAGGCAAAACAGTTTGTCCGACGCCCCACAGACAATCTGTTCGGCAAAACCATTGGGATTGCAGGACTAGGCGGAAATGGTCAACGGATTGCTCATGTACTTCGGCCAATGGTTAACCGCATCATCGCCACCGACTGTTTTGTTGATTCCGCAACTGACTTGCTCAACCAGGGAGTCATTGATCAGATCCTCCCCGACTCCGGTTTGGATGAGATGCTCCCTGAAATCGATGTCTTGATCATCACTTTGCCACTTTCCTCCTCGAATGAGAATCTAATTGGAAAAAAGCAATTTGATCTTTTGAGGCCTGGAGCCTATGTCATCAATGTCGGGAGAGGTTCAGTTGTGGAAACTCAAAGCATGGTTGATGCACTTTCGAACGGACGACTCGGAGGTGCTGGATTCGACGTCGTCGAACCGGAGCCATTACCCCCGTCCTCACCTTTATGGGAGATGGACAATGTAATTATCTCTCCACACGTGGGAGCCCAGTCTCCACTTAGAATTCCAGTCACCATTGACATTTTCTGCGAGAATATCAAACGATTCACGACTGGCGATTCATTGCTGAATCTAGTTGATAAAAATATTGGTTTCCCCCGCCCTGAACATCGAATCCCTTTTAACTGGTAAAGTTTCTGAAAGAATGACCTAAGACAAAGAATTCAAGGTAGCCGCGCTGAAAGAGGTTTGTCACAATATAGGGCGGCTAACATCCTTCAATAAGGCGATTCTCAACCAAACAATTGCACTGAAAAACGTAAGCATCACCGAGGAACCATCCATTGGATTTTGACGGCGAAAATCTAAACATTACTTCGGAAGAAGACTTGTCCCCCACGGTAACCCAAGAAGGGGATTTCCATGTCAATCAATGCGCGGAGCTCCACAAACTCTACGAAGAGATCCTGCGTGAAAAAAGACACAGCTGGACGACCCACCTGCGGCTCTTGACGAAATTAGGATCTGGTGGACAGGGTGTGGTTTATTTGACGGAAAGACGTGGTTCGGACGGATTCACACTTCCAGTCGCCCTGAAAATTTTCTCGCCAGAACGCTACTCATCCCCCAACCACTACGACTCCGATATGTCCCGAATGGGACGGGTCGCGGCGAAAGTTGCTCGAATCCAACACGAGAATCTTCTGGTAGTCGAAAATTTTCTGGACCGCGACAGAATTCGAATGATGGTCATGGAATGGGTCGAAGGGTTTGACCTTCGGAGACTACTCACTCCGAAAATGTTCGGAACCGTCAAAGAACGGTTTAGTGAAAAACGCTGGGAATACATCAACGATGTTTTGGTTACCGTCGGCCCTGAACAACCACGATTCAAACCGGGAGTCGCGATAGCGATCGTTCGCGACTGCCTCGAAGCTCTCGCTGCGATGCACCGCCATGGAATTGTTCACGGCGATGTAAAACCAGGAAACATAATGCTGAAGAGAAGTGGGCATGCAAAGATCATCGACATTGGATCAGCCTTCGACATCGCCGATCCGCCGCAGCGTCGCGCCTGTACGCCCTCTTACGCCGCACTCGAAGTCTTGCAGGGCACAGACAACACGCCCCGCAGTGATTTGGCCAGTTTAGGCTACGTCACTGTCGAACTACTCGCGGGTAAACCGGTCTTCGGGGGCATCAATGATTTTGCCAAGTTAATTGAAGCAAAACAGACGCTCCCCGAACGCCTGCACGAGCTCTTACCTGTTGAAGTCTCGACCAACGATTTACTAATGTCATTTTGCCAAGGCTTGATTGATCCCGACCCTGAGAAACGATTCCAGTCTGCCGAAGCCGCAGACTTAGTTGAGATTGGCGCGGCAGCTTTCCATCGGCAACTGGTTAAGGATGATCTAGCCTCCGAATACGAAAATGACATCCGAATTTGGATTGACGAGCTGCTGGAAATTGAGGCCGCCAGCCCCGGATTTCTAACGAGTAATTAAGCCCAGTCGAGACCGGTCGTTTTTTTGATTCGATCTTCGAAGTCACCCAGCAAACCACCGATCACTCTCCATTTGTTGGGGCACCTGACCTCAATGTCACCTTGCTGATTGACCCTCACAATGGACGAGACCATGACCCCGGCTGCGGACAAGTCTTGAGAGTGCAACTCTCCATCATTAATGATTTCGTCTAATGTTTCACCAGTCATCTCAATAAATTTCATAATCAATCCAGAATGATTTTGTTGGCGGCAAATAACGATGGTCAGCGATTAGATCTAAGCCGAATTTAACTAACTCAATAATGAAGATTGCAGACATTCAGAAATGAATCAGCAAAATTGATTTCTATCAACTCCATTTTCGACGCTTCCTACTCCCATGATAGGCAGATTAGACACAAAACTCCAATATTCACTCAATTTGCCCATTCATATACCGCGCCGCCCCGAAGTAGCGACGTGAAAGATTCAATCAGCCTCGTTGGCAATTTACCGCAATGTGAACTTCGGGGTTTGCTCTTAGGGGCTGAGATTATCGCGATTATTGGTATGATGCGAGCCATGAATTTTGACCCGGGAAAACTATGATCAACGACGAATCTGATCCAAACATCGCATCCGAGGAAACGCAACTGGGTGAACCAACGCCCAACTGGCAAGTGCTTACGGTCTCCGAGGAAGAGCATCTCGAGAGACTCGACGCTTTCCTGGTTCGTCACTTTCCAAAATTCAGTCGCGTCAAATTGCAACGGGCAATTGCTGCGAAAAAGGTACGTGTCGATGGAAATAATGCTAAATCTTCGACTCGAATTAAGCGCGAACAAAAAATTGAATTCCTTCCCCCGCAACCAGAACCTGAAAATGCGATCCCGGAAGACATCCCACTGAATATTCTTTACGAGGATGACCACCTCGTTGCGATCAACAAGCCACCCTCGATGGTCGTGCATCCTGCGAAAGGCCATTGGTCCGGAACGCTTACCAGCGCTCTGGCATTTCATTTCCAACAACTCAGTTCGATCGGCGGTGCGACTCGCCCCGGGATTGTTCATCGCCTCGATCGCGACACCAGCGGTGTCATTTTGGTGGCGAAGTCAGATGCAGCCCACATTAACTTGGCAAGCCAGTTCGAAAAACGAGTTGTCGAAAAAGAATATTTCGCAATCGTTTCCCCGTCTCCGAACCATGATCGCGACATCATCGATAAGCCAATTGGCGCCCACCCTTACCAAAGAGAAAAGAAAGCGATTCGAATCGGTCATTCAACAAGTCGAAACGCAAGTTCTTTCTTCGAAGTCATCGAAAGATACCAGGGCTTTGCCAGCGTGATAGTCAAACCAAAAACGGGTAGGACTCATCAGATCCGTGTCCACATGGCACACATTGGTTGCTCCGTGCTTTGCGATCGCCTTTACAGCGGTCGAGCCAAACTACACTTGCACGATCTCACACGAAAGAATCAGGATCAAACGATCCTGCTTGAGAGACAGGCGCTCCATGCCCGCAACATAAAATTCAAGCATCCAATCGACGGAAACGAAATGTCGATCTCAGCGCCGATCCCCGACGACATCCAACAAACAGAGCAGGCCATTCGAGAATTCAGGCCATTGCTTTAGTTACTTTGCTAGATATCGCCGGACAGCCCGCAGAACAATTTCTACCGGGCATTTATCAAAGGTCGGCGAATCAATGCCAACTGTTGTCGAAAAAAATTCAGTCGGAAACTTTCAAACTTTCTAACATCTTCTTGAAATACTTCTCGTTTTTGTCAATCGTCGGTTTAGGCCCGTACAGTTTCACAAAGTAATTTCCATTGGCTTCTGTTTGGATAATCGCTGCGAGCATTCGATAATTTTTTCGTTCTACCTTAGGCTTTCCGCTAAACGGTCCACCAACGGCATCCATAAACGTCCCGGTGATGTCGACAAAATTAACTTTTTGGCCATCAATCTCCATCGTTAACTGCTTGGTCTTGTCAGCAGTATCCCCGCCATCTGGCTGGGTAAACTGACCTTGCCAGCGGACGATATTTGCTTCGATTGATCCACCGGCACCCATGATCGTTAGCCGACCATCAGCTTCATCACCTTTAACTTTTGGAATCTTCAATTCAGCATCCAACATCCGGCTTCTTGGGGGAACTGATTTCCAATTACCAGTCGCGGTAAACTTGATGCTGTCTTCGGCTACCAAAACCGTCAATGGTTTCTCCTGAGCGGCCTTTGATTCCGCCACCGCTGGTTTTTTATCTGTTGCCGTTTCTTGACCAACACCGCTATTCACAGCGAGCGCGACAAAAACAAAACCAACCAAACAAGCAATTCTCTGAGCACTAAATCTCATCAACACTTACCTTAATTTAAATTCAACCTAAAAAACAAACTCGCGTTACAAATTCCGTAGCCGCAAACGATCCGCTGGCTAGGGATTATCAATTACAATTTTCATAGCCACAACCAGTAATACTAAAATTGCCATTATGCCACTGATTACAAAGGCAGCGAAAAACCGATTTTTCCTTTGATTCTTTTCAACTGCGGTCAATTTCTTTTTCTTTCGAGGTACGGGTTTACGCAACTCAATCGGCAACTCCTTGAATGCCCTCGACCGCTTCTGCTGTAAACGAATGCCCTCGGCCTTGGCAACTAAACTAGGAAACACCTTTTCAGCCGGAATCCAGCCTCCCCAATCACCACGCCAAACAAGCGATCCGATCGTGATGTCCCCCGCATCAAGACGCTTCTGCATCAGCCGGCCTTTCAATGGACCGAGCTCACCCAGTTCTTTATTTCGCAAGTACCAAATCTGTTTAGGTGCCTGAAGAATTGGATCAACCTTACCCATAGTTGGGGGCAATTGCGGTTTACCCAGCATGAAGGTTTCGACTGACTGGCCAATTTCCTCAGGCGCGATATCTGGGGGACGGTGCTTTAAAAGCTGATCTTTAGGACGCTTAACTCGTTGGCGGATTCGATTGGGCAACGTTTCCTTCACCGAAATGGTCCCTGGTTTATTTCCTTCATTACCCCCAATTGCGAAATTCTGTTTTGGGGGTCTTACCGCCGGGCGAGAAACATCTTGAGTACGCTCAATCGAAGCAGAAGTCACAGCTGGAACAATTACCTCCGCCGAACAATGAGGGCACTGCCGCTTGCAACCGGCCTGCGACGTTTTGACGTTCAGTCGATTCAGACAATTTTTACAGGTAAACCGAATTCCCATGCTTGCTTTTGAATCTGGATGTGTACGATTATCAACGGCCAAGCCATATTGTAACCGGAAAAATACTGGAATCCACACTCCTAGCCAGTGATTTCAAATTCAGTTTAACTTCATGGAATCCTGCACAATTTCCTCATCAAAATAGTTTATCGACATGGCAGCATCAATCACAACCGCTTGTGCATTGACTCCAGAGGAACGCGGACTGAGCAGGAAGCAGGCCGCATTTGCGACTTCCTGGGTTGAAACCGCGCGTTTCCTTGGAATGACCTTTTCAGCAAACATATAGCTATCGACAAAGCCCGGTATTCCTGCCGATGCTGACGTCTTCAGCAAGCCTGCTGCTACCGCATTAAAACGGACCTCAGAAAATTTACTAAAACTCTTCGACAAAAATACGAGCGAACTATCGAGCGCTGCTTTGACTGGCGCCATAAATCCATAATTTTCAGATGCCATTCGAGTCGTTGAAATGGAAATGGTAATTACCGACGCATCCTTGGCGAGCAGATCTTTGAACTCGTTTGCCAACGAAATAAACGAAAAACAAGAGATGTCGATTGTCCGTAAGAATTGAGATTTCTTCGTCTCGTGAAACGGTTTAATCCCAGACTCGTCATAGTCGGCAAACCCAATCGAGTGAACCAAACCGTGAACAACAGGAAACTCCGCCTCTATTTCAGTTCTTAAACGCTTTATTTGATCTTCAAATTCCACGTCACAAATAAAACAGGGCCGGTCTCCCATCAGCTTAGATACTGACTCTCTCCGTTCTGGGCTGCGGACGATATAAACCACGGTGGCCCCAACTTCTTCAAGCGTTTTGCCAATATGCCAGGCAACACTTTTCTTATTAGCTACCCCAAAAACCAGAACCGTTTTTCCAGCCAACTGAAGAAAGTCCATAACAATCCCTCGATATAAAATAATTCCCGCTACAAAAAGCAACTCGCCTCGAGCGTTTCACAGGCCTAAAGGCTTGGTTCACGCATGGCATCGTACCATCTTTCGTATCAACTACCGGACGGAGCAATTGTACAGGTGAACGACAACCGAGCTACCATCTTACCATTGCACTTAATCTGCGCGGTCATGTAGTAGGCCGTAGATACGACCTCATCAAGTTTGACATGATTCTCAATTGTGTCTCCCGGATGGACCATTCGCTTGAATTTAACATCCCCCATGCGGGTCAAAACAGGAACTCCGCCGGACACCTCAACAATTTCGGATAACAAGACTGCTCCCGATTGAACTGCGGACTCGCACAGAATGACACCCGGAGTAAGCGGATGCTCAGGATAGTGCCCTTGAAAAAAATACTCATCCTGATGAAACGTCTTTCTGCAGACAATTGATTTTTGATCCTGCTCAACAATCTCGTCCACCAACAACATTGGTGCCCGATGAGGAATTGCGGCGTGGATTTTTTCTAAACTTGGATGGGTCATGGGATTTCAGTTCGATGCGACGGGGGAGGTTGCGGGCATTTTGCTCAGTTGATTAATAACATCGTTCGCTACAATTACACCGTAATTAATGGTGCCAAGCCAACCGGACATAATGATTCCACAACTGCCCGCGTGGTATAAACCTCGAATTTGATCAGGGAGCGCTCGGCTCACCATCAGCCCTTCAAATTTCGTTCCGAAGCTCGCACCGGAAATATGTTTTGTGTAATGCTTAAAAGTAACGGGAGTGGCAGCCTCAGCGTGCACAACTCTCTCGCGACTATTGGGGACGTATTTCTCGAGAGCATCAAGAGTCGTCTCCACAAGGTCTTGCTTACTCGCGTCGTATTCCTCTTTCGACATACCGACCCAGTCGGAATAGTTAGCATTGGTGCTGGACACAATTAGCGTCCTTCCTTTTCCCTCTGGGCGGGTGTCCGGATAGTAGAATGAGAACGTTCGGCTCGTCACGTTTCTATCGAGCAGCAGGTCTGTCTGAAACCTTTCCGCGGTACTAGAGAAAAGCAAATCGCCCGTTTCACGTGGCACTGTATCGTCATTCCCCAACGCCATGTAGACCTGGGTACTGCTATTATTTAGACGGACCTCTTTCGCTTCGTCCACAAACGAGCGATCAAACTTATCTTCGCCAACAAGATCAAAAATCGTTGCCCGAAGATTTGCATTGGAAACAACCGCTGATGTCTTAATCGTCTTTCCGTTTACAACAACAGATTCAACTCCCCCCGTACCAACATTAATTTTCTCTACGTCGCAATTGATCCGGACATCAACACCACTCGCCACCAACTCTTTTTCCATTGATTTGACTAGTTTGTCAGTGCCGCCTTGGAACACAAATACACCTTTGGACATGAAATTCGAAAACACAATTCCATAGGTGAGTGCGGGATCTTCCAAGGTCGACCCGTTGGCATAAGTAATAGGTTCCATCAACAATCGAATTACATCTTCACGACCGGGGAAAAATTCTTCAAATAGCTCGCGAGTGGTTTTCGTCTGGTCGTCGTAAAAATTCATACTCCGTGCAGAATCGAAAAAACGATCAACATTCTCTTGAGCAATTCCAAAATCGGTGGTCAACAGTCGTGTAAAGTCATTCCTGTCGAACGAAGTCGTCAGGGAAAACATTGGATTGTCAAATCGAACTCCCTCAAGCTGAACGATCGAATCGGCAATTTCCTTGGACCAGTATCGTCGGCAACTTTTGACCATTCCGTAGGGAAAACCATGCAACGAAATATCGAAGATATGCCCACCTGGTCGCTTAAACCAAGTCGCCAACCCACCCAGCTTATAATGCTGCTCCAACAGGAGCACTGACAGGCCGTTACGAGCGAGGATATTCGCGGAAGTCAGTCCGCCGAGTCCGCTGCCGATAACAACCACGTCGTAACTGTCAGCGGTACCTTTGAGGAAATCTTTTGGCATAAAAGTTCAAAAATTCGAGTCGTTCAGATGTCCATAACCAACCGTTAGATTAGAAGATTAGTTACCATTGTTCAATGGTAGGAATTCATTTCAAACCGTTCGGTAAAACGTTCCATTGTCAAAACTTAAATACTAGTGTTTTAAATAAATGACCGAACAAGACCCCTACACGCGATGTTCGAGTGGCATCCTCGCCCCCCCGGAGACATTTGCGGCAAGTCTTCGCCATTTGGGACCGGGCTTTATTCTCTCTGCATCGATCGTTGGCTCCGGCGAATTGATTGCAACCACCCTCATGGGCGCTAAGGCGGGGTTCACTCTCCTGTGGTTCATCATTTTTAGCTGTGTCATCAAAGTGGTGGTCCAGCTCGAATTTGGCAAGCACGCCGTCTCCTCCGGAGAAACGACCATGGAGGCACTGAATTCATTACCAGGCCCCAAACTGGGATCCGCCAACTGGTCGATTTGGCTTTGGCTCGTTCTGATGCTTACTAAAACCCTACAACTTGGCGGAATCATCGGAGCTGTCGTGCTCGGTGTCGAACAACTATTCCCCGGCCTCGCGCCTGATTTAACCGGTGGTTTCTTTACAAAGCGATTCCTGACAACCCTCGTGATTGCACTATCGGTCTCACTACTCGTTTTTAAAGGATACTATTCAGTCCTTGAAAAAGCATCTCTGCTCATGATCGCAATCTTTTTGGTGTTCACATTAGCTTCTCTCGTTATGCTGCAGACTACTCCATCTGCAATCACCGGGGCAGAATTCGCGAGCGGCCTGATTCCTAACTGGCCTGACCAAGCAACTCTGTTAATCGCTATTGGCGCATTTGGAATCACCGGGGTAGGGGGGGATGAAATACTTGCCTACAACTATTGGTTGATTGAAAAAGGATATGCGTCCTACGCGGGACCTCGCGAGAACACCCAAGCTTGGGAACAACGTGCCAAAGGCTGGATACGTGTCATGTACTGGGACGCAATCCTCGCCATGATTTGCTACACCCTCATGACTTCAATGTTCTACCTGCTTGGCGCTGCAATCTTGCACCGCGCCGGGACGCTTCCGACAAAAGGGAACCTGATTGAGATACTAGGCACGATGTACACCCAAACGCTCGGTCCGGGTGCCAAGCTCATCTTTGTTGTCGGTGCGGTGGTAGTTCTATATTCCACCATGTTTGCTGCCTTAGCGGCTTGGACTCGGCTTTATGCCGATGCGCTCGGTCAAATCGGATTAATCAATTTCCACAATCCAAAATCCCGCAACAAGGCAATCGGTGTGATTGCTTGCCTATTCCCACTCACCTGGGCCGCGCTCTATTTGTTCTTCGAAGCACCCGGGCAATTGGTAATTATTGGGGGCGTTATTACCGGAATCATTCTGCTACTCGTGGTCTTCGCCGCAATTTACTTTCGATACCGACGACTAGATCCTAGATTAATGCCCTCGAAACTCTATGACGCGGCCTTGTGGACGAGCGTCATCGCAATCCTGGCCGTTGCCGTCATGACCCTGAAGGATGTCGTACCGTGGCAGATGATATTCACATCGATTGGCCAATCACAGTAAAACTAAACCGCGGCATTATCTGCAGCAACTGACCTCACCTATTTAAGAAAATTACGAACCAATGAGCCAGGAACAACCGAACAATCCCCTGCATGGTGTAAAACTAAAGGATATTCTCGAAACACTCGTCGATTCTCTTGGCTGGGAAGACCTAGGCTTGAGAATCAACATTCGGTGCTTTAACCATGAACCGTCGATCAACTCGAGCCTTAAATTTTTACGACGAACTCCGTGGGCGCGCGAGAAGGTAGAAAATCTGTACCTAAGAACCATTTCTAAAAACCGCTAACCCATTCAGCATCCAGGATTGCGATTCAAACAAAATCAAACATTCGGCCCCGATTGGTGCTGTTGATTAAAACACTAACGCCTCCGTATTTGCTTTACCAGCAATTCAACTGTTTCGTAAAGTCTCTCGGCTCCCCCAAATTCCATACCAAGATCCTTAATCTTGGTGACATCTATTTCGTGCTTAGGACGTTTTTGCTCTCCAACAATCGAACTGGCGCTGTTGCAAATTGTTTTAGCAACATTGGCCACATCAAACTCGGAAATATAGCGGTCGTAGCACGAGTAAGACTGTCCCTCGATTCCATCGCTTACCAACAGCAACTCAATTGCCCGTGCGACATCATCAACATGCACCTCCTTACCACCACTATTTACTTCAACGTCAACTCCTCGGACGATATTCTCAATTAGCTTGAACCATTTGGAATTCTCCAGAGGATTCGCCGCACCATAAATGCCTGTCGGCCGAATTGCACAGATTGGAAATCCGCACCCGAGTCCATAACTATGGACGAATTTCTCAATTGCCGCTTTCTGTGCACCGTAATGGGTGTTTGCCCATAACGGATGTGCCTCGTCGAGCACTCGATCCGATAAAATGTGGTCGTGTACCGCACACGTCGAAACAAATACAAACCGCTTCACACCCGCCGCCCTGGCGGTTTCAATCAGCTCCAGCGTGCCCAAAATATTCACGCGGGCATATTCGACAACATCCAGCTCATTGGCTTGAAACGAGCGTCCCGACCTGGCTAGACCTGAGTGGACGACTGCATCACATCCCTGAACAAGATTTTCCATTGATTGTTTGTCAGATAGCTCACCCGCCAACCACTCAACACCTTCCTGGTGATTTGGATTTCCCGATAAATTCCCGCGTGTCCAGCATCTCGACTGAATGCCGGCGTGGTGAAAACGGTTCAACAACGCAGTACCAACAAATCCCGTAGCGCCGGTTACAGCAACCTTCATAACACTTATCTCGTTGATTCAGTTCGTTGATAAATCATAAAAAAATCTCACGGCCTAAACGACCGCGAGATTAGATATCTACATGACAGTTTTAAAACTCTAAAACCTGCCTTAATTTGAACGCGGGTCAGCCCACGATCATTTCACGATTTCAAGCAAAGAAATCTCAAAAATCAAAGCCTGGTTAGGTCCGATCAGTCCACCGCCACCGCCTTGAACGCCGTAGCCTTGGTCGCCGGGAATTACAACTCGCCATTTTCCGCCAACCTTCATGTTTTGAAGTGCCGCAGAAAATCCAGGAACGACTCCATTGACTTGGAACGTCGCCGGTTGTGCTGGACGCCCTGAAGGTGGAGAAGTCGAAGAATCAAACACGGTGCCATCTAAAAATGTTCCGTGATAATCAACCTTTACTTGGTCACTTGCGGTCGGCTTTGGCCCAGTTCCCTCGGTCAAGATCTCATACTGAACACCGGTCGGCAACATTTTCACTTTGGGATTGGTCGCCGCATTTTTCTTCATGTAGGCTTCGGCAACGGCTACGTTCTCAGTCGCAACCTTTTTCATTTTATCAATCTCTCGTTGTTGGACGAGTTTTTGAAATGCCTGCATCATGGCTTCCTGATCCTGTGTAGACATTCCAATCGGCTTACCGCCAACCGATGCCGCACAACCTTCGATGATCTTCTCCAGTTTCAAATTGAAACTTCGATTCTTGAAATTGGTCATCACCTGGTAGCCGGCAATAAAACTATCAAAGTCTTCACCAGCATCAGCGGCTTTCATGCCCTTAACTAACTCTTCCATGTTGATGTCAGCACCGGACTGGCTTTTCATGTTGGCCATCATCTGATAGCCGATCAAGAAACTTGCCTTGTCGGTTAAAGAACCTTCGTCCTGAACCGTCGCTGTCGGCGCAAAAGCTGGAACAGCAGTTGCGTCCTGAGCGAAAATCTCGCTCGACATGCAGAGAACCAACGCAAACGAAGTAAGCATCGTGATCGACACCTTTCCGACGCTGCTATAATTACGAACCATCACAGTCTCCCTTTTAATTTCGCAAGCAGACCGACGACATCGAAAGAATGACCGCGAAGTTTTGATTTAAATGAGCACAAATTATAGTGCGAAACGTCTGGCGGTCTATGAGTCCCGCTGAGATTTCAGGCGATTTGACTGGGGTTAAGGTCAACCCAATTTGGTTAAATCGAACACATTACCCAATCGACGTCTCTATTTCTTTGCTACGTTTGTCTGCAAATAAATTGCAAACGTAGCGAGCCAATGATCTCCTTCATAGTTACCGCTGAACACATACTTATAGCCCATCTCCGCATGGTCAGCGGCTGAGCGTTTGAGCAACTGTCCACGAGAATCCTCCTCCGGCAGGCTTGAAGAAATACCCTGCATGCACCATCCCCGATTCAGATTTAGACCAGCCAGGTGAACGATATAGCCGTCTTTGGTATCGCTGACCTCCACAGGGACCAACAAATTCCCACCGTCCCCATCCTTCAACGTGGGCAAGAATCTATCAAACCACTGGGAAAACTCCTCCGGTGTCAGAACCCGACGCATTAAATCCGCTTCGTTCAAACACGACGAGAAAAAATCTTGTCCAGAAGGCTCATACCTAGTGGGATAGCTTACATCTCCTAGGTAATAATCCTTCGCCCGCTGAACAATCAAAGCCTCTAACTCAGCGTTGTTCAGCTTGCGGGCATAATCGAGAATCTGCCCTAGCGCGAAACCAGTATCGCCATGAAGCCCCGTACGAATAGGAAACGATAACTTCGGTAAATAATCGAACGTCCGTTTAACAAGAAGCTCTTCCAATCCGCGGAGGTTCTCACGCCATCGCTTCCCATCTTCGTCGTCCCAATCCTCAAGCTCATCGACCATGCGAAGATACCACGCCCAACCGTACGTTCGCTCGAATGCCTTGTGCTGCTTTTCTTCGAAATATCGAAGTTCGCCCGCCAAGTTTTCGGCGCTTAGATTTTGGTTTAATTTCTCGCGAATTACAGTTTCTAGCTTTTGATTGGGATACAACCGGAGCAATCGAATTAACATCCAATGACCATGCACACTGCTGTGCCAGTCAAAACAACCATAAAAGGCCGGGTGCATTTCCTTCGGCGTTCGAACAGAAGCAAGATCGACAACGACATTGCCCGGTTTATTGGGATACTCCGTTTGAATATTCTTGAGTGCCAATTGGGCAAATGATTCGATTTGATCACCAGTTAACACTTCGCCAAGCTTAGGCATCTTAATATCAGCCACCTCCTCAGCCTCGCTTTCCTGACCACTCGCAGTCGTAAATAAATACGCAAAACAAATCACGAACACCAATGTAAGCATCAGGCTAGATTTTAATTGCAAGTAGCACGTTCTTAACTTCATTTGAATTCCCAAGTGTTTCCGATCGTCAATCTTTGTTATCAAACAAAAAAACTGGCCCAAACTCAAAGAGGATTGACTCAGTCCTTTCGCTTCTTTTTGCGTGGTGAGGTAATCTGTGGTGTCGAGTACGCCCCCTTACCATTAATCAACCATCCAAGATCCGCTTTGATACGAGGAGATTCCATTCTTGGATCCTGATACTTTACTCCATATTCTTTGAGCTTGATTGCTAACTCGCGAGCAGTATCACGGTACCCGGGATTATCCAACATATTGATCATTTCGTCTGGATCTCGTTTCAGGTCGAACAGCCACGGTTGATCGCTGGTAGCAACAACCAATTTGTGACGATCCGAAACAGCCATCAACCAACCAGCGATATCGCCCGTTCCTCGAGCAAAGGCCACATCATCCCAGTCATCCCCAGCCGTTTGAGTCAACAACGACGAAAAATCCCGACCGTGAAAATCCGCGTTTGCATCTGTTTCAAATAACGAAAATAGTGTTGGACAGAAATCGACGCTGGTAAGAGCCTGATTAACCACTGTCTTGGGTTTAATTTTTGACGGATAAAAAACGAGAAACGGAATTCTCGCTGAACCTTCCCAAGGCACGCCTTTATTTTGGCGATGGTGCTCGCCTCTCAGGTCACCATGATCGGAGGTAAATACGATCATCGTGTTGTCGAGAATACCATCGTCTGTCAACTTCTTTAGCAACCTACCGATATTGTCATCGATGCATTTAACCATCCCGTAGTATTTACTTTGGCCAAACCCCAATTTCTTTGCAGGCTCGCCCCACTCTGGAATTGCTCGGTCATCGACATCATAGGTCGTTGGTTTTTCATAAACTTGATCGGCATACATTGTGTCATAAGGTGCTCGAACCGTATCCGGGCCATGTGGATCGGGCAGACTTAGCATGTAACAAAACGGCACCGATTTATTGGCGTCAATAAATTCAAGGGTCCGATCCATCAGAAAATCAGTGGTAAATGTTTTCTCGTCAGCATCTCCCACTGCGTACGACGGCGTGTTCTTAGAGGTCGCACCAACTTTGGGTCCGTCCTCCCCAATCTTTAAATTCTTCCAGTGTCCCCGATTGAACATGAAGCGGTTGTCCTGAAAACCAAACTTTCGCTCCGGTGCCCACTGAGGTTTCCCCGAACCATCAAGGTGCCACTTTCCAGCGAAGCCAGTTTGATAACCAGCTTTGCCGAGCAGGTGTGCAAAGGTAATTACCTCATCATTTAAAGGGATGTTGTTGGTAACCACCGGAGTTGCCTGAGGATAGAGCCCAGAAATGAGCGAGCCTCGCGAAGGACTGCAAACGGGAGTCGTCGCGTAAAAACTAGTACACAACGCACCCTGATCGGCCAACCAATCGATATTAGGCGTTTCAACAACGGCAGGACCCCACATATAAGCCTGCCGTTTTTCCATCATTTCACGATAACAACCTAACGTCCTGAAATTGTGCTCATCCGTCATGATCAAAATTAGATTTGGCGACGCTGAGTTATGATCCCCTGAATCGGCTTGTCCCACAGAAAGGAAACTTGTCAACGAAATAAATGCGAATAACCAAAATGCGGATTGCTGTAATTGAAAGCCCATCGAGTGCCCCAGTCGTACAAGGATTGTCATAACGCTCATTTTTATCCCACGGACACAAGTCGTCAATCAAATGGAGGTCATTGCTCTATCTATTTTGGAATAATGTCGATGGCACCGACTCTTCGATTGCTACAACACCTCATAGAGCAAGAGACAGCCAATGAAGTGATCGGCGATAGAATAACGGATGCCCCTCGAGGGTGGGATTCAGACCGAGACCACAGCCTTCGACTTTTCGTAGGCAACAAGGCAAATAGCCGTACTCAACAAAACGCAGATAGAATTTTTGATTAGCCACGACAGACGCCACGGGTGTAAACCAAGCAATAGCTGGAAACCGATCCTTTACCACCGGCACATTACCGAGAATAACTGGCTAACCTTCTTTAAGAAGCCGCTCGAGGTGGGTAATTTGGCTACGCACGCCCTCAAGGTCTGGGTTTATCTGCAGGGCGACTCGGAAACCCTCTAAAGCCTGGGAAGCATTGTCTAACTTCAAATAACAGTGAGCCATTCCCATGGCCGCTGGAAAATGGAACCGATTGCAATTCAGGGTTTCCTGGCAATCGCTTACCGCAGAGTCCAGATAACCTAGAGCACAATAAGCAATGGCTCGTTGATGCCAGGCTTCTCCTAATGCGGGATTGGATTCGATTATTAGAGTCGCTGCGTCAACCACCTCTTCCATTCGAACCTGAGTTACTAACCGATAGAGCGTTTTGATGGAATTTTGCTCAGCTAAATTTCCTTGCCGAACCCAGATGTCTCGAATGCTGTGATCAGCCAAAAGCCTAACAGCGCGATCCTCGTCGACGAGCGCGTTGCCCATAATTTCGTTGACCGAAAAGTCCGCGAGAAACCCAAGTCCTAAAATAGCAGCTCGACGTGTCGTACGGCCACCGTAAACCGCCAATCGCTCCATCGTTCCGATCGAGTAAAGCTTTGAAATCGAATCAATAAACGAAGCCGAATTTTCGTCGGTCAAGTATTGCTGGTAGAATATATCCAGCAGCGGTAATCGGACATCAAATTCCGACATGTTGACCTTACTCCAAAAAACTAAATAACACTGTAAAAGGTTTAAACCGATCGGGTAAGCTAATAGGAACTGCCTGCCTAACGGTCTCGCTTTACGAGTCTAGTTGGGGACCTTGCGATAAACAACAACAAGAATTCAATTACCTGCCTAGATGGAGAGGAATCGGGTTCCAATAATGCCATCTATTTCAAACCTTAACGAATATGACGAATAGGTTATTTCATGAGGACTAATCCGACAGGCTTACGCTTCCCAAGGCACCTTGTGCTAGCAATGCCTTGGTTAATGATCGTGACAGTTGTTTCGATTAGCTTCTCGAGCGTATTAAGAAGTGGCTCTTCAACCAACGTTTTCGGGCAAGATCAGAAAAACGGAATCGCTTGGCTGAGAAAAGGGGCGCTAACCGAGCATAACTCGCTGCCAATTTCAGTCATGTGGCGCGATGCCGAACTAAAAGATCGGTTGATGCGGTTTTCCAAAAACCAACGCGTCGCGATCTTTCTTGATCGGCGAGTCGATCCTTCAACCATTATCAACCTCACCTCAAACAACGTTACCACCGAACAGTTCTTACTGGAGATTGCCAAACAGCTTGATATTGGCATCTGTCAAATTGAGGATGTCTACTACCTTGGCCCCAAAAAAACCGCCAATTCACTAGCTTCGACCTCTGAATTGCTACTCAAAGCAGCCAATAAATTTGGAAAGCGAACTCAATTACGTTGGGAACGGAGCGGAGACCTCCGAACTACGACGGTTGTCGAGCCTAAACAGCTATTGCTGGAACTCGCGAAGGCAAATGACATCCAAATCGACGGGATTGACGGCCTGCCGCATGATTTATGGTCAGGCTTGGACTTACCCGCCTCGTCTTTGGCTTGCCGGATTACACTTCTATTGGCAGGTTTTGACAAATCATTTCAGTTCAGCGGGACAGGCAAAACAATTGAAATTGTTGACTTCAAAGCCCCCGAACAGGTGACTCAAACATTTGGAGATATCAGCGACGCACCAGCGGTAAGTAAAATTTTGAGGAATGAATTCAAATCCTTAAAATTTTCAACGCGGCGAAATCAAATTTCAATCACTGGTTCACCCGACTCAGTGGGAATCGCAGGAATGCGAGCCATCGAATCTCAAAAACCGGAAATGATCACCGGATCAACTATCACATTCTCCCTGACGACCCGCGCAGCGCGGGGAGCAATCTTTGCCACTGCAGCACAACGAAGCCGACTAAAATTCTCCTACGACAAAAACAATCCCGCTATTTCAAAGGCATTGAAGGAACCGGTCGCGATTCAAGCGGTCAACGTATCCTTAAACGGCTTGCTCGAAATGACCGTTGACCGCAGTCCACTCGCTTTCAAAGTGACTGACTCTGAAATTGTGGTCTCACTGAAGTAAGTGTCTTGTCGGGGACATTCGCAGTTCAGCCTGAATGCTCTTGAATATACGGAACCAAACCTAAGTACTCTGCGAGAGAGCCCTACCTTACGCCACTGCGGCGAGTCAAAGATTCTTCAACCAAAGAAGCGGTAACGCCGGGTTCTCGCTGAATAGCCTCAAGGGAGCTTGCCAGCAACTTGCTTTTACCGCCACCTGATTCGGTCGTGCGAATTACAAAATCGTAGGTTACCGCAGTCGTGTCACCACTTGAGTTCATGTTCAAGAAATAGATTTCTCCCGTTCCATCCGAATTGACAGAATAAGTACCAACGGAAGTTAGATCGATCAGGCGACGACCTCCATCACCATCATTGGCATTAATTCGAACCGTTCGGGTTACCCCACCTCTTCCATCAAAATCCGCAACACCGACCGACCGTGACTGGAATCCATTGGCTCGGCCGGCTGTGCCGTATGAACCATAAAGAGAGCCTTGATTAAAGCTCGATTTATTCTTTTTATCTAGGCTGCCAGTCGTTGCCTCAACGGCAAGCGGTTGAATGACAACGATTCCGGCTACCAAAACAGCAGCAAGGACAACCAGCAATGACAATGTTTTAGACACAGACATAACGCTTCTCTCTTAATGGAAAATGATGAAGACTATGGAGCGGCACTCTTACTAACGAGTGTTTGCATTCCAGGCATTCTGAGCGGCCTAGTATAGTTGGAACAAATCTCCCCACACACTTTCCTGAAAAACTTCTCTGCTTAGCCCAAACAACGAATTTAGCTTCATTTAAAGCCAGAACTCGATACCGCGTTCTGGACTCATGTAGCGCTATTCAATCCACTAATCTGTTGAGATCACGATCTTCACGTGGCGTGAGACATGCATCAGGACCTATAAAACCATCGCCACCAATTGAGTGAGGAACCCAAAAACGTCAACCCTAACAAGTAAGATGCAAAACCCAATCATCACGGACCATTCCAAAACGTTTGCGACTACCGTTTCTTCTTTCATTTTCCATTCCTTTCGTGAACAACTGCTTGAAACTCTCCTTCTTGTCTCCCAATGACTAACAGTGCGTATTTTTCCAAAGCGTTGTGCCAAGAAATTTTATCTCTCTCTACACGTGGGGACAGAACCGATGAGCGCGTAAAGAACCTCCGCGAATCACTCCGAGTTTGAAACCGAAAAGCAGCAAACTGCGGCTTGAGAAAACCAAGGCCATCTCGCGGGACTTCATTATTTAGAGGCCAAGGCCACAGACAAATCGCCAATTCAGAAAACCTAATTTGGCTTGAAGCGTTCCTCGAGATCAACGCTTGAATCGAAGCCACGATGAGAAACGGGCATCCAATACCTTCCAAGTATTCCAAGCCTCAACAGAAAATCGGTTTGTGTTTGTCTGCTAAAAGCAAAAGAGACAAGGTTCGCCGCACCGGTTCCGCTAAGCTGGTCGCCCCGACAGGTGCCGTACTTGGCTTACTGGCTCAACAACTTTGCCAGTCGCCATCCCGCGCGACTCGCCTGTTGTTCAGCAACGGTACCGGCTCGTTTGAGATAAAGATCGGACAGATCCACGGCAACAATTTTTGTTTCGCCGTTGTCTTCCAATCGTTGCAAGTGCGCCCGGACTTCAGTCGCGTACGCGAATTCTTTGCAGCACAAATTAGAACCTCGACAAACCGACTCGGCGTCAGTCACACTCGCTCCGCGTTTACCGAGCGATGCGAGATTTTCGTTTGCAAGCATTCGCACCGCTTGATTGTGACACGCTTGGTATTTGTTATCCTTGCCTAACAACCCATCCCAGAGCGAATGCAGGTTGCGACCCTGTTTCGTATAGATCGAGTTTCCACCACGGCAACCTTTCGGCAAGAGTGTTTTGGAAAACAGCGCGGTCGTGTGCAGAGGCTGGTGAATGTCGGAGTAAACGTGGAGTAACCAGCAGAGCATCAGTGCGTCATCTTCTTTAGAAGTGGCTGAATCGGCAATCTTCGACTGAGCATATTGGATCGCCTGCACAGCGTTCATCCTGTACAGATCATTAGGGCTGGATGGCGGTTGCATCGCGAGGTTAACTCTCGATGTGTCAATCCCGTCGGTTTCTTTGGGGTTCAAATAATCAACAAGATTAATGTAATGCCAAGTCGAGTGGTTAAATCGCTTGTACTCGTCACCCTTTAGGCCGCGCGTTGTGTCTGGCCAACAAGCTGCCTGTTGAAAGATCCATTCTGCCTGGACCTGCTCATCCCCAGCCTTCACCTCATCGGGCACCTTCGAAGCAAAATCAGATTCCCAGCGTGGATGGTTCTTGATGCGGGTTGCAATTTCCAACCGGCTTTCCGGAGAGAGTTTCAGGAACGCAATCGACGCGATAACTCGGTGTCCGTGGCCATTCCACGCAAACAAGTTTTGAGCAGGTAGAAGAAGGCACAACCCAAGAATGACAGATAGTTTAGTTTTCGTAGACAAAATGCAGCGACTACCTCGTATCAGTTGCCGACGCGATAACCGCATGTACATCGGACTTCAGAAATAAATAGATGCATCTTTCTTCGAGATATACCAACCACGCAAACCAGCCTTTATTCTATTTTTTCCAAGAAATCACCAACTAGGGTTAGGGTAGGGTGAGCCTGGTGGTCTTTCCAAGAGCGGCAAAAAGTGCAGAACCGTTAGGGGATGGCTACTGAATCCCCGGTACCAACTGGGCCTGCCCTATAAAACTGACGATCTCGCCCGCTAACGGCATGTCGCGTTCGCCGCCCTGCACAAAACCTAAACCTTGGCTACGGTTCGGTTCGCAACTAAGCCTAATCGTTCTGATTCTGGAGAATCAGATTTGCCAAGTACTGATCAGACATACTTTGAGGCGTGGCAAAGCGATTAACTATCGGACCAATAAGTAGCCGGTCAACGCATCTGTTTAGTAATCCGCAACGATCACAAGATTTTTCCCGGTAAACGGCCCACTCTTTTAGATCCGTGGTTTATTGACCATCTACCTCGGCAGGCTTGCCGTCTAATTCAGAGACTAATTGACGGGCGATAGCCGTTGCTTCATCACAATTGCCGCCGCGATAGCGCACTTTGAATTCATCGTCGAGCACCACGATTGTCGGCCATGTGTACAACAGCCAATCATCAGAAATCGAGCTCTCACTTCCCTTACGCTTGTTTTGAAAACTTCGCCAATTAATTTCGTTTTTTCGCACCGCAGCTTGTGCTCGATCGAGATCGTCCGAATTAACACCAATCAGCGCGAACGGGCGATTTTTCATTTCATCTACGAGCGACCGCTCGTGTGGGTATAACAACCGACAAGGACCTCACCAATCTCCCCAAAAATCGATAAACAAAACTTTACCTTTGTAATCCGACAGGGCGAATTCAGCTCCATCCAAATCAACACCAACAATATCGGGAGGAGACATGCCCAATGAAAAATTTTCACGCATCTCGATTCTAGTTTTAACTGACGAGGCGAGGTCTTTAATCTCAACCCCCTCCAAAACCGTCAAGATCTCCGACTTCGCTTTACGAAAATCATCCGAATCGACTGGAGCTTTATTGATGGTTGCTCCCACTCTGGAGAACGTCGCATAAGCGCGAACCTTCGAGCTAGGTGATTCCTTTTCCAGTTGCAAACCGACTTCCAGAGCTTGTTTTTCGTCATAGAAATAATCTAGTCGCCCTACCATCCACTCAAGCTTTTCAAGACTGGGTGATTTGCGATGCGTCGTCACGAGCGTCCGGACTGCGTCTTTCGCTGCCTTCCGTTGGTCGCCAACCATCGGCAGCGCGTTTTGAGCCAGCCAAGTCAAATACGGGATCGCATCGGGCGTGTCGGCGTAAGTTTTTGCGGCGGTGTCGAACTTCGCCACGAACGGAATCAAAGGGGACTGAAACGCATCCGCCGGTATCGAGGGGCCACCATTCTTCTCAGCTTCACGAAGGGCCGCCAGCCGAGCCTTCCAAGCCTGATTGGCAACTTCTACCTCGGCAATCAAATCCTCAAATTTCTGATCGGGAGACTCTTCTACCTGACCGGTCGCCACCTGAACGCACAGAGAAGTAACGAAAAACAAGGTAATTATTTTAGCTTTCATCGTGGCATGCCTCACCGGTAAGTCCAGAACCCTGCGGATCATTAAGTCGAGGTGCCTAGGGTAACTAATTTCAATACCGCTCGCACGTCTTTTAAAAAAACTCTTTGGGTTGGCGGACGGAAAACATTTGCCTGATAACAGCCTCCACCTAAGGAGCTGGTATTGAAAAGATTTAACCGTCCCAAGTCGCGCCGACGAGGAGCATGCGAATGGGGCACCGCCGGGGCGAATTCCCGGTTAATTCGTCACCACCCCGGCACTAAATGCCAACTCGCTTATGGCGGATTTGGCACAAAGCAAAAAAAAGAGACACGGTGAAAACCGTGTCTCTTTCAGAGGCGTCGGCGGGAGTCGAACCCGCGATGGCGGATTTGCAATCCGCTGCCTTAGCCACTTGGCTACGACGCCGTTGTTTTTGAATCAGCGACGCTGTGGGACGTCACAAACTCCGAATATCTACACGCTATCGAATCAAAATTTGACGGTCAAGTGGTCTGGGTAAGCCGATAGCCCAATTTTTGACGTCTCACCCCGGCTGACATAAACCACATAACCCTTACTGGATATGGTTCGGAAGATTCGATCTCGAACTTTAATCTCTCCTCGAGACCCTTTGATTCTCCGAGAAGCTACAGTTTCAATGACTGACCAATCGCCCGTTTTTCACCGACGCTATTCTAATGACCAAGCCGCTAAATAATACTTTTAATCAAATCTCAGACAACAATAAGTCCGTCGATCAAACCATCGAATCACTCGTCAATAATGCTTGTATTCAGGAAGATAAGGATCCGGATCGGGGCGACCGAAAAGAATTAGAGAAAACCACCAGCCTTATGTTTATCTCTAGCCTGATCCTCGGTGAGCGGGATGACCTTGAAATCGAGCCACTTGATTAGCCAATCTCGCCCAAACGCACGTCGCAAGGCAAATCGGTAACTAAAGCGATGCGAAAGTTTCGCAGGATCCTCGAAACTGACCTGCAAGTCATTCAATCTGCAAACCACTTAAAATGCCTAAGTTAAACCCGTCGGCACGTGATTCTAATTGCTGTTGGCCGAAAAACGTTGCCCCTGATACGAGTCGCGGCGTTCGAACTCGTCTTTAACGGCCTGCAGCACCGCAGATTTATTCATACACCAACTTGGACCAACAAAATAGTCTCCGGGAGCTTCACCGCTGATCCGCTCGACTACCATCGTCGGGGGAATTAATTCAAGAAAATCCACCAAAGTTGAAACGTACTCATCTCTCTCCATCAATTTTACTTCGCCTGAGCGAACTTGCTCGGCAAGCGGTGTCTTTTCAACAGCATACAAATTGTGGATTTTCACGGCATCCAAGCCACAGTTCGCAACTTCACGGGCTGTGGCCATCATGTCGGCATGCGATTCCCCAGGCAATCCAAGCATGATGTGCGCGCACAATTCAAACCCGCGGCCAACACTTCGCTCCATTGCATCCACGAACGAATCGTGGTTGTCACCGCGATTCATCCAATCTAGCGATTTTTGATGGATGGTTTGCAATCCGTATTCAACTGTGAGTGGAACTTTTTCGCCCATCTCCTGAAGTAGATCGAGAACATCGTCTGGCACGCAGTCCTGCCTTGTCCCAATTGCCATCGCAACGACATCGGGATGCGAAATGGCACGTTCGTAAAGTGGCCGCAGCACATCGACCGGGGCATAGGTGTTGGTTGCCGGCTGAAAATAAGCCATAAAATGTTTGCACTTATATCGCCGCTTGACCCGAGATATGCCTTCTTCGAGCTGGTCCAGAATGTCTTGTCGCGGAAGCCGCCGACTTGGGCTAAAACTCCGATTGTCACAAAACGTACAACCACCCGTTGCGACCGTTCCGTCCACGTTGGGGCAAGTAAATCCCGCGTCGATGCTGACCCTTTGTACCCGATAGCCAAAAATCTTCTTCAAATAATAGCTATAACCGAAATACCGCAAACCATCGGCTTTCCAGTCCATTAGTTGCGGATTATGAGGGGTGTTTTTAGTTGACGACAATGTAAGTACCGCTTAAATTTAAATTGTTCGAACGACGGGTGAGCAAAACACACATAGTGGTTCGATCGTTCCTGTCCCAACAGTTTGGGGCTTTAACTTCCTTTTGTACAGCGTGAATTTCATTCACGTCACAAATATGTACGGCGAACTTGTACCGGTGGGCGGCGGCGACCCGATCCCAATGATGAAAAAACGGCTCCGAATCGGACGCCGCGAAGGTTGCGATATTGTCCTTAATTACGGCAATGTCTCTTCACATCACTGCCTACTGGAAATTGAGGAAGGCTATTGGTTTGTTCGTGATTTACGGTCACGAAATGGTATAAAAATCAATGGAAAGAGAATTATGCTTGGCTCTCGCCGCCGGCTCGACCCCGACGCTGAACTCACCATCGCAAAACACAAATTTGAAGTTCGATACAATCCCACGAAACTTGGCGCTTACGGAACTCCGCCCCAAGACGAGCAGTTGGATGATCTGTTCAAAGATTCATTGCTGGATCGAGCTGGTTTGAAGCGAAACGACAGCAAAAAGAAGAAACGCTAGTTTCGTTTCAGCTTTGACTCTCTTTGCCGTTGAGCTCACAATTTGTCGCGTTGCCACCTGGGCCGCTTGCCCTGTAAAATGACAATATGTCAGCCTCAGGCGATTTCATGGTGCTTCTCACCTTAGATTCGCCAAGATATGGCCGATTTGGCTGCATTAAGCCCGCTTTCAAGCTTATTTCCCGGTTTTCTTTAATTGGCACAGGCTTTGCAAAATAGATCGTTGTTACGCAGTTTATCTGTCCGGAGGGCAGGTAGAAACTGAATCAAAAAATAAGATCTTGGCAGCAACTGGCAAAGTCGGGATCGTTTCAATAATTACAGACAGGAGGCCAATCATGGCTCAAGGCGAAAAAATCATCGGCATCGATCTCGGTACGACTAACTCGGTTGTCGCCGTCATGGACGGCAACGAGCCAACGGTCATCGCGAACCAAGAGGGTGATCGAACCACCCCGAGCGTTATCGCGTTCACCGATGGTGACGAAACTATCGTAGGTGCACCGGCTAGAAACCAACGAGTTACCAATCCAACGCGGACTATTTACTCGGTTAAACGGTTTATGGGACGTCGCCATAACGAAGTTAAATCAGAAGAGAAAATGATCCCTTACGAGGTAAAAGGGGCCGCCGATGAGTACGTCAAAATCGGAATTGGCGACAAAGAATACACACCTCAGGAAATTTCGGCAAAGACGCTTCGTAAACTCAAGGAAGCAGCCGAATCTTATCTTGGTCATAAAGTAAACAAGGCCGTTATCACGGTTCCTGCTTACTTCAACGACGCACAGCGACAAGCCACGAAGGACGCTGGCCAAATTGCCGGTTTGGAAGTTGCTCGAATCATCAACGAACCAACCGCCGCAGCGATGGCTTATGGTTTGGACAAAGCACAGAAAGAACAAAAGATTGTCGTATTCGATCTCGGCGGTGGAACATTCGATGTTTCCGTCCTCGAACTCAATGATGACGACGGCATGAAAGTGTTTGAAGTAATCAGCACCAGTGGTGACACACACCTCGGTGGCGATGACTTTGATGAAGTTCTAATCCACTACGTCGCAGACGAATTCCAAAAGAGCAATGGAGTCGACCTACGCAACGACACAATGGCGCTGCAGCGACTCCAGGAAGCTTGCGAAAAAGCTAAAAAAGAACTTAGCTCGGCTCAAGCATCCGACATTAATCTTCCGTTCATTACAGCAGACGCGAGCGGACCAAAACATCTCCAGATGAACATCACGCGAGCAAAATTCGAAGAGCTCGTCGATCCGTTGGTCGAGCGATGCAAGACTCCCGTGCAGCAAGCACTGAAGGACGCAAAATTATCACCTTCTGACATCGATGAGATCGTTCTCGTCGGAGGCTCAACACGAGTCCCTAAGGTTCAGGCGATGGTCAAATCTATTTTTGGAAAAGACCCTCATCAAGGTGTTAACCCTGACGAAGTTGTTGCTGTGGGTGCTGCCATCCAGGGTGCTGTTCTTGCTGGAGATCGAAAAGACGTTCTCTTGCTAGACGTAACCCCTTTGACTCTCGGGATTGAGACGGAAGGTGGAATTCTGACAGCGTTGGTTGAGCGAAACACGACCATTCCAACGGAGAAAAAGCAAACGTTCAGTACTGCGGCGGACAACCAAACGGCAGTGACGATCCAGGTATTCCAAGGCGAGCGAAAAATGGCTGCCAACAATCGAATCCTCGGAAAGTTCGATCTCACCGGTATTCCCCCCGCTCCACGAGGTGTTCCTCAGGTGGAAGTCAAATTTGACATCGACCAAAACGGAATCTTGAATGTTTCGGCCAAGGATCTTGGCAGTGGAAAAGAAGCTAACGTTGAAATCAAGGAATCTTCGGGACTATCCGAAGAGGAAATCAACAAAATGAAGTCCGATGCGGAGATGAACGCTGAAGACGACCGGAAGCAGTACGAACTGGTCACCGCTCGTAATGAAGGTGAGACCATGAGCTATCAGGTCGAGAAGATGATCAAGGAAAATGAGGACAAGCTGAAAGATACCGACCGTGAACCACTTGAAGCTGCTATCGAAAAAGTACGCGAAGCTTCCAAAGGTGTCGACACGGACGCAATAAAATCAGCTGTCCAGGAACTTGAGCAGGCTTCCCACGCTATGAGTGCTGCGATGTATGCCAACGCAGCAGAAAACGGGGAAGACGAGACTGCCGGAGCCACAGCAGATGCCAGTGAGACTCCGTCTTCGGAAGACGAGGCGATCGATGCTGAATTCGAAGTGAAAGATTAATTTGCTTCAAATGGTTCCTGATTCAGGAATCGTGTGACAAATCGTTTAAACTAAAGGAGTGGCAATTCGCCACTCCTTTTTTTTTGGAGCCCAATCGTGAAACTTTTACTTACTCTGGGAACACTCGTTTACCTCGCCACAGTTGCGCCTGCTGATTGCCTTGCAAACGAGGGGCAAGACATCATGCAGGCAACGTTTCGATTGACCGATGGTCGAACATCGGGCACCGCCTGGCTTGTTTCGATTCCATCCGAATCCCCCAACCCGCAAAAAACTGTTGTCGTTACCGCAGCACATGTCTTTAAAAATCTAAATGGCGAAACTGCGACGCTTGTCCTCAGGAAGAAGATTGAAGACGGTTCCTTTGCAAGGCTAGAGCACAAATTTGCGATTCGCGAAAAAGCACGTCCACTCTGGAAACAACATTCTCGATTTGACATCGGCGTTATCCAGCTCGTTCTTCCCGACGATGCGCATGTCAAACTGATCCCACTGAATCAACTCACCAAAGGAAAATCGGCTTCCGAATTACTACCCCCCGCGCAGCCATGCCTAATTCCAACCTTCCCGGCTCAAATGGAAGGGAATCGAGCAGGTTGGCCTGTTTTGAGAAACGCGACCGTGGCTTCGTTTCCCAACGCTCCCGTGAACCGACATCCCCAGTTCATCCTCGATTTCAACGCTTTTGGGGGCGACAGTGGTGCACCGGTAATCTTGAATTCCCAAAAACTAAACAAGCAAACCGCTGACGCGAACCGGGGGCTGAAAATAGTTGGCATGATCCTCGGTCAACATCGCCAGACCGATCGCACGATAACTCCCAACGAAGAACGCACCGTTCACACATCTTTAGGCCTCGGAATCGCTATCCATACCGAATTCATCCGCGAAACCATTGCTCAGGTAAAATAGTTGACGCGAATGCCTTCAGGTTCGTTTCATAGCATCTAGAGCTATTGAAAATACCGGCAGTCACCTGACCGGCCGCCCAAAACTGCGTAAAACGGGCTTAATTTTCGCATAAAAACGCATGTATTTTATGTGCCTTGGCACGCAATTCGCATCCTCTATTACTGGTTAGACGTCTCGTCTGCCAGAACGTCGTTGCCAATAATTACGACCTGTTTTTGAGGGAGGATTGCCATGTCATTTCGTTTTGAAAAATTAACAACCAAAGCCCAACAAGCCATTGCCTATGCCCAAAATAAGGCAAGCGTAATGGGTCATCCCGAAATTACACCTGTTCATCTGATGGCTTCGCTGCTGGAAGAGACCGATGGGATCGTTGCGCCGTTGTTGGAAAAGATGAATGCGCCGATACAACAATTAGCCGACATGGTTGAAACCGAGCTCAAGCGGATTCCCAGCTCCACCAGCACCAACAAACCAGATCTTAGCCGGGAATTGCAGAAGGTACTCGACTCCGCGGCGACGATTTCGGAAAACATGCAGGACGAATTCGTCTCAACCGAACACTTACTTTTGGGCTTATTAAAAACCGAAGGGCAGGCCAAACGACTTCTAGAATTAAACGCAGTCAGTGAGGCCGCAGTGCTCGAAGGTCTAAAAGAAATCCGGGGCAACAACCGCGTCACCGATCAAGATCCAGAAGACAAATACCAATCCCTCGAAAAATTTTGCATCGACCTAGTCGCAATGGCAACCTCCGGAAAGCTCGATCCAGTCATCGGACGGGATGAAGAAATTCGCCGCGTCATCCAAGTCCTTTCACGTCGCACCAAAAATAATCCAGTCCTAATCGGTGCGCCCGGAGTCGGCAAAACAGCAATCGCCGAAGGCCTCGCGCTTCGCATAGTTCACAACGATGTTCCTCAGAGCCTTCGAAACAAACGAGTTATGGCTCTGGATATGGGCGCGCTGATCGCCGGGGCGAAATTCCGGGGCGAATTCGAAGACCGTCTGAAGGCGGTACTCAAAGAAGTGATGGATTCCGAAGGTCAAATCGTTCTCTTTATCGACGAACTCCATACCGTTGTAGGTGCGGGCGCCGCCGAAGGAGGCAACGATGCAGCCAACCTCTTGAAACCTGCACTCGCCCGGGGCGAACTTCACTGCATCGGGGCCACGACTCTCGACGAGTATCGAAAATACATCGAAAAAGATGCAGCACTCGAACGGCGATTTCAGCCAGTTTACGTAGGTGAACCCACAGTAGAGGATACCGTTTCAATTTTACGCGGCTTGAAACAAAGATACGAAACACATCACGGTGTCCAAATTAAAGATTCCGCACTTGTCGCAGCGGCGCAATTATCCAATCGCTACATTGCCGACCGCTTCCTGCCGGACAAAGCCATTGACCTTGTCGACGAAGCTGCCTCGAGACTCGCAATGGAACTCGACAGCGTTCCCGAGGAACTCGACACAGTCCAGCGGCGACTTACCCAATTGGAATTAGCGGCCCGCCAGTTGGCTGATGAAAACGACGATGATGTGAAATCGCGTCTCGAATCGGTTCAAATTGAAATGGAAGAGAAACGCCGGGAATTAGCTAGTCTTCGTGAACAATGGGAATCTGAAAAGCTCGGTATGACTGGAGTCCAAAATGTTCGAGAAAATCTCGCAGCTGTCGAGCTCGAGTTCGATCAACTTGACTCAAAGATTAAAACTGACCAATCGTCCGGACTTCCTATCAATGAAGACGACTATCGGCGTCTGTACGAGTTGGATACACAGCGCAAGCAGCTTCTAAAGCAAATTGAAGATGCTGAAAATCGTCAAGCGGCAATAGATGAATCGCCTGCAAGT
>JAAEMV010000620.1 GCA_024225195.1 Planctomycetaceae bacterium | reverse complement strand
GAGGCTCGGGACAATTGAGGAACGGTTCGTTTCGAAACTCAAGCCGGGTGATAATTTTCTGTTTGCTGGGCGTACATTAAAACTGGTGATGATTCGAGATATGACCGCCTGGGTTAAACGTGCCAAGGGGAAAGTTGCGGCCCTGCCTCGATGGGCGGGAGGCCGGCTACCACTGTCGAGTGAACTTTCCGAAGCGGTTAGAGATAAACTTGGAGATGCGAAACGTGGAAAATACAGTGGCCCCGAAATGAAAGCGGTGAAGCCACTTCTAGAGCTGCAGTCGAAATGGTCGGAAATACCGGATGAAAATTCATTGCTGATCGAGCAGGTAAAAACTCGAGACGGCTTTCATATGTTTGTTTATCCGTTTGAAGGTCGTCTGGTTCATGAAGGACTTGCGGCCATTCTGGCGTGGCGGATGAGCCGACTTCAGCCCATCACGTTTGCAACCACCATCAATGATTATGGAATTGAATTGCTTTCACCCACCGAACCGCCGCTTGAGAAAGCAATCGAGAGTGGATTGTTTGACACAAACAATTTGTTAGACCAGATCAATAAAAGCATGAACGCTGGAGAGCTCGACCGACGTCAATTCCGCGATATCGCGAGAATCGCGGGCCTCGTATTTGGTGGGCTGCCTGGCCAAGGAAAGTCGTCGCGTCAATTGCAGGCTTCGAGTGATATGTTTTTTGATGTATTCCGAGAATATGATTCTGAAAACTTGCTGCTCAAACAGGCGAGACGAGAAGTGCTGGATCTCCAGTTGGAGCATCGGCGATTAAGTGAAGCCATGTGGAGATTGTCGAAAGCAAAGCTGGTCGTTAAGCAGCCACCCAAACCGACTCCTTTAGCGTTTCCTATTTTGGTTGACCGGCTGCGGATGAAATTATCAAGTGAAAAGCTTGCCGATCGAATTGCCCGGCTGACGAAACAGTTTGAAAAGGCGACGTAGAACCAATGAATCCATCGAACGAAACAACGATTCCTGTGGCACTGACGATTGCCGGATCCGATAGCGGCGGAGGTGCTGGGATACAGGCCGACCTGCGGACGTTTTCGTTTCATCGTGTCCATGGAACCTCTGCTCTGACTTGTGTTACGGCTCAAAATACAACCGGAGTTACCCGTGTCGATGCTCTACCGCCTGAAGCGGTGATTGCTCAAATAGCCGCAGTGACGAGCGATTTTAGTGTGGGTAGTGCGAAGCTGGGGATGTTGCTCAATGAGACCATCATGACAGCCGTAGCAAAGGAATTGCGTGATCGCCCAATCACCAATCTAGTTGTCGATCCGGTGATGGTGTCGCGGTCCGGTGACAAGCTAATTGATGATGCTGCGATTGAAACGCTTCGCGAGGAGATTCTTCCATTGGCGGATGTGTTGACGCCTAATATTTTTGAAGCGCAGATTCTTACCGGAAATGAGATCGGTTCGGTTGAAGATATGATGACGGCTGCTAAGAAACTGGGTTCGCTCGGCCCAAAGTCGGTATTGATAAAAGGTGGTGCGCTTAATGAGAACCCAACGGCAGCGGATGTTTGGAGCGATGGAGCGAATTGCCAGGTGATCGAAACCGAACGGGTGGAAACGAATAACACCCACGGATCAGGCTGTACCCTTTCAGCCGCAATCGCAGCCAATCTAGCGCTTGGATTGGAACCAGTAGAAGCGATTATTGCTGCGAAAGAATACGTCACTGAGGCACTTCGAAATTCCTTATCGATCGGACACGGAAACGGACCGCTGGGGCATGGTTTTGTGTTAAACGAGGGTGCTGGACGAAGGTAGCGAAGGATGGTCGTCTCGAATCGATTAGAAGGAACTATCGAATCGGGAAGCCCGGCTCTGATGGTCAAGTTGAAGCCATGGATGCACTTAGAATAGGGAGATTTCACTCCAATTTTCACTTTGGTTCGTGCTCGATTCGAAACTTAAAAGCGTCTGGAGGGTTGTAAACGTTGGTAGATTAGATTTTTCGGCCAGTCGTCCAGGCCTGATCAGCGTAATGTTGGTTTTGGTATGACTGATCCAACCGGTAATGCGATACTGAATCAGGATCCGATCATGGAAATGTTGAAAGTTAAAACGGTTATCGCCGTTGGCTTATTTTTGTTTACGGCCAATCTGTTTACGGGCAATCTACACGCAGAGGTCAAAGTTGACAGGAACGTTTCGTATGGCACTCATGAGCGAAACGTCATGGACATCTACTGGAACACCCAATACAAGAATGCCCCGATCGTGTTCACGATTCATGGTGGCGCTTTCAAAAATGGCAGCAAAGCTTATTGCAACAAAGACATGAGAGATCTCTACATGGCGAAGGGATGCATTGTCGTTTCGCCTAACTACCGGCTTAAGAAAGAGGGAACCTCGATTACCAAAGACGACTGTGCACTCGACGTTGCCATGGCAGTCGCATACGTCCAAGCGAATGCAAAAAAATATGGTGGTGACCCTAGTAGGATTGTTGCCACCGGTGCATCTGCGGGAGGCTATATCAGTGCCCAAATTGCCTACAACAAGAAATGGGACTGGCCTGCGGATGCAAAATACAAACCAGAACAGTTAAACATCGTGGGTTGGTTTGGCAACAGTCCTTACCTGCCTCGTTCGGTAATAAGAAAAGTCAGTGATAAAGATGCTCCCGGTTTTATTATGTACGGCGGCAAAAAAGAACATCCCGCCACGCCAGCCCGACAGGGGTATGACATGCAGGCTGCTTTCACTGCGAAGCAGATTTGGAGCAAGATGGTTTACATCGACGCAATGGGGCACGTCCCCGGTAGACGCGTGTTATTTAGCCCCCGCACCCGGGATAAGGCGACCTACGAAGCGTTCAATCAATTTCTCGATCTGGTTTGTTATGGCAAAGGAAAGCCCAAAGGCGGCGACGTGATCAAAGTGAAATAGGGATCGGAATTAAAACAATCGGCCGGTGTCCACGTCTGGCGTTTCTGTTGGAGCTTTCTCCTGAAGCGTTTCGTCGTCCATCTGAGGGCGTGAGGCGTTAGTCAATTTCAGGAGTTCCTCCGCGTGTTCCGGGTGACAGGTGAACAAAATCACTTGATGATTCTCGGAAAATTTACCAAGGCAACCGTGGGCAGCTTCTCTTCGATCGGGATCCATATCGGTAAATGGATCATCGAGTATTAAAAAGCCATCCATCTCATCGAGGTATAACTCGGCCATTGCCAGTCGCGTTGCCAGCGCGAGTGAACCCGCGGTGCCCTCAGATAATAGGCTGGTTTCGAGGGAGTGCTGGCCAATTACTTCGACCGGTGCCGTGCCATCTAGGCGAATATTTTGATAGCGATTGGAAGTCAATTTGCTGAAATACTCTGCGATGGATGATTCCAAATTGGCCAGTGGATCGGCTTCATCGCGGTTGGCAACAATCGTCTCAAGTTTCGCCTTGATCCTCTGCAAGGCTAGACCTTCGTTAACTCTCTTTTGAAACGTTCGCTCGTGGAGATCCAACTCCTCTTTGAGATCCTCAGCGGTTTTTTCAGGTGAACCGCCTGACAGTTCTGCTAACTCAATATTCAATCCGCCAAGTCGGTCGTTCATCTGACGTTGGATGGTTGCTTTTTTATCGAGCTTGTCAAAGTATTCAGGTACTGAGTTAAACCCTTCAGGGAGTGATGGAAGTTTTTCGAGTTTGGATAAGGTTTCCTTTTGTTCAGCCGTTGTTTCAATGATTTTTTCGGTGAGTGAGTCGGGACTTTTGTACTCTTCGGTCCATTTTTGGATATTTACTTTTTCCTGCTGGATTTCAGCTTCTAGCCGTGCGTTTTTTTGAAACGCAGCACCTCGCTCGTTTTTGAGCACTTCGATCGATCTTGTTTGCGGGAGTGCAGCGAGCTCGGATATTTTGGATTTCCACTCCTCTTCACTTCGGTCACGAAGAGCAGCCTGGTAGAGGCCTTTTAGTCGGTGTTCTTCTGCAAACGCCTCTTTGTACAACTGGTCCGCAGCGACGGCAGCATTGATGTCTTCGACTTTGAGAGTGTGTAAGATCTCTTGCTGGCGATTTTTGGCTGCCTCGATATCGTCAAGCAACTGGTTGACGTCACTGTTGCCGCTTTCAACGCGAATGGACAGATCGTCAAATTCAAAGCTCACTTTTCCATCTGCTGTAGCACTCCAATTCTCGCCGACATTTAAAGAAATATCTTCGGCGGCATTAGCCCCACGAGTTATCGTGACCTTTTTGGGTTGTTGGCTTTCAATCGAAGCGTTGAGTTTTTGAGCTTTCAGGTTGATTTGAAGCTCTTTGATTTTGTGCTCAAGCGTTTTTAGCTCAGACAATAAATCAGTCGGAATACTGTTTAATTTTGACAGTCGTTCGGAGGCGGCTTTTAATTGCTCCTTGGAATCCAGAATCCTCTTGTACTCGTTCTTGAAATTCTCGGCGGCCTTCAGTTGTTCAGCAATTTCTAATTCGCGCTCGATGTTTTTGAGACTTTTTGAGACATCGTTGTATTCGCTTTCTTTGCTTTCGATAATTTTGGCTGCTCCTGGCCAGTCCATCATTACCTTCTTGAGTGATTTTAATTCTCTCTCAAATCCCTTTTCTTTTTCCTCTAAGCTTCCTCGCTGCGCTAAACCGTTTCGAAGGTCTTGGCCAGTCTCTACAAATTCGCGGTTCTCTTCGAGCTGTGCTTGAACTTGGCGGATCTGGGAATTAAGTGAATCGACCTGTTTTTCGTGTGCGATCACCTTGTGAAATTCAGCCCGCACGGTCTCTTGTCCGTAGTAGGCTGACAGCAAAGGACCAACACCTACTGACCAGGGATTGCCGATCCCGCGTCCTCTTTGAGGACCGTCAGAATCTATCTCCCAACGCCCATAGTGGTCACTTATTTTTTCGTCGATCGCGTCTTGGAGATCATCTGCGGAGATATCGCCGGGGATTGAGGCCGCACCGAGAACAAACGGTTGGATGTTCTCAATCTGGTTTGCATTTTCTTGCAATGCATGGACGGTCCGGGTCAATTCCGCTTGGTTCACAAAAAGCACGTGTTGCCAAGTAGCTTCATTGCGCTGAAGGAGTTCGAACAGTTTATCTTGAACGGAGTTTGGATCGACAATTGACTGACCTCCCGATTCTTTGAGAGAGGATTCTGCCCGTGCACCCCATGATTTGTTAAGCGTCCAGCTTTTCCCATCCGCTTCAAATTCTAGGCTGACGCTGACATGATCGCCGTTTGGTTTAGGAAGCCAACGTCCCATCACCTTTTTTAATTTGGATGGAGTGAGTTTGCTGTTGGTAAAGAGGGTGTGCCAGAGCGCATTGTTAAGTGTGCTCTTGCCAAATTCGTTGGGGCCTTCAATGACGTTGAGGCCATCGTGAAACGTGAAGGAACGATCTGCGACTCCGCCGAACGGATGAAGTTGAATGTGTTTGAGTTTCATTGAGCGATAATCGATTCCATGATTTCAAGAGCGATCTGAGCATCTTCGGGATGCTCCTGGTCGTTCAATAAATCAAGCAGGAGAGAGTTTGGAATAGTGCCGTCAGGATATTTGGCGGAAATCGCCGCCGCATCGAGAACCGTTGCGATGATCGAGTCATCCGAAAAGTGAAGGCATTCACCGGATAATTGGGTGCACAGATCTTTGAACGCTTTTTTTCCGTCTTCATCGAGACGGCCGTCCAGTTGAAAATTCAGAACCGTGTTTTTCAAATCCAAATCGTCGCAACGCAACCTGAGTTTTTCGACATCGTCGCTATCGGTCAACGAATCACTGATGCGGATGAACTGGATTCCGCCAGATGTAAGTTGTTTGTAATGAAATGCCTTGGACTCTGATATTTCAATCAACCACGCGTGGCCTGGATGGGTGCATTTGATGGAATCGGGTGTATGGATCCCCGGCATGAAAAAGCTGGGATTTCCTGAGGTTCCACTTTTGGGGAACGGGACATGAATGTGGCCCAAAAGCCATGAGTCTAGTCCGGAATTTTGAAAGTCTGATTCCGACATGTTGAAATAGCGATTGTCTGAATCGAGGCCGAATCCTTCGACGTTTC
>JAAEMV010000619.1 GCA_024225195.1 Planctomycetaceae bacterium | reverse complement strand
CACACGCGAAGTCAAGCTAAAAGGCGGAACGCATTTTGAAATCAAAACGCACTCAGCAGAGAGGGCATCTCAACTGGCAACGAATTCCAGATGAGTTAAATCTCAAAAACGCCACTCCGCTTCGCTAAAACCCGATTGATTTCTCAGCTGCCTTGACTTGCTTTTTGAACGCCACAGAAAGATTGCCGAGAACATCAATGGCTAACATTGACGTTTGCCCTACTGACTCAGCTGCCGCATCTCCGGCAATGCCGTGCAAAAACACACCCGTCACCGCGGCGTCTAGAGCGGGCATACCTTGGCCAAGCAACGCCGCAATCACGCCAGTGAGCACGTCTCCCGAACCAGCCGTCGCCATCCCGGGGTTCCCAGATTCGTTATGATATTCCAACTCACCATTGGTGACGTAAGTCCGATCTCCTTTGAGAACGATTACCAGCGAGGCGTCAGCCGCCATTTGCTTTGCTCGATTCTCAAGCTCCCGTCGGTCGGTGGAACTTGTTCCGGCGAGCTTTCGAAACTCTCCGGGATGAGGAGTCAATACCCGCAGGCCAGCATGTGACTCTAATTTGGCATTTGCTTCCGCAAGAGCATTTAATCCATCTGCATCCACGACCATCGGTTGTTCTGCATCGCAATAGATTTCAGATACCCATTGATCAAGCTCGCTCGACCGCCCCATTCCAGGCCCGATGGCAATCGCATCTGCCCAAGGTAGGTGACCTGAAATATCGAGATCGCCGCTGGATTTGATTTGCCCATTGATTGACTCCACCGCAACGGTCATTACACAGGGACTCCATCCCGCAACGACGGTTTGAATTTCACGAGGGACCATCGCACGGACCAACCCCGCACCTGACCTCAATGCTGCCATACTGGTCAAACCAATCGCACCAGCCATCCCGGTTGAGCCGCCGATTGCCAAGACACGTCCAAAATCCCCTTTATGAGTATTAACTCCTCGCGGTGGAATCTTCGAAGGCTTCACTTCTGTTTGCGTGACTTGCCCGGAACTCTCCGAGGCAACTTTCTTTGAGTCAACCGCCGCCTCGTTAGGCTTCCTCGCCGGTTGGTCATGAATCACCAAATCAGTGAACTCCTTGAGACTGATCCTTCCGGCTCGAAATTGCTTGGCGGCTTGTTGAAACTGGTGAGAATTGATCATAGAAAATATCCAGCAAAAGAGCGAAAAACCGAAGGACGGAAACCTAAATAAATAGGCCTGTCCATGATGTTACAAATCGTTTGTTTGAACTACAATCGTGGTTTTTAAATCTTTAACATTCGTCGTGTCCCGTTTTAAGGTGCAGCGACCAAGCCCACGGTAAAAAAGATGAAAAGTTGCGTTGTTGCTTATTCAGGTGGATTGGACACATCAGTGATTCTTGGCTGGCTCATGGATCAAGGGTATGAGTGCCATGCGGTTTATGTTGATTTGGGGCAACCCTGTGAAGATCGAGCCGAGATTCTGAAAAAAGCAGAGGACGCCGGAGCCAAATCGGCTCGCATCGTTGACGCTCGCGAAGAACTATGCCGTGATTTTGCCTTCCCAGTGCTTGCCTGGCAGGCTAAGTACGAAGGCCCGTACTTACTCGGAACCTCGATCGCGCGTCCCTTAATCTCAAAGGTCTGCCTTCAGGTCGCCCGCGAGGTCGGAGCAACTGCTTATGCCCACGGCGCAACGGGAAAAGGAAATGACCAATGCCGGTTCCAACTGGCTGCCGAAGCACTTGACGCTAACATCGAGGTAATTGCCCCCTGGAGAATGCAGAAATTCCGGGATTCTTTCCCCGGAAGAACTGAATTAATTGCCTACTGCGAAGAAAAGAACATCCCGGTAAAAGCCTCCACAGCCAAGCCCTACAGCAGCGACGAAAATTGCCTTCACATCAGCTACGAAGCTGGCAAGCTGGAAGATCTAGATGTCAACGGCGTCGAGGTAGTTGAATTCGGTATGGGAGTCTCTCCCGCAGAAGCACCCGATAAAAAAGAAACGGTCACCATCACTTTCGAATCAGGCGTACCGGTCACAATTAACGGAGAAAAATTGTCAGCTCTCGAAATCGTCGAGACCTTAAATGACATTGGCGGTCGAAATGGGATCGGTCGAATCGATATGGTAGAGAATCGATTTGTTGGAATGAAGAGTAGGGGAGTCTACGAATCTCCGGGGATGACCGTCCTTTACGACGCCCATCGGTATATTGAGCAACTTGCAATGGATCGTGATCT
>JAAEMV010000618.1 GCA_024225195.1 Planctomycetaceae bacterium | reverse complement strand
TTCCATAACCACGCAACAAACGACAGAGCGAAAAGTCGAAAGCAATCGCTATCTCCGCGAAAATGACATGCAGCTTTTCGCATTACAAGCTCGTTTGGCGATCGATTCCTTCGCTGCAACACCTGCGAGTTCCGCAGTTCAACCCACCGACATCCGCGAAGCAATTCTCGCCAACGAACTTGGATTTTTGCGATCCCAATTAGGAGATAAATTCTGATGGGAAATCGCCGCTTGATAACTGGTTTTTTATGGATCCTGACGTTCTGGGGATTTTTTCATGGGGGGCTTTTTCCGCTCCAAGCCGATGTCATCTACTTACAAGACGGTTCAACTTGGTTCGGCCGGGTTGTCTCCAAAAATGCGAGCTCCGTTACCTTTCAGCGGAGGAATCCAGCCACCAGCACCTATCGCGAACTGACTATCGCTCGAGATCGCGTTGCCGCACTGGTCATCAACATTCAACCCGAACAGTTAGAGCGGTTAGAATAACAAGCGAGACGGGTTAAAGCATTCAAAAGACCCAGCCTCACCCTGCTT
>JAAEMV010000617.1 GCA_024225195.1 Planctomycetaceae bacterium | reverse complement strand
TTGTCACCAGCCGCCAGCCCTTGCAGATTCCTGAACATTTTGGGCACCGGTTTGCGGTCATCTGTGTTGCCCGGTGTAAGGCAGAAGGCCATCAATTCACCTTGGGCGTTGATCACAATATGCAGTTTGAAACCAAAGAACCAACCCATCGATGATTTGCCTCTTTCAGCAATATTATCAAAGGTTTGGTGTTGATTAATGCGTTGATTACGACAGACCTTTATGGTCGTGCTGTCGACATAATAAAGCCCGCTTGCATGGCCGGTCTTGGCCTTCATGAAGGCGCAAAGAGCCACAAACACCCGCCCTTGCACCTCAACGAACCGGTTGTAGGATAAAAGCCTCGGGAAACAATCCGCCATCTGGTGGCAAACACAATCAAGATAGAAGTTCTTGAAGTCACGATAGTGGCTCAAGTGAAACAGCACCACAATCGTCATGATCTCACTGGCACTCATGCTCAGCGCGCGATGACGCCTGGCATTGTTGGCAGGCAGGAGGCCGCGCTCAAATTGCGGGAAAAACAGCTTGCAGAAATCATCAATCTCGCAGAATATCTCGTCGATGGGAGCCATGGATAACCTCCGTGCGTGGCAAGAATCAATCAATTCAAGCCTACTCCCATCATCAACCCCTTGTGAATCAATAACTTAACAGTCCCTTATCCCGAATCCGCGTTAAACCAGATCGTTTCAACAACACCTCTTTCCAGAAGGAAATCAACGGTGTTTTTGAGGAATTGAATGCTGGCAAAGAGTTGTCGATCGAGGCTCTGGAAATAAGAGCGAAAGAATTCAAACCGGGCGATTTTTTCTACAATACCAGTTCAAAAAGTCTGGTTTACTGATCGAAATCAAGCTTTGCTAATCCATCCTTGAGCTTAAAAAAACACTGGGCCAGATTGTTTCAATCTGGCCCAGTTGTGTGCGTTTTATAAGCATTTCTGAGTTGCAGTAATCATGGTGATGCACTGGCATATTTGTTGCAATATTCCGAGAATGCGGCCAGACTGGGTTTTGACAATTTTGCGCCTAGGTATTTTTTCATTTCTACGATGCGAAACGGAATCGCAATACACTTTAAGTATCCCGATATCTTGTAGAGCCCGGTATTCTGATCCAGTTTGTTATCAATATGGACAAATTCGTTCGGCTCAGCACTCAACCACAATACACGTGCATTGTCCTTTATTATCCAAGCTGGCGAAAACGCTTGTGCTCGAAATCCAAGGTTGCCAAGCGCGTCAGGAATAAAGCGATGGCAACCCGCGCAGGAAGATGCCCCAAGGCGCTTTTGAATGATCATGTCGGCAGTTTCACCACCGTTGTCCAGCAGCGGAATTTTGTTCGCCAGTTTGCTGAGCGCGTCCCTTATTCTTGTTTCACCCTTGAATCCGCATTTCTCTGGCATTGTGTGGAGGATAGAATAATAGCTAGCCCTGCATGGAGCAGTAGAAAATGCTTCATAAGCAAGGGTTCGTATGGCTATCGGCTTTGGAGTTTCAAAGCCAAGCTTGTTTATGTTGTCTGATCTCAAGCTTTCCGTATTTTTGGCTGAGCCAACTATATCGGCGACAGCTTTAATTCTTGCATCCATATTTTTATCAGTCTGGTTTGGCTTTTTTAGCAATTTCGGTTCGAAATTTCCTGCCAATGGTGATGGTAGCAAGAGCTTTTCGCCGGTTGCCGAGAAGCGGTACTGGCGAAGAAGCCACCTTGAACTTGACAAGATGTTGGTTCGGATCTGCCCACTTTCCCCGCTGGTGCCACCCAGCGTCTCTCGTCGCATGACCGGTTTCAGTGTAAAGGCATTATCATCTGGATTGGCAATTTCGCCTTTTGCATTGATCGCAATACCATCGATGAAAAATTGTTTCAGCCTTTCTCCAATTAGAACGCTCCCAAGGTTTTTACTGCCCAATCCGAGCCAGAATTTTTGAATTGCCGTACATTTGCCCATTTCAGTTTTTGGATCGTAGGGAATGGCCGCCTCAAAAATTATCGACACTTTTTGATAAACCGGAAGTTCGGGGGCAACCTTTGATCTAGGCGACCACTCAGCATCGTTCTTTTTAAGACGATTGGTAACGACAAGCCGAAACTCCCCACAGGTTGATTTGACATCCCCTTTCGCGTCTTTCTGGAACTCTACAGCAAGGTCCAGACGGTTCACCGCAGCAATGATGATGAAATTGCCGGGATCATCCACCTCATCAATAAACTTATCGGGCATTGAGGCCAATTCTCGCTCATCCCTGCCACAGGTGTAATCAGCATAATCGAAAAAGGTTTCAACACCTGTCTGGCGTCCGTTGCAATTGAGTACTGATCTATCCTTTTCTTCAATTGTTTGCATCGGACCGGCGGTTCGCCACCATTGGGCAAATAGTTCCCGTGCCATTTTTGCATTCTTTATCAATACTCCGTCGTTTCCTTGAACGGCACTGATATTTTTCATGATGTCAGAAAAAGTAATAAGTTTCAAAATTTCCGGATTTCTAACCAGCAGTGAGCGTTCATAATCGATTTTTAATTCCGGTTTTTGCTCCGGTGTAGCTTTAGTAATTCCTTCCTTGATAACTCGATCAACAATAATGGCTGGCCCGCGCAGTTCAGGGTGCCGTTGAATCCGCCTGGAAGATTGTTCAAATAGTTGTTCAATCTGCTGCATGTTCAAGGTTTCCTGACCGAAAGACGGGCCAGACAAAACCGTGCCGGCAACAAAAATGGCTGACAGTCCAGTAATGAGTTTCATTTTTCCTCCTGAAAGTGATGGGCACTTGTCAACAATTGCATAAGATGCAACCGTGATACAACCGTGATCACGATGCCATCACGCTAAAGGGGTAATCATAAGATACTGAATTTTCAGCAAAATCAAAGGAAGGAAACAAACGATGGAAGATGAAGACAGAAAGTTCCCACCAATCAAATTTGAGGAAGATGGCGATTCGGCACCCGAGGCGTTTAATAAATATGTCAGAGTGGGACGGAAAATATATGCATGGGCAACCGGCGCAGAAAAAACCCCCGCAAACATGGCTGAACTGCGGAAAGAACTTGGTGGTGATATTTTTATTCCCGACGGTATGACCAATCTTGAAGTGTGCCAGGGTGAAGATGAAACCCCGGGAGACACAACATTCGTTTTGCGGCTGCCACCCATAAACCAGGTCATGGAATCCCAGGAACAGATGAAACAGAAAGGTACGGCAAAATACCCAACGCCTGAACTTTACACTTTTTTGGTGATGCTTGAAGCTACAAACCTTGGTAAAAGGGCTTCGGCAGAAGATGTGCTGTATTCCCGCATTGCCGACTATACGATGCGTGGTTGTCGTTAAGACATGCTGTCAGGTTTACTCGCCATTGAGCAAACCTGACAGGGCCAACCCTTCCCTCACATGCAATCGATCTGCATCCAGCCGGATCGGAAAGGCCTGCGAGAACCATAGAAGTACGTTTTGCCTTGTTGGAGGTTCTTTTGAGTACCAGTTGTTTTTGATCTTGCGATAAAACTCATCAGATGCCTCATTGGCCAGTTTGTACTCCCCAAGCCGGAAGTAACTTGCTGCAAGAATTCCCTCAATGAAAATGGCTGATCCACGAGAGCATTGAACCGCGTTTATTGCCTGCGAATATTGTCTCGACAGATACCGGATAAAGCCCTGATAGGCCCAATGGATGGGTTCAATGCCAAATTCAAAATCCACGGCGCTGTCTGCCAGTTCAAGTGCAATTTCATGCTGACCGCAATAGGACAGACCTTGGGCGGCCGAGCATAAAGTCCAGGGATCTATGCTGTTGCGTTTGACAGCCGCCTGATAATACAATTCTGCCTGTTCATAAAACCCGTTTAACAGATAAGACCAGGCAAGGGTCAACTGAGTTCTGTTGTCCATGGGTGCAATTTGTGCTGCTTTTCTCGCAAGCTGCAAAGCTTCTGATTCGCGGCGCTTGTCTCGCATTGTGCCTGGATACACAAGATGTCTGGAATTTAAAACCTGTGCTAAGCCTGCATTGGCCGGTGCATAATCAGGGTTGTCGGTAATAATTTTGCGAAGAATTTCCTCCGCCTGTTTTTCTTTTTCCGCTTCCCAGAAAAACAACAAATTATTGGCTTGTAACCAGCGATCATGGATATCAATCTCAGCCACATTGGCGCGCGAACACTGCGCCAATCGTTCTCCCGAAATCTGCACATCCAGCGCCTGGGCAATAGATCTGATGATCTTCTGTTTGACTGAAAACCAGTTGCTTTTTTCAATTTCACTGCTTCTGCTCCAGATATAGTGTCCATCAACCTTTCGCCGAAGCGTGATGATAATGTTCACAACATCTTGTTCTGCAATGATGGCCAAAATAATTTCGTAGGTTTTTTCGGAGCTTCCGGAGAATGTTTCAACAAAGGGAAGATACTCCCTGACAGACCAGTCTTTGAACTGGGTCATAGCAGTAATCAGTTCCTGTCGAAACCCGCGAACTCTTGCGATGTTGACGCCAACGAGGTCTTCTTTTGAATAGGGATGCACCAAAATATAAATCGGGTTTTCGTCAACTTTAATGACTTCCGGTTCAATTTTTTCAACGAGCGTTTCATCGTCGCTTTTGATTTTTGCAACCAGTTGCTGGGTTGCAAGACCCGGCTCCATGTCAAAATCCGCTCCCAGAACATCCCAAAGTTCTGAATAGACGCGCAATGCCTGACCAAGTTCGCCTTTTGCCGACCATTCCTTCATCAGCAATCGACAGGCTTCTTCATTGGTTGCATCAAGATTGAGCAGTGCTTTGGCCGCCCTGACAGCATCCTCACTGCCGCCCTTTTTGTTTGCAATTGTTCCAAGACGGGTTTGGGTACTTTCCTGCAGCGACTGACGCTCAACCTGCAGCCAGAAAGAAAAAGCCGGGTCCACATCCGCCAGATTTGTCAGCATATCATCATAATAGCGCTTTTGGGTGATAAGCACTTCAGGTGTTTGACCCTTCGCCAATTCATCCTGCAAGCTGTAAATATCAAGCGCCGTATTATCCCAGATCAAAGTTACACTTTGCCGGTCGGCTTGGAGGATATCGCAGTCTCTGGCTTCGGCTTCCTTTCTTGTTTTGGAAAGGACCTGACGAAGGGAGACGCGAGCAGAATCGGGATCACTTTCGCTCCAAAGCAGGCCAGCCAGTTTTTCACGGGTGGCAGTCTTGTTCTTTGACAGGGCCAGATAAGCGATAATCGCCTGCGCCTTCAGACTTCCCGGGCGCCATATGTTCCCATCCTGATGGATCGAAAACACACCATTAAAATTGAACGATAACCCGCACCCATTACCTCGCACCCCGCGACCCTCAACCATGCAACTCCCGATCAATAGTTCCGCATTCCCATCATTTGTTAAAAAAATTGGTGGTTTAGTCAAGTTGCTATTTATCGGCGAATGAGCCAAAGGTTGCCGAAAGTCACCCGTGGCCAGTGGCTCGTTTAGTTTTCTCACGAAGCTTTCATTGTTTATTCCGAACCTCGCCACGGCTAAAACAGGGGGATAATGAAAGTGGGTTTTTGCCTGATATCTTGCCATGTCAGAGTCGAATCCGGTGGCAAGATTCTCAACGTTTCGCTAAAGGCCTTTGCGACGGGAACTTCAAGATCCGGTCTTGTCAAGTCTTTCACCATAATGTTGAGGGCAGCCAAATCCACATCAAAAAAGTGGGTAGTTGGCGGAACGCTGGATTGTGACCCTGACCGCTTCCTTTCCGTAAATACCTCCAGACTCTCAACATCAAGTTTTTGATGTTCTGGGGAAAGGTGTACTGCCCGTAGCTTTTGTCGCAAGTCTGCCTGGTTCAAGTTTTCTGCACCGTATTTTTGTTCCTTGGCTTTGGCAATTATCAGCCCCATCTCCATCTGGATCATCTCATGAACAGCCTTTTCCATGGCCAGACGGATATCCATGGCTGCACTATAACCGCCAGCAAAATTCCTCCCATGCGCGTCAAACGATATTGAGGCTATGACTGGGATATCGACGGTTGAGCGAATATCAAACAGGGCATAGGATCGCCCCAGTGCATTGCCTCGCAGGGTTTTGACCAGATTGGCAGTCCCCAACTGAGCAATGATTTCCGAGCTGATTCTTCGGGCGGTTTGCTCCTCATGCCACCAACGTGTGATAGCGTCTCTTTCTATCAATTCCAGAACCGCGTTTTCAAATGCGACATCATAGGTTCTCCCGGCCGCACAACCTGAAGAAATTCGCCTGGATTCATCAGTATTTTTTGTCACAAAAATTCTGTATGACGGCACTGTCTCATGCTGTCCGGTCCGGTAGGAAAACACTTCTGTTTGAGCATCTGTGGCCTGGAGAAATTCATCATTGTTTTGAGCGGATGATCCAGCTATTTCAACGTCATCGCCTTGTCTTGTTAACTGTGAAAGGTACTCTGCTGCTTCAGCCATACATGCGCAAAATGCGGATAAAGTACTTTCAGAACAACCTGCTACGCTTGCCCTGTTTGCCAATTTTCCCTCAAAACCAAAACCAGCTGGATCGACCTGGGCAATAAATAGGTTAGCATTGGGTGCAGGCAAGCATTGAATGGCCGAAAAGTCTTTTACTTTCGCTGCAATTTTTAATAATGCTGGCAGGTTTGCAACATTGGATAATTGCAGGTTTTCATCTCCTGATGACAAACCCAAGGCGTCGGCCAAGAAAGCAGCATCAACGCTTAATTCGGTTGCATCATTACGGTTTTCGATTGCATCAGCAAGCTCAAGAAAAGTTCCCGCCATCGGATGTTCACCATTTTGCAAATTCACCATTATAGTTCTAAAACCAAATTGTGGAAATATTGACCCATATAATGCACGGCAATCGCTTGAAAAACGTTTATGCCCAATATGAAGTACATTACAAGAACAAACCAACGTCTCTAGTCGAGAAGAATTTGAATTGAAATCAAATTCGCTCTCAATCTAATGTGAGAGCCTTTCAAGCGATTCTCGTGTCATGTGATGGCCTAAACTTAAATCACCAGCTCTTGCTGTGGCACAAACCTGGGCTGGAGCATGCGAATGTCCCTACCATCAAACCCCACCACCGCAATTTATGATCACGGGATGAAGGCCAATAAAAATTGTGCAATCAGACCGATGGCCTAAATGCAGCTTGATTTAATTGCCAGACATACAACACAATGCTATGTCCGGGTTAGCAGTCAGTTCAGACATTGGCAATGCCGAAGCGACCAGTGACTTTGATTTTTCCATTTTTCCATTGAGAATTTTCTCTTTGAATTCTTCCCACGGAAAATTCTTACCAGGATCAGTCCGTCTTTGGGGATCAACCAAAGCATGAGAAAACACATGCTTGAGATTTGGGTATTTTGCCCAACAATATCGAACAATCTGAGCGGTAACGTCGACCTGCCATTCAGAAAACCCATCGACGGGAGTTTTTTTCTGGGTGTTGACGATTTCAATTCCCACTGTCCAGTGATTGATCAGGTTTTTGCCATTGTTAACGTCGGGATGAAACTTACTGTTTTGCACGTGCCAGGCAGCTCTGGTTTCAGGCGCGCAGGCCCATACCAATTTTCCATGCTGGATTTCGTTTTCATCGGGCACTAACCAATGCCAGCTGGCTTTGTGGGCTTTCATGACAGACATTGCACCAGAAGAGCTGCCACCGGCTGTCGCGTGTATTACAACACCGCGAATGCCTGTCAGGGGATCAAATTTACGACTGGTTGTAGATTTACCCCAGTGGTCCCGAACACCAGGATACAATTCCTCGGGAATTGACAATGGCTCGGGGCGCCCATTGTCAGGCAAATCGAAAAGATAGTTTCGCGGTTCTAACATTTAATAACTCCATAGGATGCATTCATATTTTACAATCCTCTAATTAGAGGAAACTACGTGATTTCACCGTGATCCAGTTCAATTCGAACGCACATCAATACAATTGGGCGAAACTGAAAAGGGTGAAGACGTAGATGCAACGAACTCACCAGATTGATCTAAATCCGCGATTTGATCATTGACCAATTTCGGTATCAATCCGGCCACAGGCATTCCATCATTTGGGGCGCCATACAATACAATCCCACCAATTTTGTCCAATTTGGAACATTTGCCCCGCTGTGAAAGGCCCACGATTGCTGACCTAATCGCTAACCCGAATATTTCATGAACCGCATTTATTTACGGTTTTTGGTATTCTTGGAAGCCATTTTGGCTGGCTTTCGATTAATTTTCCCCAACTGTAGTGATTGATCATTCGGATATTGGTGATTTTGGCCTGTTTGCGAGCGCTGAGCAGGATTTCAAGCGAGCGGAATTGGCCGGTGGCGGCGATATTTAGCTGCGATAGTTAGACGCTTTGGGGTTTTATCCGGGCTTGAGCCGGGTGGCGGCCAGGCAAAACAGCGCTTGATCAGGACAGGCCGATGACATCATGAAGCGCACCCGCCTTGTATTGCGCACAATGACCGCCCCAATCTTCAATAGCCTCAGCCGGATGGTACCGCATTGGGCATGCGCCATACCGGTGTCTTTAAGGGCGATACGTCGCACCGTTTCAAGCAATGTATAGGCAAGAGCGGAGAGAAAAAGACGAAACTGGGTTGGCCACCATTTGTGACACGAGGTGCGGTCTGCGAACAAATCAAGCTGCTGTTC
>JAAEMV010000616.1 GCA_024225195.1 Planctomycetaceae bacterium | reverse complement strand
CTCGAGCTAAAAAATTACGAGCCCGGGGCTTTGATCCGTTATCAGGGAGGATTTCACCAGTTCGTTGATCCGATACGTCGTCCGCGAAAGTTTTTTTCGACGTTGAAGTCCCCAGTTGCCACCTTCGGTGACAAGTTGCGTTTAGCGAGGTTGAAGGTCAACTCTTGCCGTGGAGCGATCGAGGACCTTTATACCCGCCCAGAAACATCGACGCTTGAACGATTAAGGTCAGAGGGGTTCTCTAGCGGTTTTATCGATCGTTTTTTCAAGCCGTTTCTCGGCGGCGTTTTCTTAGAGCCAGAATTGGCGACATCAACGCGGAAATTTGACTTGGTTTTTCGCATGTTCTCCTCGGGCGATGCCGCCATTCCATCGGGGGGGATGGAGGCGATACCTCGGCAACTTGCCTCCGGCCTGCCTACTGATTCAATTCGTGTCAATGCTGAGGTGAAATGCGTTGATCACGAAACAAACACCATCGAAATGAAAGATGGTGAGCAGATTACAGCATCCCGCATCGTTATGGCTTGTCCTGAGCGAGTGGCCAGCCAATTGCTCGATTTGGAATCGGATCCTGTAGAACCGCACGGGGTCACCTGTTTCTATTTCGGTTCAGAAAATTCTCCCGTCGAAGAGCCAATGCTAATATTGAATGGTGAAGGAACCGGTCCGATTAACAACATGTGCGTGCCCAGTTTAGTCGATCCAACTTGTGCACCAGTTGGTAAGTCACTGGTCTCGATCAGTTGCCTGGGAGCGATAGATGACCGTCGTGAGGGCAGTCTGAGAAATGAAGTTATCTGTCAGGCCAGAGACTGGTTTGGAGAAATGGTCGACCAATGGCAACATTTAAAAACTTATTCGATACCCTATGCCCTACCCTCGTCAAATCCGGCGTACTTCAATCGCAAGGAGTTTGAAAGCACTCGGCGTGGCGACATCTTACTCTGTGGTGATTACTTAGAGACGGCATCACTGGAAGGCGCGTTGTGGTCTGGAAGGATGACTGCAGAGCGTTTGTTCGCATCGTTGAGTATTGATTAGCTGCTCAGTTTTTACTCGATCTCTTGGTGAGACTCAGCACCCGCTGTCTCAATTACCGCCCACTGCTTCAGCGAATGTCTTAACGCAAGGCGATTGCAACGCACTAGATCGTCGTGTGCCTCAGCGTAGCTGGCAACCGGATGGCGAGACAGAATTACCGCTTGCCGAGGTTTTTCAAAGTAATTACGCGGTTTCCAGCCTGCTGGCTTCTCGACGAGGGTCAAGACATAATCAGGGCGGTTGAGAGAAAAGCGATTGATGGACGACATGCTAGTACTTACTAAATCAAAAGTTCAAAAGCGAAACACTACGAATTAGACTGAAATTCTTGGTGCAAATTAACTTTTTTCTCAGGGCGAACCCACATCTGACCGATTTGTTCTAGTTCCATAAACGAGCGGTAGTTTTTCCGAGATTTTCTCGGCATACCAATTTTATTCCGTATCCTTCAATGCTTCTAATTGGATGCGAATCTTATCCGCCTCTGCGGTTTTCTCATCGCTCTTGGCCCGATTGGACGTAGAAAGCTGAAATGCCTCCTCGAGAAGCTGTTGATACTTTTTTTCGAGCTTTTTTGTTTTATTACCAAATCCCAACATGG
>JAAEMV010000615.1 GCA_024225195.1 Planctomycetaceae bacterium | reverse complement strand
TTTCAAAATTTCTTCGAGTCGGCAGCGAACCGTGTGGAACCTATTTCGGATGTATTCAGTCATCATCGAGCGTTGTCCACATGCCATTTAGCTGGGATATCCGCTCGCTTAAATCGCAAGATCCAATGGGATCCCGTCGATCAAAAAATCTTGAATGACCCTCTCGCCCAAAGCTTTGTTCGGCGCCAACCCAGAAAAGGATTTGAAACCGATATCTAGGCAGAGATAGAAAATTGCACCTCTATAATAAAAACGCTTGTGTAAATTGCAGATTAACGCGTTTTTTAGTGTTCTTCCGGTGAACTCAGAAATAGCGAAAAATTTTAGTAATTTCTGTCCACACTTTTCATCTCGCGCATGATGTATTGTATGGACCACAGCGAAATCCTCAGTATCTTAATGCCCGAACGGACGAAGCAAATCGCCCTCGCATGGTCGATCCTTCGCCAATCCCACCTGTCCGAGGATGCCTATCAGGACATGTTAGCCAAAGTGTTGGCCAAAGATGGTAATTTTGAGGGCCCTCAGCACCTGCGTGATTGGTCTTGGAAAGTGCTTCGCAACCGATGTTACGAATTGATCCGGCGACGAAAGTACCAAGTCACATTACTCGATGAATCTATCCTGAATCTGGTAGACGCTGAGCTTGAGTGTCGCGACACGAGCGACGTGGTTCTGCGAGCAGACGCACTGAACGACTGCCTGGAAGGATTGAGCGAAAAGGCCCGCGAAACGATCAAGATGCGTTACTTCGAGGGATTGCGTGGCAAGCAGGTAGCAGAGAAGCTCGGTCGAAAACCCGAAGCTGTTTACAAAGCTCTGCAGCGCATTTATGTAACCCTTGCCGAGTGCATTGAAAGGAAACTAGCCGCACTCGAGAAGGGAGCTTCCATCTCATGAATGACGAAAAGTTTCGACGCCTTACCACTTTATATATCGAAGACGCGATTGAAACCTCCGACCTGGAGTTACTAAATCGCGAGCTTGCCAATTCACCTGATCGCGTACGTCAATTCAACGACCTGCGTCTACTGACGGGATTAATCAAGGAACATGGTCACGCAGGCAATTCTGAATCGATCACAACGACGACGCCCCAGCCATCGCCACACACCGTGCCCATGACGTCTCAAAAAGAGTTGATTTCAGATGCTCCGCCCGAGACATCGCAACGCACCAACGTCATCACATTTGTAGTGCTGGCTGCAGCTGCGTCACTTTTAATAATCTTGAGTTGGCTTGGCATCGATTCACCGCAAAATACTGGCACCTCACCAATCGCTACGTTGGCATATGCATCTCATGCGAGCTGGGAAACGGAAGAACGGGCGGTGGGACACGAATTTGGTAAAGGCAAACTTAATTTGGAGGTTGGCTTAGCACGATTGGATTTCCGCAATGGAGCCACGATTACGCTTCAGGGGCCTGCTGAGTTTGAGATTTTGTCAACTGATAAAACAATCCTGAACAGCGGAATCCTAACAGCGTCCATACCGGATTCCGCAGTTGGATTCGAGGTCCTCACACCCGCAATGGACATCGTCGATCGCGGGACTGCATTTGGTGTCTCAGTCGGAGCAGACGGCGAAACCGACGTCGGAGTCTTTGAAGGCGAAGTAGAAGTGAGTCTCACCGACAGCGGAGACTCGCCTCAGCTTGTTCGGGAAGGCAACGCCGTTCGGTCAAGGCCGGAAGCCAACTCCATCCATACCGTAAACTACTCAACGGAGCGCTATGAAAACGCATGGCCAGTAACGTCCGGAGTTTTGCAGGCGACCGGTCTAATGAAATTCGTTTCACCTGGCCCCGAATTCGTCCCGGGAAGATACGAGGATAGTGAACGCATTCTGGTTTTTCCGGAACGTTCGCAAGTTTTATTGAATTCAGATCTCAGAGTCGACGTCACAGAACCAGGGAAGTACAAACGCGTTCGACGGCGAGATCGAGACGTGCTTGTTGCCGGACAAATGATTCGGAGTTATTTACTGCAACTCAATCCGCTCGGTGAGTTCCCCCGAAAAGAAGCCAACGAAGCGAGAGTCATCGGACAGATCACATTTGACCGGCCAATCCTTGGACTCATTGGTGGAACTTCGCTGTTAACCAAGACTGACGAACTACTCGGTCATCCTTTGGGCGAGTACGGTGAGAACCGTCGTGGCATTGAGCCAAGTCGCTCGGATGACCTTCCCGACTCAGGGCGAGACGACGTAACACTCAGTCAAGATCGCCGGACTTTATCACTGGACCTCTCAGCCAGTTCAGCGATAGATCAGATTCGAGTCGTCGTTTCAGAACCGCAACCAGAGACGATGTCCCGACTAGGTTTTGCAAAAACCTCCCAATCACAAATTGAATAACATCTGGAATTTGTAATCATGGCAACGACTACACGATCAATCCGATTTTCCATCTTGCTGCTCGGGCTCACCGTCGCAGCAACGAATCTACGTGCCGAGAAGCCGATTGACGCTTCCTCCCGAATTGACGCGATCATTCAACTTGATTTGAAAAAACACAAACTGAAACCAAATCCGCCAGCCAGCGAAGTTCAGTTCGTCCGTCGAGTATACCTGGATGTTATCGGCCGAATTCCCTCCGACGAGGAGCTGGCAAAGTTTTTCGCAGACACTCGCAAAGACCGTCGAGCCAGATTGATCGATGAGCTACTGGATTCCCCCGGCCATGAATCGCACATGTTCAATTGGTTGGGAGACATGCTTCGTGTAAAGGACGACTATTATCGAATCGGCAAAACCTGGACCTTCCATACATGGCTGAAGTCACAACTTCGAGAGAATCGTCCATGGGACGAGTTGGTCCACAAACTCCTAACCGCGGAAGGCCGGCTTGGAGAAAACGGAGCCACGGCGTACCTCTTGCGAGATGCCAGTATGCCGCTGGACAGCCTGTCCAGCACCTTGACCACTTTCCTTGGAGCCAATGTTGCCTGTGCTCAGTGCCACGACCATCCCTTCGCTGAATGGACCCAGCGTGACTTCTATGAAATGGCGTCGTTTTTTGGATCGACAGCGTTTGATCGCGTCGACACTCGCAAACCAGCGCTAACGCTCCGCGATAAAAATTTCTCAAAGGCAAACCTCGTCACCTTACTTCAGCCGAATATGGAGCGAGTCATCTTTGACAGCACCCGTTCGACCGTGTTTCCTGAGGACTACGCATACGACGATGGTAAGCCTGGCGACTCTGTCAGACCCCGATTTATCAGCTGGGATGGCGAGAAGGAAACGCCACTAATTGACATCCGTCCGCAACAACTGCGTAGCCACTTCGCCGACTGGATGACATCACCAGAAAATCCACGTTTCGCCGCTGCCATCGCCAATCGATTGTGGAAGAAATTCTTCGGAGTCGCAGTCAAAGAGCCAGTCACAGATCTTGACGACCTAGACGATGCCACCAACCCGGAACTGCTGCGGTTAATCGCTCAGTTAATGAAAGACGTTGACTTTGACATTCGAGAATTCCAGCGAATCGTTCTGAACACCAAAGCCTATCAGGGGCAGGTCAGCACCACACCGGCGGAGGGTGAGGACTTTCGATTCCCTGGCCCGTTGTTACGCCGCATGACTGCTGAGCAGACATGGGACTCCATCGTCCTCCTTCTGCGAGGTTCGGAAATCGACGAGCTAAAAACGGATAATGCACCAATGATGGAACGTCTAGTATTTCCGTTCGAAATTACCCACGACAGAAAAGGAATCGCAGAAGATCGCGAGAAGATTCTCGACTTTGCCAAGTCGCTGCTGCCTGATGGAAAGGCCTCGAATGGTGCAGGGGGACGCGGTCTATTCATGAAATCAAGCAAACGAAAAGTCAAGCGGCGCGGCGAAGACACATGGATGCGAGCTTCAGAGCTCCCCCAACCCATGCCACCCACGCACTTTCTGAGAATCGCCGGACAGTCAGCCCGTGAAGTTGCTGATGATGGCTCGACGGAAGGTGGAATTACCGAATCATTAGCAATGATGAACGGTGAAGTCATCGAAAGTCTGATGTCCAATTCATCAGTCATCAAAACAGCTGGAAGAAAGAACACTCAGGTCGAGCAAATCGATTTCCTTTACCGCAATTGTCTGTCCAGAGTTCCGAGTAAGCGGGACACAAAGCAGTGTCTTGCAGCACTCAATGAAGGGCTTGCTCTGGGGGAAATCGCATGGGCTCTTTTGAATTCCCGCGAATTCATGTTCATCCAGTAGACATCGCCCGCCACCTATTATGACCAAACCAAATTAAAACACCTGCTATTCAAGAACCGATCCAAAATGAAGCAACTTCTCAACTCTTTAGATAAGTCGACGCGCCGGCAGTTTGTGGAACGCTGTGCCGCGACGTCATTTGGCCTAAGTATCCTTCCAGGTTCACAGTTCGTTTCTGGTGCATCGACAAACCAAAATCCCACCGCATTCGGTAAAGCGAAGAGTGTGATCTGGTTAATGCTCAGTGGTGGCCTAAGTCACATCGACTCGCTGGATCCTAAAACAGGCAAATCCAAAGGTCCGGCCAAAGCGATTAATACCTCAGCCGATTTCCAAGTTACAGATTTCTTTCCAAAGTTTGCGACGGTTGCAGATCGCGTCTGCCTCATCCGCTCGATGGAAGCAAAAATCGGTGTCCACAAGCCTGCCAAGTACTTCATGCGAACCGCCTATGAACCTCGCGGCACGATCCTACACCCTAACCTTGGGGCTTGGGGGTCTCACTATCTAGGACGCAGTAGCAAAAATTTGCCATCAAGCGTGTGCATCAACCGTCGCTCCGATCAGGCCAATGGATTCTTTCCCTCGAGCTACGCTCCGCTGGCCATCGCAGACCCCGACAAAGGGATCAATGACGTTAAATCAATCGGCGGGAGGTCTGCCGCGACGAAGCGACTGGAATTACTAAACAACCTCGACGCCGGTTTTCGAAGGAAATTTAATGACAAAGGTGTCAATTCCTACAACGGCTTTTATGACGACGCCCTCGCATTGATGAAGAGTAAGGACCTGAAAGCTTTCGATCTTTCCGAAGAACCAACAAAACAACGGGCAGCCTATGGAAACAATTCGTTCGGGCAAGGGTGCCTACTCGCTCGCCGACTGGTTGATTCCGGTGTCCGTTTCGTTGAGGTTACGCACGATGGGTGGGATCACCACAAAGCGCTCGCCGATGAAATGGGCGAGGTAGCCCCCGTCTTTGATCAGGCCTACGCAACGCTGATCACTGACCTTGAACAGCGGGGCATGTTGGACTCCACACTGGTTGTCGTAGCAACGGAATTCGGTCGCAAGCCGAACTTCGATGGCGACGGACGTAGCCATCACCCGGTTTGCTTTTCAACTGTTCTCGCCGGTGGAGGTGCCAAGGCGGGATTTGTCTATGGTAAGAGCGACGACGCTGGATATTACGTTGACGATGATCCAGTCTCGATTGGAGCCTTCCACGCCAGCATCGCATTTGCAACCGGCATGAAAATCGAAAAACCAGCGATGTCGCCATCCGGTCGCCCCATGACCGTCGGTGACGGTGAAGAACCTGTTCTGGAGTTATTCGCATGATACTAAAACAATCGGTTTACGTAGTGGCAATCCTAGTGATCACATTCTCAGGACTCACACTGAATACACAGGCGCAGAGCAACAGCAAGAAACCAGACAGCTCAGTCGTCGTCGGCACGCTTACAAACGTCGACTCCTCTGGAAAAAAATTCACCGTCCAACAGAACGGGGAATTCCTGCGAAATCTATACATGGACTCCAAATCCAAGGTCTATTTCATAGGTTTACCTGCCAACGGCAAACAAAAGCCAATGGCTGGCCAAGGAGTAAAAGCGACCGCTGATAAAGACGGACGTGTCAAGACGATCAGCTTCACACCTCCTGTGGGTGAGACAAAGATGCTTGGTGAAAAACGACTGAAGATGACCGAAACAGAATTGCTCAAAGAAGTCGACAAAGACTCAAGCAACTCAATCAGTTACGTCGAGTTCAGCAAATATATTTATAACTCCCCAAAACACGGTCCGGACTCGTTTCGCAAAGCTGACAAAGATAGTGACGGTGCACTCGACAAGACCGAATTCGCCGCAGCACTCGGCAAGGTTTCATGGTGGAAAATTTCACGAAAATCACCAAATGCATGGTTCATCCAAGCCGACCAAAATAGAGACGGGATGCTCGACATCCAAGAGTTTGGCTTGATTTGCCCAAGTGGCAATCATCTAAAAAACATCTTCAAACGAGCCGACCGTGACAAATCTGACAGCCTCAATGAACGTGAAACAGAGGCCTATATCCGTAGCATCACTCATGGAAAAGAGAGAAGTAAGCAAAAACGAAAACGGGATGAGAAAGTTACAACGCAATGAATCCGGCGAATCTCTATCGCTTAGGGCACTCTGACGAACAAAATGAACAACTCATTTCATCCATTTAATTTAGACGAAAACTGAAAAGTAACCATGAAGCTTCAGTATTTACAGCTTGCACTGACCATCAGCTTGATTGGGATGTACTCTATCGGCTTGGCGGAAGAGAAACCGAACATCGTCATCATCCTCACAGATGACCAAGGCTATGCCGATGTCAGTTACAATCCGTACTCCCCGCCAGAGGTCAGCACACCAAACATCGATGCCCTCGCAAATTCCTCCGTCGTCTGTACTCAAGGCTATACCAGTGGACACGTGTGTTCCACGACTCGTGCAGGGCTCATGACTGGTCGTTATCAGCAACGGTTTGGAATCTACACCGCAGGGGAGGGTGGCTCGGGTGTTCCGCTTGATGAAGTGTTTATTCCACAGCGACTCAAGCCAGCCGGTTACGTCTCTGGAGCAATTGGCAAGTGGCATCTTGGGCTAACGGAAGAATACCACGCCATGAATCGCGGGTTCGATCAGTTCTATGGCTTCATGGGACGCGGGGCACATCCTTATTTTGACCACACAGATATGAATCACCCCATTTATCGTGGCCTCAAACCGATCAAAGAAGAAGGCTATCTCACCACTCGCATCACTGAGGAAGCGGTCGGTTTTATCAACCGTCACAAAGACGAACCATTCTTTCTCTATGTCGCTTACAATGCAGTGCACGCTCCACCAGAGGCTCCTCAAGAAGACATCAAAAAAGTTACCGGAGACGAAACACGCGACACCCTCATGGCGATGATCAAGCATCTCGATATGGGAGTGGGCGAGATTGTAAACTCGTTAAAGAAGAATAAAATTTTTGACAATACACTGCTCATTTTTCTCACAGACAATGGCGGATCGGGCGCTATGAAAGCCAACAATGCCCCGCTCCGCGGATTCAAGCAAATGGACTACGAGGGCGGAATCCATGTCCCGTTCATCGTGTCGTGGCCGAATGAATTACCTGGCGGCAATAAGTGCGACGTTCCCATGTGGTCGACTGATTTGTTTGCCACGGCTCTCGACGCTGCTGGACTTCCCATGCCAAAAGACAAACCGTTGGACGGTAAAAGTATCCTGCCCGCCCTCAAAGGTAAAACTGACCAACTCCACAACGAACTGTACTGGAGTTCTGCGGGCGCCAATGGAAAGTGGGCCATCCGTTCCGGGAATTGGAAACTAGTCGCTCAAAAAAATCGTATTGAACTCTTCGACCTCGGAAAAGATCTCAGCGAGACGACTGACCTTGCTGCCAAGCATCCCAAACTGGTTTCCGAGCTCAAAGCAAAATACAATGCATGGCTCGATGAGATGGCGGAACCGGTAAGCAAGCAGGAAAAACGCTGGAGTCCCAGTGCAGCTGCACCAGCCAAAAAGATGTCAAAGGAAGAAAAGAAAGCCGCACGCCTCAAAAAACGTATGGGAAAGCAAAAAAGCCAACTCCCAGACTCAGCGAAGTGATCCGCTCTAACGGAATCGCATTCCACGGCACACGCTATTCTTTTTAAATCTTACCCCATTATACAAAAGTCTTAGTATGAAAGCTGTTATCTCAGTTTCGATTTTCTGTTTGTCGGCAATAGTGGTCACATTCGCTCGCGCGGAGCGCCCCAATATCATCATGTTTCTGATCGATGATCAGAACCCCTCGAGCATCGCTGCATTTGGGGGCGACACCTACACGCCCAATCTCGATCGAATGGCAGAGGAAGGGATGAAGTTTACTCGCGCCTATGTCAGCAGCTCGGTTTGTACTCCTTCTCGATACAGCTTCCTAACCGGTCGATTTGCCGGAAACTCATATAGTAAACGTTACGCCGCGGCGGTCGGCGGCAAAGAGAATCAGGGGCTTCCCAATTTCAATGTCGCACTGGAACGCGACAACATGAATGTTGGAAATGTTCTCCATGAAGCTGGTTACACCACTGGGTTTGTCGGGAAATTCCATCTCACGTCCGACCTGGATTTCCCGGAGTTCTACAAAGGCAAAAACAAATGGATCAACATTCCCAAAGACGCGGGTCCCGGGGCTGAAACTTCGGCCCAGTTCAAGCACAACGAACGCTGGATGCGTCGTTACCTAGAGACGCTGGGGTTTTCGTGGGCAAAGAACGTCTACCCAGAGAATATTCATCAGCCCTATTCCTCGCACAACCCAGAGTGGACGACGGTGGCGGCGCTGGAATTTATCGAAGAGAACAAGGATGGCCCTTTTTACCTCCATCTCTGCAGCACGCTACTCCACGGGCCGGATAAGTCCTGGCGCAAGTCCATGGATCACCGGCTTATCACTGGAGAAGGGGAAGTCGAAAGCCTGCCAGAGGTCATGACACCTCGTGAAGAACTGCTCAAAACAATCGCCGAAAAAGGTTTCGACCCCGAAAGCCATGTCGCTGGTGAAGCCTGGATCGATGATTCGTTAGGGGCAATTCTTCGGAAGCTGAAGGAACTCGGAATCGATGACAACACACTGGTGATTTTTGCGCCGGATCACGGTCGCGATGGCAAAGCATCTGTCTTTTCACACGGAAGTTGCCAGGTGCCTATGATCATGCGTTGGCCAAACGGAATCCCCTCTGGGCAGGTGTGTGAAGAACTTGTGCAGAATATCGACCTCGTGCCGACTTTCTTCGAGCTAGGCCGAGCCAAGAAACCGGAAACTTACAAGATCGATGGAAAAAGCCTCACTCCTCTTTTCAAAAACGGAACAGCCAACAATTGGCGGGATCATCTTTATCTTGAAATGGGATCTGCGCGGGCAACGGTTACCAAAGGTTGGTCCTACATCGCCGTTCGCCACACCCAAGAGCAGATCGCTGCAATTAAGAAAGCCACCCCGAAAAATTTACCCAAAGCCATGTCCTATATCGGACGTCTGGGAATCGGAGTCCGAGGAGCAGACCGTCCCGGTTTCTTTGAAGAAGATCAACTCTACCACCTGAAGAGGGATCCAAAAGAAATGAGCAATCTGGCTTATCACGAAAATCAGGTCTTTCGCCTAAATGAAATGCGTAACCTCATGCAGCAGGACCTCGAAGCCATTGGTCGTCCTTTTGGCGAGTTCATCCCCGGAGGGAACGCCGCTCTGCCCGGCCAGATCGACAAACAGATCGAAGTCGTGAAACAACTCGAAATCAAGGGTAAGACGGTAACGGTGCCGGAATCGCTTAAGAACGACCTTGGAGTTACCGATGACCCAATTCCCGACGACAAAGCGGGAAAAAAAGCGAAACGCGAAGCGCGCAAAAAGGCTCGCGAAAAAGCCAAATCAAACAATCAGAATAACTCGGATAGATAGTCACAAGGTATAGTAGCGAAAGTCGTCAAGACTTTCGGCTAGTCAATTTCGCACCATGAACTAGTTGGCGCCATAGAAGCCTTTTTGAGTCCAAGAAAAAAGGTGATTTTATAGATCATGAAAGACCCGAGAACACCAAGAAGAACTGAAGTGAAACCAAATAAATGTCACGACGTAGGAGAAGTGTGATTCGACTTAGACCTTTAACATTTGCAATGGTAGTCGGTGCATTGGGGCTGTTAGTTTGGCT
>JAAEMV010000614.1 GCA_024225195.1 Planctomycetaceae bacterium | reverse complement strand
CTCTTTAAAATTAAGAACAACACACCCAAGGGGGCGAAAATGATCAAAAGAAAAATCAGAGACCAAAGTTCATCATTAGTTTGGAATAAAAGCATTGGGACAGCCAGTTGTTATCAGTTGCCAAGGATTGGAGAAAGTGAGATCGGTTTACGCGGGGAATCTGTCGCGAATTTCTGGTTGCTGGAACAGATCCTCGGTGATGTGTTCTCCAAGAGAGCGGTAGACTTCAAATTTAGTTTCATTGAAGAATTGATCACTGGTAGATTCGTGTGGGAAGCTGGTGACCTTCCGTTTGTAAAACTTTACGTACTCGGATTCATCCCCTGAGTACGAAAGCTTTATATAAATAAAGACCCCTGTCGTGCCGTCATGGTATTTGATTTCACCGACTGCAAAGTGTTGTTTTGAGATGCCATCCTTGTTGGGGAGAAGGTCCGTTACATCAATTTTGATTTTCGTATCCATATCGATCTGGGCGTATCTCTGAATAGTGGTCAGGTCGAAGAATTCAAAATTAGGATCAGCACTGCCATCCACGCAGATGATTGTTTTGCAGCGACGCTGAAGCAATTCGTAAACCCCCAGGTTTTCGATGTGACCACCGTCCGAGCAGTTGACGAATTTCCCTCGATCGCTGACGGCTCCACTTGCTTCAGTCATTAGAGAGAGCAAGCCGGGGTTTCGCCGGAAAAGCCACTGGGTGATTGTTTTGCGATGCGTCCTGCCGGGGTGGGGCAGCCAGTAATTTAAACGAAAGTTCAAAAGCGCCATGATAAACGAAAGAGAGCGAACCGTTTTCGCGCCCATCATTGGACCTGCTGCTGCAGCGGAAATCGCCATGGCGGTTCCAAGGTCGAGGTTGCGATCAAATTCTTCCATCGATTTTGTATCGCAAAATCCGGTGTAGTTGCTTCCACAGAATCGCTTGGAAAGTAAAAAGGGAACCGTTTTCCGTTGCCTTAATTGAGGGTCGGAACTGCCTTGGAGGTTTAATGCCGTATTGATCAAATGATAGGGAGCATTGCTGCCATTCTGGGAGAGTTCGCTTAATCGTATCGCATCGGCGGAAATAAGATTTTCATCACCGCTGGTCGTTTCGTTATCTGGATCAGGTTGGATTAGGAAAGTTTTGCTAAGTCGATCTCTGTATGCCGGGTGCAATGAGATGTGATTGATGTTGGCAAACAAGTAATTAAACAGGGCGAGGAATGCGGCGATCAAATAGATGTCCCATTCTGTCCTCAGGCTGAGAATGGACAATTCAGGAATCGAAACAACATCATCCCAGTACGAGGTGATGTCCAGGGTAAGGTCACTTTGGTGACGTGTTGAAAGTGCTCGATAGACCGGTAGTAGATCTTTATGGGGAATCATCGCATGGTTGTGAGAAATCTTTAGAATCGAGTCCTCAACGTTACTGGGATTCACAGATTGAAAATCGATGTCGTAATGCGAGGGATCAAACTGTTTCTCTTTTAAAATACTGTTGACGACCGTACTCAGTTCCTTTTTTTTCTCATTGATGTCATCGATGGTCGATTGGGGGTCATCAATCGCTTTTGCATAGCCATTGAGAGCAGCAATGTAATTCTGGCTGGTCGCTGTGTTGACGTCCGGCGAGTTAATAACGTAGACGCAGCAGATCAGATAAAACCCAACAAGGATGACGGGGGCGATAGCCCCCACGCTCCAGTAAATTACTGTGGTGCGAAATCGAATGAGTCCAATGACCAACAGAATTGCGAGGGCAAAGAATCCCCAAAGAACGGTGCTTCGTATTCCAAGTTGAGCATGGTACTGCACGGATTCACTGATGTTTCGAATTACGTTTTCGGCATCACTGTTTACTAGAAACTCGAGACCTGCCAAAAGTGGGATGGTCAGTATTGAAATGACAGCCATGACGAGAAAAACCCCGGCTCGTTTTTCAGCTCGGTTACGTTGCTGCCAGGTTAGTCGTCGAGAGTGAGTGATTGGGCGTAGGAAAACGGTGCCGATTAAAGGAAGGATTCCAAGAACCGCTAAGAGATACCTCGGAACGCCTAGACTGGTCAGGCTTGAGAGTTCAAAAAATATTTCGGATAAGAAAACGAAAAAGATAATGATCGGTACGAATAGTAGTAAAGTCTGAAAGACGCCGATAATAAATAAGGCTGGCATGCGAAGTTGGTTCAGAAGCCCACCAGACACTAAAAAGTTGCTGCCATTTCTTAAGTGGTTAAGAGCAGCGGGTTCAGTCTCACCGGCGTGGTCAACGATTAGTCTCTCTCCGTTTTGACCGCGGTGCGTCAAAGAAGAAAGGCACGCACCGGTATAGCCCCCTCCTGAAACCGTAGACAGATAGTCCACCGCATTAAATAAACCAGCTTTGATGAGCCCCTGAACCACACCAAGGCTGAAAGACGCAGACCTGATGCCACCGCCGGAAAGAGCGAGTCCAATTAAGTCGTTGTCAACGCTGGGGCCGGATTTGGCAGCATCCATCGGTAAATCTCGCGGATCGCCAACCGTGGTTCTTCGGCGTCTCACCTCCTCAAGTTCTGCTGGAAATACTTCTTCAACAAATTGATTTGCTTTGGCTTCGTCTGTCATTACAGGGTCTTTGGGAGTTTTGTAGAGTCGAGCTAGGAGAGCTATATTGGATGGAGCCGTAACCCTTGTCAAATCGCGGGGCGAGTTGGCAGGGCAGAGTGGATTGCGGTCGAATGCTGGTCGGGTGTCAGAGGCCATTCCGACAATTTTTAATGATAGGGAACTGGGCCTCTAACAACAGTAGAGGGCAAGGAAATGTTCTGTTGAGATTGGAACGCGTCGAATTGCCAATCGCAGTGTCCAATACTGTGACCTGCCCACCAGATTGTTGGAGCTTGGTGTTGGCAATAAGCATTCCGATTTAGCCCCTTCTGTTATTAGACTGTTTCGTCGGATCCGGTGCGGCCAAAAAACGGCGAAGTTTGCTGTTTGTTGTTGCACTACCCGTTATAGTAATCTTTGATCTTTGGGTTACCTGTTGTGTGGGTTTCTTAGCGATGTCGAGGTCTGGGACGCGGGTGAGGGGGCGTCGATCTTCAAGTCGGTGTCGGAATCGCTGTTTTCTGAAAAAAGGATAGGGCTTTATGATTCGTTTTTTTCTTTGCGGTGTAATCGCTTTAACGATCGTTCATGGTAGTCGGTCAAGTTTGTTGGCAGATGAGTCGGCAAAAGCGCGGGCTCAACCAAACATTCTTTGGATCGTGGGAGAGAATTTAAAGCTCGATTTAGGCTGTTATGGAGCCAAAAACGTCCGCACTCCGAACCTCGATAAATTGGCAAGCAAGGGTGTGATGTACACGCGGGTATTTTCAACTTCCCCCGTGTGTGCTCCAAGCCGGAGCGCGTTTTTTGTGGGGATGTATCAGACGACGACGGACATGCACAATATGCGGTCTCATCGAACAGATGGATACCGCTTGCCGCAAGGGGTGAGGCCTCTGTCACACCGCCTAAGCGATGTTGGTTATTTTACAGCGAACATCAAAACGATTGGCGACGAAGTTGTCGGTTCGGGGAAACTGGATTTGAATTTTGTCGAAGAAGGGAAACTGTATGATTCGAGTCGGTGGGAAGATTTGAAATTGAATCAACCGTTTTTTGCTCAAGTGAATACGCTGGAAGCTGAGTATGATATTTACGATCGACAAACATGGCGCCAGCCTCGCGTAGAATGGAAGGGAGAGAAAACGCACGAGAAAATTGCAACCGAAGATAATGTCACTCCGCCACCCTATTATCCTGATCATCCCGTTGTAAAAAAGGAATGGGCTCGCTACCTCAACTCAATTTCTGGGATGGATCGTTCGATTGGCAAGATACTTAACCAGCTAAAAAAAGACGGACTCTCGGATAATACAATCGTTATGTTTTTCGGTGATAACGGCAGGATCGAACCGCGAGGTATTCATTGGTGTTACGATACAGGATTGCATGTTCCTATGATTATCCACTGGCCGGAAAATTTTCCAAAGCCAAACGGCTATCGAGCGGGAACGGTAAATGAACAAGTGATTAGCTTGATCGATTTGACGCCTACGACGCTGGGATTTGCAGGAGTGGTTCCGCCATTGGGGATGCAGGGGCGGAAATTTATGGGAACGGAATTGCCGCCGCCACGGAAATATGCCTTCTCGGCGAGGGATCGGATCGATGAGACGGTCAACCGGATTCGGAGCGTCCGTGGAGAACGATATCACTACATCAAAAACTACTATCCCGATCGACACTTTACTTCGCTCAATCGCTACAAGGAAAAGTGTTTTCCGATCAAGCCATTGATGAGAAAGTTAATGGCCGAGGGGAAATTGTCGGGGCCACCGGCTGATTTAATGGCTCCCACGGTTGCACCGGAACAGTTGTTTGATACCTGGAATGATCCCCACGAGATCAATAATTTAGCTGAATCTGATTTGCCGGAACATCAGGCCGCGTTATTGCAAATGCGACAGGCGTTGGATTTGTGGATTGTTGAAACAAATGACCGCGGCAATTTTCCAGAACCGGCTGAGGTTGTTGCTCCATTCGAAAAAGAAATGCATGACTGGTTTGGCACGCCGGCGTGGTATCAAAAGAAATAATCGACGTCGCAACTTCTCACTTCGATGCTTTTAGGGAAATCAGGAATGGATAAACAGCAACTCGTGGCCAATTTGAGAGCCACCCTCGAAGATTACCGAATGACTCGAGGTGAGAAGCGAGCATTAAAAGAAAGAGTTGAGGGACGCTCTCAATCTGAGCGAGATAGTCTACGTCACGAGGCCTTTGAGTTGGCGCGAGGAGAGTTGACTAACCCACAGGCAGTTGAAATAACGAAATGGCTCGAGTCGGTCGTCAAGCTGTTGGTGCTGGAGCCTACGTCGTCCGATGTGCAGTCCGAGGCTTTTTTTAGCCCGGAAGACAATTGTGTCGCAAAATTAGTTTCGTTGTTAATGCTCGCCCGTAAGTCGATTGATATTTGTGTATTCACAATCACTGACGATCGAATTGCTTCCGCGATTCTTGATGCACATCGACGCAAGGTTGCTATTCGAATCATTACAGACGATGAAAAGGCAGAGGATCTCGGTTCCGACGTTTTTCACCTCAAAGAAATGGGGGTTCCGGTGCGAACGGATAAAGACCCTGATCACATGCATCATAAATACGCTTTGTTTGACGGCCAGCGACTTTTAACGGGGAGTTACAACTGGACGCGTAGTGCGGCTTTTCGAAACGAAGAAAATTTCATCGTCACTAATGACGCTAAATTAGTGAACCGGTTTTGCGTTCATTTTGATCGCCTTTGGAGAAAGTATTAGGCATCAGAAACGTTACCACTGGATTTGCGATCGCCTCTCTGTTGTTTTTTTAATTTGTCTGATTGCGGTGATTTGTTGGCCGCTAGAGGATCAATTTGATTAGTACGGGCGTGATGGAAGCCAGTCAGTCTCTCTTCAAGGGTGCTAAGCGAGAAACGAAAATTTGCATTGGTGAACGTTTTGGGGGATACTTTGTGCACTTCCAAAAACGCTGTTTAGCCTTGAATCTAATATGAAAAACCGATGTTTCCCGCGTTTCGCGGGTTCAATCTTGTGCCATTTTCTCGTTTGCTTCTTTTTGATGACGATCGGTTGCGAAGCACCGCCTGTTTCTGACAAACAACAGGGCGATGTATTTGGGCAGTTGAATTCGATTCAATCGTGCTATTTGCAGTATTCAATGCAGTACAACAAGGCACCGGCATCGCCCGACGATTTGGCACCACTCCTTGAGCAGGCCGGTCTAACGGGGCCAGATGTCTTTCGTTCCTCGAGAGATGGCACAGATTTTGTGATTTTCTGGGGAGTGAAGCCTGATCTTCAGTCGGGCGGCAATGTTGTACTTGGCCACGAGGCGTCCGGGTTGGATGACCAGTGGGTGGTCATGACATCAATGGGGGTAGTCGCGATGTCGGCGTCCGAATTCCAGGACGCTGAGTTCCCCTCGGGCCATGTTGCCCCAGCCGAATTGACTGATCCGGAGTGATCGGTGAGTCGAGAGATCTGAGTTCATTAATTTTTTTATTCAGCAGCGAGTTAATCTATGACCGGTTCACGAAGTAGGGGTTTTACCTTAGTTGAATTATTAGTGGTAATTGCCATTATTGGGATTTTGATTGGGATGTTGTTGCCGGCGGTGCAGCAAGTCCGCGAGGCCGCCCGACGGACGGCTTGCTCAAATAATTTAAAGCAAATCGGAATTGCGATACACGATTATGAAAGCTCTTTGCAGTTGTTTCCTGACGGAGGCAAGAACTGGTGGTCTGGGCGAAGAAAGCAAGGGGGCGTTCCTCGGATGGCGCCCGATCAAAACTGGGGTTGGCTCTATCAAATTCTACCCTTCATCGAGCAAAATAATCTTTATGAAGAACCCAATAATGCAATCGTGAGACGGACGCCGGTTCCCGCTTATTTTTGTGCTTCACGTCGCCCACCCACGGTTTTGGGAGGAACTCGGGCAGTCAATGATTACGCTGGAAACGCTGGGTTAAGGCTCAACGGAGGCGGGCTCGGTAATTGGGGGGATGGCAAGAATGGCGGTGTGATTGTGAGAGGCGGGTTTGCTCCCAAAGTTACTTTTGGCTCCGTCACTGACGGGTCTTCCAATACCGTTCTCGCCGGTGAGAAGGCTCTTAATCCCATGGATTATGATCGATTCAGTACTGCTGACAATGAAGGTTACACTTCTGGTTGGGACTGGGATATTGTTCGGTGGGGAGATCAGTTGCCCTGTTCCGATCGAGAGGCATACAGTGCTGACTATCGGTTTGGGTCTGCCCACCCTGGCGGGGTCAATATGGTCTTTGTCGATGGTTCAGTTCATTTCATTCGACGCAATGTCGACCTCGATGTTTATAAAAACGCGATGCAACGCGACGATGGAAATGCTACGAATATTTTTGAAGAGTGAGGAACGAACAGTTCACGCAATAATTGTTGTTTGGCGTGATGTTTTCAATTTAGATAAGTCGATGGTTTGCTAAAAATCATCGGCTTTTTTTGTGCTTGGATTTTCGTGCTTCATTGGCACCATTAAATTCTTAGCGGTGAACCGGTTTGTCGAAGACGTTGGCTCATCCTTCTTTGCGAACTGCTAGCGTCAGAAGTTGTGTCTGGTGTGTATTTACTTTCACTTGCGGCACCAGATGCCAGCGACCAAGAAATCAGGGTAGGTTATCAACGGTACTTGATTTAGTTTATAGGCAATTCGTCGACCAGTTGTTTAGGTAAGTTCGATGAGAAACTCGACTCGTTAGAGAGGAATCTTTAGCGGGGGCGAGGGGTAGTTTCCGAAGGATCGGAGCGCCGGAATATTTAGCCTCACCACCATGGAAGGGAGTGCGCATGAGCGTGCGACTGATTCAAGTTTGTTGTCTGTTTAGTTGGGTGCTTGGATTCGCCGGTTCTGAAATAGCCAGTGGTGTTGATGGGCGCGGGCAGTCGCGAGGTAGAGTCGAGAGTACAAATTTCGTTGTTTATGCTTCGGATTATCGTTTAGCCACGCAGGTCAGTCAGAGAGCTGAAGCATATCGTAAGTCTCTAGCAATTGAATGGACCGGTCGAGAATTGGCTCCCTGGAGTCAGAAGTGCCCGATCGAAGTGGAGCTAGGGGGCGCCTCGAGTGGCGAAACCAGTTTTGCGTTTGTGGATCAATCCAACGGACGTGGGTATCCCATTGAATGGCAGATGAAGATTCGGGGCCCCTATCAGCGAATCCTAGATTCGGTTCTGCCTCACGAGATTACACATACTATATTTGCAACGCATTTTGGGCAGCCGCTACCGAGGTGGGCCGATGAAGGTGCGTGCACGATGGTTGAGCATGAGCTCGAGAAAAACAAGAATCACCAATTGCTGATGGAGTTCTTACATTCTAAGCCATCTATGGGGATCCCGTTTAATCGGATGTTTGTAATGCGATCTTATCCTCGTCAAATTCTTCCGCTCTACGCACAGGGCTACAGCGTAGCGAAATTTCTAATCTATCAAGGTGGTAAGCAAAGGTTTGTTGACTACATTGGCAAGGGACTAAAACAGGATGAAATGAACCGCGGTTCCGCGGGGTGGAGCGAGGTGACCGCAGAATTTTATGGGTACAAGGATCTGTCTGAACTGCAGACTTCGTGGATTAAGTGGGTGGGGGATGGTAGCAACGAAACTGCCCTTAAAACGGCCGGAAATCGGTATTCAAAATTGGTTTCCGAACAAGGTTCAGTATCCACCCTCCCGATCAACCCGAAGCCATTTCAAAAGATTGCTGCACTGAATATGGGTGGCGCTAAAACTAATTTTTCTGAACAGATTGCCACTTCGCCGGAGCACCGTAAATCATTGGAGAGTGGAGAGAATCTCGTTTTCGAGATTCCAATCTACCGTCACCCCAAAAATATGACTCAGGGGTCCAAGCCAATTTTACGTTGATGCCTTAGAGGCTGGGTACGACTTTGATAATGCAGCGATTGGTTTAGGTTAGGCGATATGAGTTTCTGGAAAATCTTGTTCGGTAAGCGTCAATTTACTTACTTTGATGATGCCTATGCTTTAACTCGCGCATCGCTCTGGAATTCACTGCAAAGCACATTGAAATCTGAACGCTACACAAACCAGCCGGTTTGGCTTGTCGTTCATTTTTTTGACACGTTTACCTGGCTGCAAGACCGGCTTGATGAAAGTGGCATCCCCTACGAGATTGAGACATCGGAAATAGATGCTAAGCGGTTAGGCTATGATGCAATTGTCACTCAAAATGGAATTCGGTTAGTGCTCGCCAAGTCGCTCTTGTCTGTCGGCGACCACGCCAGTTCGGATACGGATTTAGAGCGATCGCTAGCGGTGATCGTTCTCGAGCGCCATCCGCTGCTAGAGCATGATCTTCGAATTGAAAGAATCGCACGTTCCTTTCCAATCCGCGTCGAGTACGGTCATTATCTCGCGCTTGACGATTCGGTGGTTCAAATGGTAGTCAACGATGCAACGCTGAAGATTTTGCAGCAAATGGGATTCAATGATCAAGAGTTAATCACAAGCACGATGGTGACTCGGCGATTAAAAAAAGTGCTCGGCCGAATGGAGTCAAGCTTTCAATCTGATCGAGATGCAGACTCGGCTGCCGAGTGGATCGAACTCAATTCGAAAAAATAGTTCGACTTGTTGAAGTGAGATATAAAAAAACCAAAATGGTTTTAAGTGAGTAGGATTGCGACCGAGAAGGCTAACACTGAGATGCACGTGGCGAGAATGGCGAATGAGAATCGCATCCATGGTGAAGCGAGGGCCAACAGAGGGAGTAGGGTAGTCGATACGAAGGCGATACGGCCCATCATAATCATTGGCATTCGGAATCCGACAGCATCATAGAAAAGACGTTCTAGCGGCAGCCAGACTAACCCCAGCGTGGCGGCACCGACGAGCAGAGCTATCTTCAGGCCAAACTCACCCCCGTTCCTCGCTTTGGAGTAGGTAGATGCCGTAATAACAGCAGGGATAATGAATAAGTAACTGGCTCCATTAACGTAAACGGAGGTTAAGAAACTGAGGCCGATCCAGATCGAAAGAATCCCGATCAATAGCAGTTCCGGTTTTATAAATCTTGCCGCCAGAGTCACCGCCGCCCCTGCCATAGCAAAGCCCGCGGCCCAGTATCCAATTAGGATGGCCGTTGGGTTTTTTGGCCAATCGAGTTGCAAGCGATCGTCTAAGCGAACCAGTTTTTGTAATTCAAATACGACAATATACGTCAAAACAATGGTAACTATGGGGAGCATCAGATTCATTGCTGGAATTAGAATTGCTCGAAAGTCAGAAGACGAACCATCGTCTTTGGGTCGGGTGGGATTTTTAATGCGCATTACGATCGCAAACAAGAATAGAAACAACGCCAGTCCGGAAATGTAGATAGACCAGTTCGCAGGCCAGCGGAGAATCAACTTTCCGAAAAGGTCAAAATAGACTGCTTCGTTGGTGGTCGCGGGAGGGAGGGAATCGAATTGCTCAATTTGTGAAGAGTTGAGCAGTGCCTGCGTTAGACCTAGTGCATTGTTTCCATGGTGCTGCATGCTTCCGAGATCTCGATTTTCAAAATTATCCTCGGCTGTGTGATAATACTTAACATTACCTATGTAGGCGAAGTTATAGCCATGCATGCCGGCACGCTTAAAGATGGAAAAGTCAGTATCTCGGGGGAGGCGTTTGTAGATTTCGAAAAAAAGTGAGGATGCAAATTTTGGGCCGTCGATCCTGCTAAAGACGGTCAGTAGGTCATAGCTTTGAAGGCTGGTTTCAAACATGCAGCTAGGCCCGCTGGTTCCGCGAGCTTCAAGATTAATCACAACACCGATCTGCTGAGCGAGTGGATGTTCGTCGACAAACATTCTGGCGCCGAGCAGTCCAAATTGAGCGTTGGGATTTCGTTCTTCTCCGTCGGTGATTAAAAAAATCACCTCCCGTTCAGAAGCTGGTTTGCTGGCAAGTATTCTTGCGATTTCCAGCAGGGAAGCGACCGCTACACCGTCGTCACTTACTCCAGGGCCACTGGTTACCGAATCGTAGTGTGCTACCAAAAGCAGTGGCTTTTTTGTTTTGGATAGCGGTTCGGTACGGATTCTCCTGGCGATAATGTTGGTCAGGTCGATATCAAGGTTTGCTGGCAGAACGAGTTGGTTTAGGCGGGGAACCGATACAGTGCCATGCTGAAGTTCGACACTATATCCCAACGCTTCAAACTGAGATGTAATATTATCCCTTACTTCACTGTGAGCAGGGCTGCCTGGTGGGTGGGGGACAGTATCGTCCATGATAGATCGAAGGATTCGATCGGCTCGCTCCGCAGAGAAACTATCCTCGGAAATAGAACTGGGTGATGGAGTTGGTGGGCGATAGGAGTTCACGCTGGCCGCAGCGATCGCGATCCAGATCAAAAGAGATGTGATTAACGGCCACGAGGCGGGTGGTTGATTTCCGGGCGTGGTTGGATCGGTGGGCACGGGTTATTTTTTTCCCAGTTGACGTTTCGATTGGAAAAAGTTCGTAAGGATCATGCCGCATTGGGGGCCAAGGATTCCCGGAATAACTTGGGCTTGATGATTTGTGCGAGGGTCAGTCAATAATTCGTAAAGCGAATGTACCGCTCCGCCTTTAGGGTCGGATGCTCCAAAGACGACGGTCGGAATCCGTGCCTGAAGAATGGCGCCCGCACACATGGGGCAGGGCTCAAGAGTTGCGTAGAGAACGCAATCTTCCAGTCTCCAGTCACCAACGGCCTCAGCCGCTTGGGTGATTGCCAGCATTTCCGCATGGGCAGTTGGGTCCCGCAGTTGCTGGCATAAATTATGTGCGGCTCCAATGATTCGTTGGCCTTTTACGATCACGGCACCCACTGGAACTTCATCGAGTTGACTCGCTGCAAGTGCCTGGTCGAACGCGAGCTTCATGAAGTGCTCGTGAGGGAATATCTCAAGATTCATAAATGGTTTTCGATAATTGAATTAATTCAGTGTAGGCCTAAACGAATTACCTCGTTCGTAAGAGCTTTATTTTTTTGGGATCGAGGAGAATTTCCGGAGTTTAATGTTTTTGTATTCCGCGACTGTCATAAAGCTACAGAGCCCCATCGGTTTGCAGAGCGTGGTGTCTCCGCGAAGTGATATCTTTTTCCCTTTGATGTTTTTATCGACAACCTTTTCGCCATCAATCCAGACCTGAATGGTTTCTGGTTGCACTCGAACCCTTATTTTATACCACTGATTTTTTTCAAACTTTAAATACGAGCAGGTGTCGTTGCGAGAAGCATCCTGATCGTCGATGCAGGATAAGCCAACCGTTGAGCCTCCCCAGCCGCCGACTATCAAAGTGCAATGGGACTCTTGGACAGGAAAAGTCAGACCGCAGAAGAAATCGATTCCATCCGTTTTTCTTGCTTCTAGCGAAATTTCGTAATTGGTTTTTGGAAGGTCATCGCGTGTAGAGCTGATCCCGGTAAAAGGATCTCCCGCCTGAAGTTCAATGCGACCGTCTTTGATTTCGCAGTCTCCCTGTCCACCAAACTCAATGGTTTCCCAGTCCTCAAGTGATTTTCCATCAAACAGGGATTTCGGTTTGGAGGTCCATTTCGGTTCCGGCTCTTGTTTCTTCTTTTTCTGCGGATCCTGTGTTTGAATTTTAGCCTGGCTTGAATTTTGCAATGTTTGAAACGGTCGGGGTGCGAAAAGCACTGCCGCTTGTGTGTCTTGGATATCGCTGCCGGTGACAAAAAGTAAAGCAACAAGGAGCGGGGAAAAGGCGCGGGTCAAATTCATAGTGAGCACAATTTTCATTAAATGGGGCCACGAATTACAAGGATTCCGTCGGGCAGGTCGGAATTACGGCGTCCCCTCAATATAACCGCGTGTTTCGCGGATGAAAACCGAATATTGGCTTAGTCTGGGGGAGACCTGCGAGAAATCAGATTTCGGATATAATGAAAAAAAATTTAATCGAAAGTTGATCGGATGCAGATTCAGTGGTTCCCCGGGCATATGCACAAAGCACGGGTTCAAATAAAGGAGACCCTACCCAAGGTTGACCTTGTCATCGAGGTGCTTGATGCGCGGATTCCGTACAGCAGTGAAAACCCGATGCTGGCTGAATTGAGGGGAGATAAACCTTGTTTGAAAATTCTAAACAAGGCTGACTTGGCAGATCCTGAGTTAGTGAAGGTTTGGCTAAGGTTTTTCGAAAAACAAAAAGGAATCAAAGCCCGGCCAACGAGCACTGAAGATCGGGGGTCAATTCGTCAGTTAACCCCGTTGATGTCTCAGATGCTTCCTGAAAAAGGAGAAGGGAAGACAATCACCACGATGATTGCTGGAATTCCCAACGTTGGCAAATCCACCATCATTAATATTTTGGCGAATAAGAAAGTTGCGAAGACGGGAAATGAGCCAGCTGTTACGAAAGGGCAACAACGTATCAACATTGGTGACGGCGTGACGCTGCTGGATACCCCAGGTGTCCTTTGGCCTAACGTTGAGAATGTCTACAGCGGCTATCGTTTAGCAACGATTGGCTCGATTAAAGAAACGGCAATGGATTATGCGGACGCCGCATTCTTTTCCGCTGAATTTATGCTTAAACATTATGAGTCGCGACTGATGGAACGCTATGGCATGGAGTCCGTTCCTACCTCCGCAATGGAATTCATTGAAGAATTAGGAAGGAAACGCGGGTGTTTAAGAAAGGCCGGCATTGTTGATATCGATCGTGCTTCTAAAATTTTCGTGACGGAATTAAGAGCGGGAAAGTTGGGGGCGTTGACGCTTGAGACTCCGGAAATGATGGTGTTTGAAAAAGCGGCAACTGTCGAACGCATTGCTGCAAAAGAGAAAGAAAAAGCTGTGAAAGCAAAGAAAAGAAAAGTTGCGTTCAAAGAGAAGAGCAAAGCGAAGAATCGGAAAAGGACGCGTTGATTACTGCTTTTCTTTGACCCACCGCTGCAGTAACTGATTTGAAAAAAAATAAAGCACTGTGGGAGACGTGACCAAACGTGTCACTCGGCTTGGGTAGAATAACCTGACTAAACAAATGTGAAGCCTCCGAGGGATTGGATAGACGTGTCGAACGAAGCAACTAAGTCTGATTTAGACGTGAACTCAAATGATCCCCGAGTGTTTTTGGGGTTTGAAAGACCACCTTTGGTGACTGCTTCGGAGTGGTTGCTTGAGCGTTTTCGGTTGGAATTGCCAGGCGAAGCTCGGTTCGATTTGTCAAACGTTATTGTCGTTGTTCCAACGATGCGGGCGCAAAATCGTCTGCTTCAATTAATGGTAAAGCAGGTCGAAGACTTGGGTGGGTTGTTTACACCTCCGCGAATCACGACGCTCGGACAACTGCCTGAGTTTTTGTACAGCGCGGCGAAGCCATTAGCATCCGATTTGACGCAGCAACTCGCCTGGGCAAAAGTATTAGAGCAATCATCGGAAGCACAGATTGAGTGTTTGACTGGTCGAGACGATATCGAGGATGGGTATGACTGGCGGCCGATGGCGAGCCTCGTCTCAAGTCTCCATGCCAGATTGGCCAATGATATTTGGAGTTTCAACAGTGTTTCGCGAGAAGTTAAGAACTATAAGGGCTTTCTGAAAGAGGAGGCGGCGCGATGGGATGTGCTGAGCGATCTGCAAAAGCGTTATTACAAGATTCTCGGCGAAGTTGAATTGTGGGATAAACAGGCCGCCCGTAACTTTGCGGCCGCTGGTTTGATGAAGGCGAATGAAATTCGCTGCCAAACGGAATTCGATATTGTTCTGGTGGGGACGGCAGATATCAATCGTTCCGTCGCTGAGATGTTAAAGCAGATTCGAACCGTAAATTCAAAACAGGTTTCAGTCTTGGTCGCTGCTCCGAGTTCGATGGCGGATGCTTTTGACGAGATTGGTTCTCTGGAAACCAGTTATTGGGTTGACCATGTCATCGATTTCGCAGATGAAAAGATCCTTGTGGCTGATCAGCCCGCTGATCAGGCTGATGGTGCCGCGAGCTTCATTACTAATTTATCTTTCGAGTTGTCTGCCGACCAGGTTACGATTGGCGTACCCGATCCAACGATTATCCCGCAGTTGGAGCGGACGTTAAATTTAGTTCAACTAAAGCATCGAAACCTTGCGGGCGTTGAATTGACGCAGACGGGACCGGTTCGTTTATTGTTGGCCTGTCGTGATTATCTTGAAAGTCAAAGTTATACGAATTTTGCTGCTTTGGTTCGGCATCCTGATTTATACCGTTGGCTTTGTATCCGGGTGGAGGATGACGGCTGGCTCCAGTCGCTGAATGACTATCAAAACAATAATCTTCCCAGTTTGTTGGGGTTGCTCGATGTTGATGCATTCGGGAACCCGGAGTTAATTTCCACGACCTTCGATCCGACGGATGATGGGGGCCAACGGCGAGCGGCTCGACTCGCCGACTCAACACGGATCTTGAATCAAGTGCATCAGGCGTTGGCAGAATTGCTAGGCTCTTTAGCTGGTGGTGCGGACGCCAAAGTGCTTCCCATTCGAGAATGGGCAACGCCTTGGATCAAATTACTACAACAGATATACGGTGGATTCGAATTTGAGCGTCATGATGTGGTCGGGCTTAAAACCCTGAGAGCCTGTGAGGCCGTTTGCCTTGCACTCGCGAGTCAAAGTGCAGTTCCCGAGCAATTTGGAACCGAGGTTTCGGCGAATGAGTCTCTCACGTGGGCTTTGGAGTCTGCTGCGGAGCATCGGGTGGTCGAGTCACCTGATCCTGAATCGATTGAACTTGCGGGTTGGCTCGATCTAGCGTTGGATGATGCACCGGTAATGGTGATTACCAGCGTGAATGATGAATTCGTCCCAACCTCTGAAGTAGGGCATCAGTTCCTTCCCAATGAGTTGTGTAAAGAATTGAAAATTCTCGATAATGACCGGCGGTATGCACGCGACGCCTACGCATTAACGGTTATTTCATCGGTGCGTGAGAATTTTTTGCTGATCGCCGGTCGCAGGTCCAGCAGCGGTGAACCGAGGCGACCAAGTCGCTTATTGTTCACGGATCCAGAGACTTCGGCGCGGCGTGCTAAGGCATTTTTTGACTATGGTGGGAATCCGGAGTCAAGGATTTGGATTACTTCGCAAACTGGGTTCCCAAATGGGCAACAGATAGAAATTCCTGCTCCTGACGCTGCGGTGCCAAAAAATATATCGGTGACGAAATTTAAGGATTTTATTCAGTGTCCTTATCGTTTTTACCTTAAGCACATTATGCGATTGCAAGCTACCGATGATGATTGGCGTGAACTCAGTGGCGGCACGTTTGGAGATTTGGCACATAACGTTCTCGAGGCCTTTGGAAAGAGCGAAGTGCGAGACGCGACCGATGAGACGCGGATTCGAGAATTTCTCTTTGATAAGCTGAACGAAATGGTGAGCTTTCAATTTGCAGGCTCCCGCTTGCCGGCGGTTCGCATTCAGATCGAGCAGTTGCGACTGAGGTTCGAGCGATTTGCTCAGAAGCAGGCGGAAATGCGGCGAGATGGCTGGCGAATCGTTAGTACAGAAGAGCATCTGTTTCATAATTTTGACGTCGATGGCACACCGTTTGTGATCAATGGGAAAATTGATCGCGTGGATCAGCATGAAATCTCGGGGCAGGTCGCTGTTTGGGACTATAAGACATCGGACCGGGGGGATCCTCCTGAAAAAGTTCACTACGCAAAACGCAAACAGGAGTGGAAGGATCTCCAGTTGCCACTCTATCGGCATCTCGTCAAGGAAGTGTCAGCGGTGGAGGGAGCTGATTTTGCGAATGTGGCGATGGGTTATGTATTGCTGGCCAAGAATTTGGATGAGGTTGGGTTTCATGCGGCGGAATGGGAGCCTGAGGTTTTAGCCACGGCCGATGAAAAGGCTCGCGAAATTATCCGTAAGATTAGATTGGGTGAATATGAGATGAGCGGGAAGCCACCAATGTATTCCGAAGATTTTGCTGGTATTTGTCAGGATTTCGTATTTGAAAAAGCTGATTCGCCGGGCGTAGAGAGCACGGAAGGAGAACTGCCATGGTAGCTAACACCAGCGTACGTGAATTAGAAGGTTTGTTTCCCAATGAAGTCATCCGGGCCTCGGCGGGGACGGGTAAGACGTTTGCGCTTTCCAATCGATATCTGAAACTGTTGGCCTCGGGAGTTGAGTGCCAGTCAATTTTAGCCACGACATTTACCAAGAAGGGCGCGGGTGAGATTCTCGATCGAATCATTGGCCGTCTCTCAGATGCTGCGCTTGATGAGCCCGCGGCGGCGAAATTATCGTCAGAACTTGAATGGAAAATCAGTCGGATTAGGGCTCGGGATATATTGCACGAGTTGCTTAGGAACCTTCATCGATTAGAGATCAGCACGCTCGATAGTTTTTTCAATCGCGTGGCGAAAGCGTTTTCTTTGGAATTGCGTTTGCCGCCTAACTGGGAGATCGTTGAAGAGCAAGAAATTAACCGCATGAAGGATCGAGCGATTCAAGCAGTTTTGCGAGACGATTCGGTTGTCGATTTACTTCACATGCTGAGTAAGGGAGAAGCGACTCGTCGGGTTGCTTCGATGGTCCGGGAAACCGTCGATCAGATTTACGAGATTTATCGGGAGACTGGCCCCGAGCCGTGGTCAAAAATTCCAGCGTCGGGGAAGTTGTTAAGCCGTGAAGAGTTGGACGCGTTGGTGCTTAGGATGGAGTCGATCGATGCGGGGGGAAAACAGCTAACGAAGCATTGGGGAGTCGTAACTGAATTCGTGAGGTCAGAGGAGTGGGACAGTTTCATTGGAAATACTTCGTTTCAGAATATGCTGATAGGTGTGCCCAAGTACTCTCGAACGAATTTGCCTGCTGAAATCGTTGAAGTCTACAACTTGCTGATTCCTCATTGTCGGGCCTTCATTTGTCAGCGTTTGCGGTTGCAAAATGAAGCAGTTTGTAAATTGCTTGCGGCTTACGGCCAATTGATCGAAGCTGACAAAAACCGTACGGGTAATTTGCGATTTCAGGATGTGACCGAGAGGTTGCAGGAGTTTGTCGCATCATGGGATGCGGAGCGATTATCGTTTCGTTTAGACAGTCAGATCCATCATCTGCTGCTGGATGAGTTTCAGGATACTTCGCTTGGGCAGTGGAGCGTGATTCAACCGTTTGCCAGAAAAGTGACCGAAGATTCTGATGCGCTCAAGTCATTCTTTTGTGTTGGCGATCTGAAACAGGCAATTTTTGGTTGGCGAGGGGGAATCGCTGAGATTTTTGATTTAGTTGATCAGCAATTGCCAAATCTAAAATCCGACAGCCTCGCGAAAAGCTGGAGAAGTTCGCAACCGCTAATTGATATGGTGAATCAAGTTTTCATGAATGTGAAACAGTATTCCTGCGGCGAGGAGTTGATTGAAGAGGAGATCTGCCGTTGGTCCAGCAAGTTTGAGGAGCACACGACCGCACGTGACGAGTTGCGGGGTTACGTCACGGTCGAAATGGCAGCCGATTGTTCTGAGAGTTTAAGACGTTTTGCAGATACCAAGGATAAAGTTCGTAATCAGAACATGATCCAGAGAACAGTCGAACGAATACAACAGCTCGACAATGATCTGCCCGTGCATCACAGCATTGGGGTGATCGCTCGAACAAATGATCAGGTATCTGATTTGATTTTCGAGCTTCAACAGGCGGGTGTTCCTGCCAGTGAAGAGGGGGGAGGACGCTTAACCGATTCCGCAGCGGTTGAAGCAGTGTTAGCCGTGATGAAGTTAGCAGATCATCCCGATGATAGTATCTCACGGTTTCACCTGTCGCATTCGCCGCTCGCAAATTATTTGGGACTGGCGCCTGAAACGAAAGAAACCCGATTGGAGAATGTTGCGGCAGCGAGGGAAGCAGCGCTAATGGTTCGCGAAGATCTAATCCATGTGGGGTATGGACCCACCGTTGAGAAATTTGCAAAACAACTTGCTGAGCAATGCACGCGTCGTGAAATATTCAGACTGCAACAATTGGTTCGGGTGGCCTATGATTGTCCATCGGATGACCCTCAATGGTTGCTCCGGCCTGGCCGATTCGTTGCGTTCGTTCGGGATGAAGTGAAGGTAAGTGATCAGAGTTCGGCTCGGGTGCGAGTAATGACGGTTCATAAAGCCAAGGGCTTGGAATTCGACGCGGTGGTCTTGCCGATTAGTTGTTCTTCACGCGGATGGGCTGGCCAGACACCGACGGTTGTTGCTGGTCGTGATGAACCTACGGCACCGATTAATGTGGCGACCCGTTACATCGGATCAAAATCAAGGAAGTTGCTTCCCAAAGACATTCAGGAACTGTTTGATGACGATCGCCGACAGACGATTCGGGAGTCCTTGTGCGTGCTTTATGTCGCATTGACCCGGGGGGTGAATGCAACGCATATCATTCTTTCGCACGGTGCTAAGCCGGAGCATAAGTCATCGGCTGGGATTTTGCTGTCGACGCTGTGTCCGGCAGTCGAACGCGCCGAGGGGGTTCTGTTTCAGCACGGGGAAGCGAATTGGTATTCGTCATCGAGCGAGGTGGTTGAAGTCGATTCGCATCGTCTAGCTGATTTTTATCCACCAGAGAGTTGGCTGGCTCAAAAGGGAGTCGTCGGTTCTGTGCAGCGGTCTGGGCGTGGGCAGAGGAGCGTATTGCCTTCTCAGATCGAGAGTGATTCCAAGATAGCTGCGAGCTCCCTGTTTACCTCTGTTTTGAATGCCAAATCGATGCAACGTGGGTCACTGTTACACGCTTGTTTTGAGCAGGTTGGTTGGCTTGATGAAAAGGTACCCACTCGCGAAGAACTGGAGGTTCGCCTCAAAGAACTGACGACGGAGCTGGGCGATGTCGGTGGAGTGATTGATGAATTTTTTGAAGTTTTGAAGAGCGACAATATTTCTAAATTGCTGTCTCGTGGAACCTATCAAGAGTCTTATTTGATGGAATTTGCGGAATCGGGCGAAATCATTCTAGAAGCAAACCGTCTAGAGGTTGAGTGCGAGCGTCGATTTGCAGCGACCGTTGACGGAAATCTTGTGCAGGGCACCATGGATCGCGTTGTTTGGGTGTATCAAGGCAGCCAACTAATCGCAGCGGATATTATTGATTTCAAATCTAATGTCGTCGACGCTGACAACTTGCAAAGTCGGATTGAGTACTACCAACCTCAAATGGAAATCTATCGTCGAGCTGTCAGCCAGTTCGCAAAAATTCCAATGGAAAGGATTGCAACCAGGTTGGTGTTCAGTGATCCGCGGCAAGTAGTTAATTTGGAACTAATTGAATCGAAGGTTGGCTATTCACCGATTCCGAAGCTGCCCGAGAGAAAGATATCCGAAACAAAGGTTGCCGAAATAAAAATACCGGAAGTCAAATCCTCTGAAAAGAAACTTCCCGAAGCGCCTTCCGGAAAGGCGGATCCACCACCTGCTGTAGGTAAACAAAAAACGCTTTGGGATTAAAGTGCGGAGCGTGCTCGGTTACTCTCAGCAGTCGTTAAACGAATGCTCAGCATGTCGAGTTAGTTAAGATTTTCTTCGAGATCCCAATTGTCGGGAATGACAGCTTTTTTGATGATGATCGGAATACCATCCCGGATAACACAGGTGTCGTGTTCCAGGTCGGTTTGGTCGCGTTGAGATTGATTGATGATCTTCGCGTTTTTACCGATGCATACGTTTTTATCGACAATGGCCCCTTCGATTACAGTTCCTTCACCGATTTCCAAGAGTGGACTTTGGCGTTCGGCAGCTCTCTCTTCGCTGTCGTAGAAGTCATTCCCCATCACAATTGAATTTCGGATGGTAACGTTAGCTCCAATGACTGTTCTCAGTCCAATCACGCTGTTTTCAATAATCGCGCCGGCTCCAATTTTACATCCATTGGAGATTAAGCTGCTGGAAACAGTTGCCCCGCTCATCCGAGTTGGAGGCAGGAATCGAGCACGCGTGTAGATGGGAGAGCCGGGTTCCATCAGTTCGAATTCGGGGTCATCAGTAGTGAGATTTAAGTTGGATTCGTAAAACGAACGAATCGTACCAATGTCTTCCCAGTAGCCGTCGAACAAGTGCATTTGGACATGATGGCTATGGATAGTTGCCGGGAAAACTTCGTTTCCAAAGTCAGTGTGTTCGGTTCCGGATAATACTTGGGTTAACAGTTTTCGATCGAATACATAAATCCCCATACTGGCAATGCAATCCCGCCCCTTCGAGTCGACGCCATGACTGTCAATCCAGTCGGCATCAGTACTGACGGCGTCAATTTCTGCATCGGTTTGTGGTTTTTCAACGAAGTCTTTGACCCTTCCATCGTCATCAACTTTTACGACTCCAAATCCTTTTGCATCTTCTCGGGAAACGGGCATGCAGGAAATGGTAACGTCGGCGCCGCTCTTGATGTGGGTGTCTATTAATTCACCGTAATCCATCCGGTAGAGTTGGTCACCCGATAGAATGACGACATAATCAATCCCAGGTTGATTGAAGTAAACGAGATTCTTACGAACGGCATCAGCAGTACCTTGGTACCAGTCACTGCCGTCACTCAGCGTTTCCTGAGCGGCAAGCAATTCCACAAAACCACCGCTGAAATTATCGAACGAATAGGCTCGTCGAATGTGTCCATGGAGGCTCACGGACATGAATTGAGTTAAAACAAAGACTCGATTGATTCCGCTATTAAGACAATTCGAGATTGGAATATCGATCAGACGGTACATCCCTGCCAGGGGAACTGCAGGTTTACTGCGGATTGCTGTGAGCGGAGCCAATCTTGATCCACGTCCGCCGCCGAGTACTAAAGCAACCGCATTTCGCATTGTTAAATCCTGCGTGTTTTTGAACAGTATCTGTGGGGGTTCGTTAACCCTTCCCAAAAGTTAACCCTTAGACCAAAAATTCACAAGGCATCGAGTTGTTAAGTCCTGCCATCAGATTCCAGTTGCGGCTTCTCGCTAGTTTGAAATCAGATAAGATTGATATGGATTTGACACGCTTGCGCGAATGGATTCTCAACTCCATGAGGGAATTGAATCGAGTTTAAAAATATTTTGTGCTCTCAGACGCTTGGGACTACCGCCGAAATCAAACCATCGCACAGATATAGCGGTTCGAAATTTTGTTTTGCTGAGAACGTTCAGTGGTTGCCGTTGGTTTTAGTCAGCCAATTCGTCCATGTCGGAAACATCATGGCTTTGAGGCAAATCGGCAAGTTCTTCCAGTTGGAACAGATCGAGAAAGCGGTCCGTGGTTGAGTAATATTTGATTTTGGAGTTCGATTCGCCAGCCTCGACAGCTAATAGTTCTCTTTTAACCAATTGCGTCAGGACTCCTCCGCTCGGTTTAAGCCGAATTTTTTCAACCAAATCTTTCGTGGCTGGTTGGTTGTAGGCAACGATGGCCATGACGTCGATTGCAGATTGGCTCAGTCGGACTTGCCGATTGCGACCGAAGAAATCTTGTTGGAATTCAACAAGCTCGGGATCCAGTTTCATTTTAAAAACACCTCCTTCGGAATCGATCCGAAAAGCGGCATTTTCTTTTTCGTATTTGGCGTTGAGAGCGCGGACGGTTTGGGTGACTTCTTTGGGACTCACATCGCGAAGCACTGCTGCAATCTTTCGACTGTTTAGCGTAACGCCTTTTGG
>JAAEMV010000613.1 GCA_024225195.1 Planctomycetaceae bacterium | reverse complement strand
GCTACCTGCTGTGGGGCAATACGTTGGTTGCGCCACTCAACGATGACCTTACCGGCTATACCGCCGAGCCAGTGCGAATTGATCCCGCCGGATCTCGCCCTGGGCCCGATGGCAATCCTATCAGTCGCATAGGCCATGAAGGAGCGACGATGATCAAAGTCGGCGGCAAATATGTTCACTTGGGCACGGCCTGGTCAACTGACCAAGGACGAAAAGGGTCGTACAACCTTTATTACTGCGTCGCTGACAAGATCACTGGTCCCTATGGCCCTCGCAAATTTGTTGGTCGTTTCCTTGGTCATGGGACACCTTTCAAAGATATGAACGGAAAATGGTGGTGCACTGCGTTCTTTAACGGTAACGTTCCGCCTGAGAAACGCGAAGGAATTGCATCTCGCAATATTGGCGACAACGCCCGGACGATTAATGAACAAGGCGTCACGATCGTACCACTCGATGTGCGGACACTCGATAACGGCGAAGTCTACATCCGCGCGAAAGATCCCGCCTATGCGACACCTGGACCGGATGAAGCCCAACAGTTTGGGCAGAAATAGACAGCCTCCCCCAAGCAGGACAAGCCAACCCTATCGCTATCAACGTGCCCCAGTCTGGAGTCGCCTTTGAGCCTTTTTTGGCGGCGACTTTCGCTGCTTTCTTGGCGACTGACAGGGTCTAACTGGTGTAGTTGGTCATGTTGAAAATTATTACGATATGGTTGACAAATATAAAACTACTAAACACTTTTTTGGTTCGCAAAATCAATATCTATTCTAATTAATTTACAGGGAAATGGTTGAAGAAAGTGATTTCCCCGTCGTGCTTTTGTTCCTTGTTTCGGTAAGATTTTAGTCGATTTTTTTGCTGAACCGACTGTCTTTGATTGAATGAGTTGAGCGGGTGAAACTTGCCTACCGATGTTTGCTGCCCAACCGCTGCGATGTGGTTGCACTGCTTGGCCATGCTGTTAATGCCGTTGCTCGGGCAATGGAGAGTGGCAACCGAGCGGTTCAGGTTTATTGAGAATGACTTTAAGCAAGGTATGATTAATTTTTCGAAGATCACAGAAACGCAGTTAATCACCCTCAACTCATGAGAAACTTCAGGACGTCTATGCTGCCAAACGCTGAGAGAAACATTCCCCCAAACTCTTCCTATTGGTACGATGGCAACGACCCATTGGACCGCGCCTTAACGCAGCAATTCCCAATATCGAAGCAGCCATGATAAAATACCTCGTCACCATACTGCTCCTTACCTGCTCAGGCTGCTTCGACCGAACAGATGAAAGGCCTCTTTTCGAAAACCCTATTTTTAAAACAGAGTGTTTAGCAGGCCGCGACAACCACATCAGCGATCGAGTGATAAAGAACGAAGTGACCTTCAACATCGAAAGTGATTCTGGAATCGGAGAGGGAAGTATTGAGTTAGTCGAAGGAAATTGGCCAACGAAGGTTACCCTTAATTTCTATCTCAAGGGCTTAGAAGGTCTGAACATCGCCGCTGAAAATAAAACAATCGAACTGCACGATCTTGAAGCGACACGGCATGAGACGGAAAACTCAAGTTATTATGAAGTAACGTTGCCCAACGATTTTTTGGCCACCACCAAAAGGATAAAATTGCAATGGATAGACTTTTACAGGTAATCGGCGAGCAATCTACCGGCAAAAAAAAGACACCGTTACCTTTTTTTAGCCTAGGCTTCGACGCCTAATGGTCAGATTCCTCGTGTCTTACCCACTTCTTTAAACCTTTGCTAATCCTGCCCGACAGCAGACAGAGTGGCAAGTGCAAGCGAAGAAACCGCGACCGCATCTTTGATGATCGTGTGATTTTGGACTACCGTAAATTCCCCCTATGCCTGTAGCCTCGCGAGCATGCTCACAACTCACAGCAGCTAGATTCGCACTGCGCAGCAAATCACGAGCCCAACAGCTTGACTCATTCGCTTTATCAATTGCGAACAGCCAAACTGAAATCACGATTAGCTCGGCTTGACCAGCCAACGCGGCTTTCTTTTTTTCCGAACAAAACGGGAGCATAGACGGCTGTCACCGCAGCAACATAAACGACATTCTTCACAATATATTGCCCGACCAAGGTAGGCATTAGCGGGCTACCATTGAACGTAACATCCGGCATCAAGATCAGCGGTGAAAACGTTCCAACCATGTGAATTAAGAACATCACAAATGCTGTCCGTGGAAACCAATCCGTCAACAGCAGCAAACCGAGAGCTGTTTCGAAAACCGCCAACACAATGAGAGCAAATTCTGCCGAGACAATTTTCAAGGTCATCAAATGAATGGTTTGCCCAGCCAGAGATTCGGCTGGACTGCACCCATCAAAGAATTTAAGAACACCAAAATATAAATAGACAAACGCCAATGACATTCGCGTGAGATGGTAAGCAAGTTTGTTGGACATCTTGACGACACCTTCTTTGGTTGGTTCATAAACCTGACGGAGCGAATGCCCGGTGCTCGGGTGCAGCGGGCATCCGTCTGCCAGAAAACGGGTTTCATCCAAAATTACTAAACAGGCACTTATCTTTGAGACAAGATCGACTCGTAATCCATCTTGTGTTTCAAGTCAGCTGTCCCATCAATGTACGACTGAATTTTTGGCCAAATATGGCGAGCCACATCCCTTCCTAACTTTAGTCCGGCGATATTGTCGGCCTGAATGTGGTAGCCGCCCATAACTCGCGAAATGCCTGCCATTTCCGCGACTTCGGTAAACGTCGGCATCGGAAGGACAATGTCACAAGTTGCATGCTCAGCGCCAATTATTTCAGCAAGGGGACGCCCATCAAGCTGTTGCATTTGCTCACACGTAAAACCTTGTTCTGTGATCTCTCCCGCGTGCCTTGGTTCGATAAATCCACACTTGTCACTGCCAGTAAAGAGTTTCAAAATTTCCGCGCAACCTCCACTGATGCAGCTATGCCCAGAAACGTAACCAGGAAACGGAGGCGTGATGAAATTGCTTGGCGAATAGGGATGCCAGTTGTCACCCAAGATATCCTTTACACCTTTCCCCGGACCAGTCCACCCCTTAATCGTCTTCCCTTCGTAGTAGTGCCTAATTAGAGTCCAAGGACGTGAACTGTCGTAGTATCGTTTGGAATCCCACGAAGCAATAAAAGTATCAAGCGCACAGTTTCCAACCGTAAAGAAAAGCTTGACGTCCCGATCAAGATCGTTCTTGTCACGAGTCGAAACGACGAGGGCAAATTTTAGCCAATGGCCAGACTGCCCCGTCGATCGCGGTCCATCACGCATGAACTCGACAATTGCCTTTTGTTCTGGCGTTAAGGTTGCATTAAATTCAATGCATTCGTCAACTTCCCTCAAAAGCTGGTCGCTGCCGACAAGCGGTGGAGGGCCAGGTCGAAACTGATCCGCACTATCCAGCCCAAAGGGTTTCACTCGGTACCACTGGGGAGTCAGAAAATCCATCACAAACGTGCCGCCTTGCCCATCATCAAACGGGATTAATTGCCACCGGTCCGGATCATTAATCTGATCGACGGGATTCACGGGACGGTACATTGTATAGTCCGAATATGGCTCGCCATTCGAGCCTTGCTCGTCGCCAAGTTGATTTGCACCATCCCGATGGCGGTAATCCAGTAAGACTCTAGCAACGTGATTCCCAATCCCCATCGGTGTTGTCAAATTCTCAGACTTACAGTTCGGATCGTATCCCATTTTTTTCATTTCCTCGGTTAAATAATCCGAAAAATGGGGATATTGATCCAGGCACGTCCGATACATCGCGAACGCAATCGCTGTTTCTTTATTTGCCTGGGTCTGCTCCGAAACAGGACGTCGCAACGAACCACCGTGCAGTGTCCCGACAGCCTTCTGATCGTAGGCAGCCCAAGCGTCGAACATTGCGGTTACAGGAATTGCCATTTGCCGTGACAGGATGGTCGGCTGGGCACCAACTCGCTCGACATCACGGGCAGCGGCCTCAAGCATAATACCGAGCCACTGAGAAGCGGCCGAGGGAGTATGTTGTGCAACTTGCTGAGTGTCAGGGATTTGTTGACCCTGAAGATTATTCGGCACCAAGTTACCTGTAAGCAGATAGCAAATTGCGAATGCAAATAAAAAGGCTCTGTAAGTCATAAAATGCGTCTTTCGAAAGAATAAGTGAATCGAAAGTTACTGTAGACTAACGACTCATCGAATTCTGTCGTTGTTTTCGCGGCAACGGTGTAGCAATTTGGCTACAGAGTTGTTTAAGGGGTAGCCTCATCGCCCCAAGAACCACTACCATTCGTTCATGCAAACGAGTCGCCTTCAATTCGATAAAAATCAAGATCGAGAGCCAACCATAAGCCAACGGCAATTATTGGTGATGCTCGTCTCGGCCATTCTATTGGCTCTCCTACTGTCAGCTATCTATTTTCAAGAGCGAAGCAAAGAGTCAAGATTAAGAATCGAGCAATGCAGTCACCGCCTCGCACTCGCTCGAGAAATCATCGTTCGCGATTTAAATCGAGTTCGTTCCGACCTCCTTTTTGTCGCAGCACTGCCGGAGGTCCAATCGGCTAATTCAATCGCTCCGGAATCACTTCACGACGCGACCAACATCTTTCAGCACTTTGTCAAAAGCCAAAATGCCTATTCTCAAATTCGCCTTATTGATCGTCAAGGAATGGAAATAGCGAGAGTCGACTGGAATAATAACGAGGCCACCGTCACTCAACGAGATGATCTCCAAGACAAATCTGACCGTTACTATGTAGATGATTCGCTCGCCTTAGACGTTGGCCAAATTTTCACATCAGAATTTGATTTAAACTTAGAACAAGGGAAAATTGAACTACCAGTCAAACCGGTAATTCGATTTGTCACGCCAGTGTTACAAAATGGCACCGCTGGATACCTTTTGGTTTTTAATTATCAGGGCATGCCACTGCTACGTGAGTTGTCGGAAATGACCTTGCCAGGTCAGACTTTCCTAATCCGAAAAGATGGTGAGTTTTTGCTTGGGCCAACAACTGATTCGGAATGGGGTTGGCTGCTTCAGCATTCACACCGTTTCTCGACTTCCTTTCCAACCGTCAACTTAGATCAACTTCTGAAGCCAAATTCGGCCGAACGCACCTCGGAGGGTTTCTTTCAAACTAAAAACATTAATTTTGATTTGGACAAAACCGCATCCAACTTGCGTCAGTCACTTTTTCTAGTAGCCCATGTCCCCATCAAGGAAGCCTTTCAAAACTCATCAAATGTACTGAATTGGCTGCTGACCGTTGGCGGAATCATGCTTATTCCGCTCGCTCTCATTACACGGTTCTGGGCTTCATCAGTCGATCGACGACGTTATCAAAATAAAAAAATTGCCCAATCTGAGAAACGCCTACGACAACTTTCGGCCCAATTAGTCAGCTTACAGGAAGAAGAGCGGAGGAGCCTTTCAAGAGAAATTCATGATTCACTGGGACAACAGGCAACCGCAATTAACCTCGACCTCCGAATGCTTAAGGAAAAATCAAATCACCCAAAAGAACTCATTCGCGTGATTCAGGAAAGCGACAAACTGCTGCAGGCACTTCATAGTTTTGCGACGCGGGCACGACCGGCAGAACTGGATGACCTTGGCCTTCAAGAGGCTTTGGAAAGCCACATTTGGAATTTTGAGAAGCGGACGGGAATCGACTGCGAATTTGATTGCCAGTTTATAAACGAAGAAATTGATCCGGCGATCAGCGTCCATGTTTTCCGAATTATACAGGAATCGCTCAATAACATTTCCAAACACGCCAAAGCAGACGTTGCCGCTATCCAACTCGCCCTGACCGAAAACAAAGATGAGTTGCAGGTAACCGTAACCGATGACGGGGTTGGGTTAGGAAGTGAATCGACTAACAACGAACACGGAACAGAAATGGAAAAACGGCTTGGCATGCTTGGCATGCGGGAACGTGTTGAACTATTGAATGGGAAACTGCACCTTGAGAACTCGGCCGACGGGGGTACAAAACTCAAGATTCAGATCCCCGTTTTCAGCCTGAAAACTGACGCGGGGGAACTCGAATGATAAGACTCGTTTTAGCAGACGACCACATCATGGTGCGTGAATCCCTCGCGCGCGTGCTTGAATCAGAGGCTACAATTTCTGTTGTTGGACAGGCAGGTAACGGCACCGAACTCAAAAAGATTATCGCAAGTCAAAAACCTGACTTCTTGGTTATGGACTATTCCATGCCCGACCATCAGGCTGTCGACACTATCAAAGAATTTCTCCAAACTTGGCCAAAGATGCGGATCGTTGTTTTAACGGTTCACGAAAACATTCATTACGCTGTCCACGTTCTCGATGCAGGAGCTCACGGTTATTTGATAAAGGCGGCGGCAGTTGATGAACTGATTCTCGCAATCGAAACCGTCCGCCACGGCAATATTTACGTTTCGAGACAGATAGCGGAACGCGTTTGGAAGCAACGGAATTCAAAAAAGAATGAGAAAAGCGGGCTCGGCCTTCTGTCAGCACGCGAACTAGAAGTGCTCAAATTACAAGCCGAAGGGAGAACACTGCAGGAATGTGCGAGCCATCTTGGTGTCAAAGTCTCTACGGTCTCGACCTATCGAAGTCGAATCATGGAAAAGTTATCTTTAAACTCCAGCAGCGAGCTGGTTAGGTTCGCACTCGAACATGGTCTCGTTTGACATTGCCCCTTACGCTGCACGAGGCAATGACGACTGCCTGACTTAAGCGAACTTTTTTCCTTTCCTGCAGCACCAGGCAATAGCTCGTACTTCAGAAGATTTACGGCAAACCGGGCAAGATTCTAGTCAAGCTAACGTCAACTGTAACTCTTTTTTAGCAAGCAGATGCAGCGGCGGCATGGCAGTAATTGAAAGTCCATAGCTCAAAACCAGCGGTAGACCCGTATTTTCACTCCAGGCAGTTGCTCAGTTCAATTTCATCGCGGCCAGCACCACTGATGCACGCCGCTTCCTGCATTGTGTTAAGATACCTGCCGGCAAAGAAAAATATCTCAAGAAATCATCAATAGCCAACCCACGATAAGAATCCTTCGATCAGCCATTGTTCTCAATCAAATACCGAAATCACCATGAACTCATTCCATCTTAGAACATTCATTGTTCTCGTGCTGACAATTC
>JAAEMV010000612.1 GCA_024225195.1 Planctomycetaceae bacterium | reverse complement strand
ATCCGGGTTGCGGTCAAAATGACAATTCGAAACCAGAGAATTCGCGGGTGATCAAATTGGCCAGACTGTCCTCAAAGGGAGTCTAGCTCCAGCCCGAAGTGATTTCTACTTTTGAGCGCCATTGGCTTTTGCTGGTTTCGGCTTGTTTCGGGCTTTGCGCCAGTCTGCCTGCCGGTCGAGGGCATCCAGTTCGACTGGGCGGCCTGAATCTCCTTGCTCAGTCATCCATTGCTCGAGCGTAGTCGCGAGTTCCTGCTGTACGGTAGAGAATTCAGGTTGCCCAAATAAATTGGTTTGGCAGTAGGGATCTTTGAGGATGTCGTACAGTTCTTCGGGCGGCCGTTTCAAAAAACGGTCCGCACGTTGCCGTGTGATGTCGTCCACGTCTCGGGTTTTTTCAAACAGTGTTCTAGAGACGGGGATGCTGAATTCATTTTCAGGAAACAGATTGCGAATGTAACGATAGCGATCACCAACAACCGTTCGGACTCCATAGGGAGCGCGGCATCCATTGACGCCAATCGTTGTTTGCATGCTGAACGCGTATTGCTTGTGTGTTTGT
>JAAEMV010000611.1 GCA_024225195.1 Planctomycetaceae bacterium | reverse complement strand
CTTTTTGCGTTGGTAAATCATCCGCAATTCGGGCATAGCGTTTCTGCCAGGCGACCCCCTGATCCTCCAACAACGAGCTGGCGTCCTTGAACCGCTTGAACAACAACAATCTTTGGACAAGGTCTTTGCGGGGGTCAACTACTTCTGTCTCGTGATCCTCCTCTGCTTCGGGCCGGGGCAGCATGGCCCTTGCTTTAAGTTCGATTAGTATGCTGGCAACTTCAAGAAAGTCCCCAACCGTATCAATTGAAATCTCTTTCAGGACGTCAATGTATTCCAAGTATTTTTCGGTAACGTCGGCCAGCGCAATTTTTGAAACCTCTACCTCGTGCCGACGCACCAGATAAAGCAGGAGATCAACGGGCCCCCGAAAAATATCGCTCTCAATACTAAAATTCAATCAACGGTTCCTGAAACTATTTGCTTGTGCCTTACGCAATCCCTCATTTAAGGTGTGCCCTGAGTACTTCAACCACTTTAAACTCAGCGACGCATCCGAATCAAACACGATCGAATTAGTCAGCGGCAACCAAAGAACAGAATCGCAACTTTACGCAGCTTATATTTTTTCTATGGGAAATCATATCGGGTGTTCGTTTACAACGACCATGCCAAAATTAATTCACACTCAAAAAAGACAAGCGTCTAGTTTGCATCGTGGTACCGAATGGAACGAGCGTCCGGCACAGCTTGCTTGATCGGATTATATTGGTTGTTTTCCCAAAGTTACCCTTTCAAAATAAGCTACGAAAAATACGCAATTTTACATCCCGCAAACCACCCATCCTGCCGATACTTCCAACTGTCAACCTGATTTGTAAACAGGTTACACCATTCGAAGTGAATTTCGCCGCTCAAAATCAATTAGGGAGGAGAAGTGCCGAGAATGCAACAAGATCCAATTCAGATCAAAAACATTCAGCAATTACGACAATTTGTATCTCATACGTTGTGCCAACAAAACGATTTCGAAGAAGGTATTTTTCAGGTCACCGAGAGAATTCTCACTAGAGGCAACCGACCATGTGGCATTTTCTTTTGCCTTCATGGACCGAGGAGCGTCAAACTAACGGCCGTTTGGGAAACCGACAAAAATTCGATTCTGTTTTATGGCTCATCCGGTGAGCGATTTAAAAGAACGGTGCTCGCGATGGCACCTAAAATCCTGTCGCAATAGATTTCGCAATCATATTAACACTTAATACCAAGGATACTCGATATGCTCGTTCTTTCCAGGAAGGAAAGTGAAAAGATCATGTTGGGCGACTCGATTGTTTTGACAATCGTCCGGGTCTCGGGAGACCGAGTCCGATTGGGAATTCAAGCACCATCTGACATGTTAATCCTCAGAAAAGAGCTTGATCCCATGAAGACTAGTGAACCTGAAAACTCGAACGAAGGAAATGATTCGGATCAAAAGAAGGCGGCATGATGCCGAGCTCTTATGATTTTTTTGAACCATCTCTGTTGAAACTCCTCGTGTTGCCACAGGATTTTCCATTATAGAAAACGGTAGTTGTGATCCCGCACAACTACCTTTTTTTATGCGCTATCTCGGAACCGCAATCCACCTCAACACAACTTTTACAAAGGCGATCAAAATTTGGTACATTGAATTTTCAATTTGCCACCGCAGAACACACTGAGACTTCTCCATGCGATTTGTAATTCTCTCGATCATCGGCGTCTTTGGTCTGTCTTTGCTCTCCCCCGTTACAATGCCACTGCATGGACAAGTTCAAACCAAGCCGACCGAACTGCCCAATACGCAACCGCTTTTAATCCCGCAAACACCACCCCAAGAAGCGCTTAAACGGCTGTCGCTTCCAAGTGGATTCCAGGCAACTTTATTTGCAGCGGAACCGGATGTTAATCAACCGATTGCAATGACTACTGACGCGCGCGGTCGTCTATGGGTGGCCGAATGCAATACGTATTCAGATCGAAAAGAGAATTTCAACACAGAATTGAATGATCGAATTTTGATTCTGGAAGACACCGATGCCGACGGAACGTTTGATAAAAAAACAGTCTTCTGGGATCAAGCGAAGAAACTCACCAGTATCGAAGTTGGCTTTGGCGGTGTTTGGCTGACTGCAGCACCCAACCTGATGTTCATCCCTGATGCCAACCAAGACGATGTTCCCGACGGTGAGCCAATCATTTTATTAGACGGCTTTGAAGGCGATGTAATTCGGCACAACATTGTTAACGGCCTCCGCTGGGGACCTGATGGATGGCTTTATGGACGGCATGGCATTCAGGCAACCTCTTTTGTTGGTCCGCCGGGAGCGACCGAATCCCAACGCACCCCCATGAATTGTGCGATCTGGCGGTTCCACCCCACTGACCGAACCTTTGAAATCGTCGCTCAAGGAGGAACGAACCCATGGGGTTTTGATTTCGATGAACATGGTGAAATGTTCATGATCAATACCGTCATTGGCCACTTATTTCACGTCGTTCCAAACGCCCGCTATCAACGGATGTACGGTGCACATTTCAATCCGCACCTTTACCAGTTAATCGACCAAACCGCTGATCACTTTCACTGGGACGTCAACGAAGAACATTGGGCGGTCGGACGTAACCAAAAAATGTCCGATGGCACCGATCAAGCCGGAGGTGGACACGCCCACACCGGACTGATGATTTACCAGGGCAACCAGTGGCCAAAACAGTTTCACAATCGACTTTTCACTGCAAATTTCCATGGACGCCGAGTAAACTCCGAATCCATTCATCGCGATGGCAATTCCTATGTCGCCCATCATGGAAAAGACTATTTCAAGTCTTCTGACCCGTGGTTTCGAGGGGTCGAATTGATTTATGGACGCCACGGAGAAGTCTACCTGGCCGACTGGTCTGATATCGGCGAATGCCATGAGAACGACGGGATCCATCGAACCTCTGGTCGAATATTCAAAATATCCTACGGAGACTCAACTCCCGCGGTCCCCGAAAACATTGCAGCTTCGTCGGTTGACCAACTGATACAAAATTTATCACACCCAAACGAATGGGTTGTACGAAAATCGCGACGACGTCTACAAGAGCTGATTGCTGCAGAAATCACACAGTCCTCCCTCCCACACTTCACCCCTGAATTGGCCGCACCACTATTAGAAAACCACCGATGGATACCAAAATTTCAAACAGCGTTTGACCTAGCTGG
>JAAEMV010000610.1 GCA_024225195.1 Planctomycetaceae bacterium | reverse complement strand
CAAGTTCCGCTCAAAAATCGGTGACTCCACCAACCAGGAAGAAACCGGGGGCAAACTGCTAACCCGTGCGTTGATTCTAAGACGACTGTTGAAAAAACACGTGCTCAACAATCAAGAAGAAAATGTAGGAGTCCTTATCCCTCCATCCGTCGGCGGCGCGATTGTTAACCTTTCATTAGCACTCGACAAACGCGTGGCGATCAACCTTAACTACTCACTTTCAAACGATCTGATCAATCACTGCGTTAAAGAAGCGGAAATAAAAACCGTCTTAACGACTCGAAAGGTCGCTGAAAAATTCAACTTCGACTTTGACTGCAATATCTTTTATCTCGATGACCTAAAAGAAAAAGTCAGTGGGTTAGACAAACTGGTCGGTGCATTCCAGAGCTTCGTCCTGCCCAGTGCCCTCCTCGACTTAAATCTTGGACTCAATCAAATCAAACCTGATGACACGCTGACGATTGTGTTTACTTCAGGATCCACTGGTGTTCCCAAGGGGGTAATGCTGACTCATAAAAACATCATGAGCAACGTACTGGGAATCGAACGCGTTGGCTCGCTGGTTCCCAATGACACCTTGATTGGTGTCTTGCCGTTTTTCCATTCGATGGGATATACGGTCACCCTCTGGGTGCCCATGACGACCGACTCGCGTGGAGTTTATCACTTCAATCCACTCGATGCTAAAATTGTCGGTAAGATTGCCAAGAAGTTTTCAGCCACTATCATTGTCGCTACCCCAACCTTCCTACGCTCCTACATGAGACGGTGCACTCCAGACCAATTTAATTCGCTTAACATGGTCATTGCCGGAGCAGAACGTTTACCTCCTGAATTATGTGAAGAGTTTGAAAACAAATTCGGTGTCCGACCGGTAGAAGGATACGGCACGACTGAACTCTCGCCGGTCGCAGCGGTTAACATTCCATACTCACGTCAAACTAAAAAAGAGTTTCAAATTGACGCGAAAGAGGGCACGGTCGGTAGGCCAATGCCCAACCTAGCCGCTCGTGTAACCGACCTCGACTCGGGCGAAGTCCTCGGCCCCAACCAAGCGGGAATGCTTTGGATCTGCGGCCCAAGTGTGATGAAGGGTTACCTCAACAAACCTGAAGCAACCGCTGAGGTACGTGATGGCCGATGGTACAAGACCGGTGACGTCGCCATCATTGATGACGACGGATTCATCAAAATCACTGGACGGATGAGTCGCTTTTCAAAGATTGGCGGCGAAATGGTACCTCACCTTAAAATTGAGGAAGTCCTTTCAGAATTCCTTGACTCGACACCCTCCGACGACTCCGACGACCATTTACTAGTCGCGGTAACTGCCGTGCCTGACGACAAAAAGGGAGAGCGATTAATTGTTCTCTACACAAAGACGACCAAGACAGTAGAAGAAATGCAGCAGTCACTCAAGGACGCGGGATTACCTAACATCTTCATTCCAATGACCCCCGGTTTTATCCAGGTGGACCACCTTCCTATTCTCGGCACTGGCAAACTTGACCTTCGTGGAATCAAAGAAATTGCACTTGAGAAAGCAGGGAGTTAATTAGCTACCGACAGCTTATAGGTGACCTGCAATGATTGCCATTCTGATTTAGCCATCTGGACCTAACATCCGCATGGCTAAATTAAAGGAACACACCTTCCTTAATTTTAAATAGGACATGGTCAAACGTGGATTGATCTCTATCAACTGGTCGCCCTCGGGGCCAATCACCATATCCAGACCGATATACCCCTGAGTCGGCGGTAACAACCGAACCGTCTTCTCAGCCAATCGGCGCGCTCGGCATTCAAAATCTTCTTGAACAGGAAATCGAGACCCCACAAATTCGCCAAACGGTTCGCCATCAAAGACTTGCTCGGTCGCGGGAAGAAAGGTGAAGTCGCCACCATGGCAGATCACCGAGATGCTTACTGGTACGCCTTGATAGAATGGCTCTATCCAGTACCCCAAACCTGTTAACTGGCTCTCCAACCGCTCCAACTCGGCATACTCGTGAATCAGATGAAGCCCCTCTCCCCCAACTCCATCGTTGGGCTTAACAACCATCGGAAAATCGAAATTGTCCATCGGACCGTTCCAGAATTCAACAAATTCCGTTCCCCTCGAAACCCCATCGAACCCTTGGTTTTGCAAATATTCAAACGAAGCCTGCTTGCTTGAGGCGATCCTTACCAACTCCTCACTTGGGCTCACTAATTTGTCATGAAACGGTTGCAGCCACTGAACACACCCAAGCAGACGGCCTCCTGTTTCCGGAGCAATCAGTAAAATCCGATCAACATTTTTCGCCAAATCTTCCAGGCTCTGTCTCAAATCAACCTGCTGATTAACGGGGTAGAGCGTCAGCCCGTCTATACTGGGGAAATCGTCAACTGCCCGTTCGTCAATCGGCAAAATCACTTCGATCCCCCCAATAAGAAAATCATGTGCAATTGCCTGTAGCATACGCATCCCCTGCGACCGAATTGCAGACCCACACTGAAGGGAAACCCCGTCTATCCAACGCCCCCCTCCGGTCAACCATTCAAATATTAGTATTTGCATTTAACTTGCCCAACTTAAAGTTCGAAGCTATATACTTCAGTGGTTTTAGATTTGCTTTACAACCCGCACAAAAACCGTACAATTCGGTATCCATTAAAATCAGTTCGAAATTACAAACGACCTGAACACCAAGAAGGAAGAAATCGTGACATTGATCAACCGCTTCGAAGGCGACAACGTCCTTATCGTTTACTTTCAGGATGTTAGAATCATCGATGATTCGAGAATCAGTAGCCTCGGCCAAGAACTCGGTGAACTGATCAACAACACCAGCAACTCTCGTATCATATTAAATTTCCAAAACGTTGGCTTTATGTCTTCGGCTATGATTGGAAAGCTGGTCCTGTTCGGTAAAAAGTGCAAAGAGGCAAAAGTTAAATTGCGACTTTGTACCATTGGTGATAACGTCGAAGAAGTCTTTAAACTGATGCGACTGAACAAGGTTTTCGACATTGATAAAAATGAAGAAACCTCGATCAAGAAAATCAAAAAGTAAGTGAGCTTGCCAAAGCCTTGCTCTACCACAAGACCTCCCTCGATCTAATGATCGGAGGAGTCGTCTTGACGGATTCCAGAATCTGAATCCAGATAGGCCCCCACTCTCGCGACTCCGATTGTCGCCGCCACGCCACCGCTGATCAGCAATAGCGATACCGCGATCTGTTCCAAGCTTGGCCGCACCCAGGCCATACTCCAGTCCTCCGGGTCGATCTTTGCTTGATTTTCCGCTGTCACCACCGCCCCTTTAATCATGTCGCCAGGGACTGGTTGCACCCCCTCCTGAAAGGGCCATAAACCCACGGTTGAACCCAATAACAACCCAAGCAGCATTCCCAGCGTTGCCTTTTGATATTTTCGGAGTAGCCACTCAAGTAAATTGCCAACCAACAGCACTCCTGCAACGACGCCTAACCCAACAGGTAATAAAACCGACAATCCTGGGGAGGCCGCAGCGGCCAAGTCTCGACTCGACAACGCATCTTTAAATTGATCAATTGCTCCAAGAATTGGCACGTACTGCCCCAAGAGCAGGAGTAAATAACCGCCCGACAATCCAGGTAGAATCATCGCACTTGCACCAGCTAATCCAGCGATAGAAAGCATCAAGACATTTGAACTGCTTTGGCCAACAATTCCGTTTGACTGCAAAATTGCCAGGATGACCATCGCAAAAAAAGAAAGCAACGCTGATCCGATCAGGACGGGAGATGCCGGACGTGCCAACTTCCATACGATTGGGACACCGCCTAACGTCAACCCGATGAAAATGCTGTACATCACCCAACGCTGATGAACGACCAACTCTTTCAGTGTTCCAGCGAGTAACAAAATCCCGATTCCTGCAGAAGCGACCACCGCACTCATCACGAGAATGGAACGAACTCGAAATCGAAAACGGGTCAAATCTGCCAAGGCATCAATAAAGGCCGGGTAAATACCGGAAGCTAAAAGCATCGTACCGCCACTAATGCCTGGCACGAGATTGGCAAGCCCCATCAAAAATCCACCGAAAACGGACCGCAACAGCAATGCTTTACCTGAAACCTGCCTTAAAGCATCAGGAACTTTTGTTTTTTTATCTTCCATTAAATCTAAAATCCACTTAATTAAAAAAACGCACTGACGGTTTGAGTCGACCAATCACCGCAACCTTAAACACGACGTGGTTTACCTCTTTCGCCGTAACTTACATTTCCTTGCCGCACTTTCATGATATTAGCCCAACAACTTCAAGGGAACACCGTTTACCTAAAGACCTCAAGGGATAACGTCACGTTCAGCGATCAGCAATCGCTTATTAGTTTGGCCGAAGATATCTCAATAAAGTTTATCAAGTAGCTTGGTTAAGCTTATCCAACCCTTTATAAACGGGTTTGGCAGACTTCGAAGATTCACTCAACTATTTACCTCGACCCCAAAAGCAACTCTTTCGGGTTGATTACGTGATCGCCCTTCACTTGAATTTGTCTGGCTGGGGCATTTCACCGCTCGCACACAAACTAACACGGGCTCGTTCAAAACAATCATGCTCTTGCGTTCTAGTATTAACAAAATCGAGATTGCGGCGCCTGCCAAGATCAACTGGTTCTTGGAGCTACTCAACCGCCGAGCAGATGGGTTTCATGAACTCGAAACTGTAATGTCAACGGTTTCAATTTTTGATCAAATGAGTTTCACTCGACGCAAGGACGAGAACTTCAGCCTTTCCATCCGCACGCCAGAACACGGAAGCCTTCCGAAAGAGAAAGACTCAATTCCCTGCGACCATCGGAACCTAATCATTCGCTCACTTGCTTTACTTCGGAAGACGGCTCGTCAACAGCAGTCTGCCAACTGCTGTACGGACGGCATTGCGATTGAGCTGGATAAACAAATCCCATCCGCCGCTGGTCTAGGAGGAGCGTCCAGCAATGCGGCCGCAGCACTAGTTGCCGGCAATCAGCTTTGGAAACTTAATTGGAATCGTGAACAGCTATCGCAAATTGCTGCCCAACTAGGCAGCGATATTCCGTTCTTCTTATACGGCGGAACCGCTATCTGCCGTGGGCGTGGTGAGAAAATTGAGCCTGTTCGCGTCGCCTGCGGAATTCCAGTCGTCATCGCTAAACCTGACTTCGGAATCCCTACCGCCTCCATTTTCAATCAGGTTCGCATCCCCACCCACCCTCTCAGTCTCAATCCATTCATGAGCAGCTTCCGTCGAATTGACCCAAGTTCGCTGGGAACCAACATGTTTAATCGTCTGCAAGAATTTGCAGAGCCAATTAGTCCCACCATCGCTCAAACTTTTCTGAGTCTAAAACAAGAGTTTGCCCGCCTGAATTGCCTCGGCCACCAAATGAGTGGAAGTGGTTCGAGTTACTTCGGCGTTTTTCCTACTTCTCGTTCAGCACGGCATGCGACCCAATATCTTGCTGCGAGATTCCCTGACACCAGAGTTTTTTTCACTCAAACACTGACACAGATCGCCTCCTGATTAAACCAACAACACGAGGAACACGCGAAGGAGCACGTAATGGAGATTACGGAAGTCAGAATTAAATTAATTGAAAGCGCTGAAGATCGCTTAAGAGGATTTTGCAGTGTCACGTTTGACGATTGTTTCGTCGTTCGAGACTTGAAAATCATCGAGGGTAATAATGGGCCTTTCGTCGCGATGCCAAGCCGCAAGCTTACATCAAACTGCTATAAGTGCAGAACTAAAAATCACTTAAGAGCAAGCTTCTGCAACCATTGTGGAAGTCAATTGAAGTCAGACCACATCGAGCATGACTCCGGGGGAAGAGCGAAGCTCTACGCCGACATTGCGCATCCCGTCAACGCAAGATGCCGTGAGATGATCCAGAAGCGGGTGATCAAAGAACTTAACCACGAGACAGAACTCGCGTCACAACCGGGTTACCGCTCCCGTTACGATGAAGACTTCAATGAGGAAACCGTCGCCGAACCACTGCATGGTGACACGCCTCAAGGCAAAACGCCCCCTCAAACCGGAGGTCTGCGACAGGACCACGGAACCGATATTCCGCCCACCCCGCACAATCAGGGAATTAATACCGAACAAGAATCATCGGATACCTCATCCGGAGAATTCGGGAAAGGAATTTTTGACTGATTGATCCTACCCCGTTTTGTCGAAAAATAGATCGACGGAGAAGCCGGTTGAAACTCCCCTAATACGCCTCCTTTTAAGATGGCTTTATTCAAAAAAGCCTTTTAAAAGCGTGTTTTTGGGGACATTCGTTTCGGTTTCACTTAAAAAAAACCTGCAGACAACTACCGATCCTAATTGTCCAATTTCTGTGAATTCAGAAAATGGCAGCAAGAATCCAGCGACTAGTCGACGTTGCAACTCAAAACATTGGGCTAATCGTCACAACCGCAATAGTTGATTATGGACTTTTAACGTCATCAATTCATCTTAAACTTGACCCTGTGAAAAACGGGCAACTATACTTAAAACGTAGAATTTGACGGCAATTTCATCCTGTTTTGAGGGAGCAAGCTTCGGCTTGCCAAACCCTTGCAAACATTATTAACCCCCTTTGACTGGCAACTTATTATGCAGAGTCACCGCTTAATTTTTGGATTCGTAATGTCTCTCGTAGCTTTCGCTTCATTGACTAACTACACCGACGCGCAGACCGACGCGCCTCGCCCGCTTGCCAAAGGCGTGCTCAAGACTGTTCCGGAGAACTTGGATCCCCGAGATATGTTCTCCCTTCCAATGGCAATGCCGGACTTGAACGCAACCAAATTCGATCCCAATACGATCGCACAGAAAAAGACATTATTCGGCCAATCTCGCAGCGTCGTAATGTTCCGGAATAACGTCTGGCAATACGAATTTTCATTCACTGGACTTCGGCAAGCCAAACTTCGAATTCCGACCGGCAACGGTAAAGCAGCCACGCGAAACTACTGGTACATGGTCTATCGAATTCGAGATACTGGCCAAACCATGACGATTAATGATGTAAAACAAAACCCAAAATTTGATCACATCACTAAAGAAATCGACTTCGATAAATCAATCGCCTCGCAAGAAAAGAAGTTTCTTCCCCGATTTACACTGGAAGGTTGGGTTCCCGTAAACAAGGGATACCAGAAAGTCTCTTATCGCGACACGATCTCTCCTATTGCCTTGGAGCAAATTCGCCAAAAAGAAGACCCTAATCAGGTCTTGTTTGATAGCCACCAGATGTCACAAGCCAAAATTCCAGCAGCCAAGAACGATACAGATCGTGGAGTTTGGGGAGTCGCGATTTGGGAGAACGTCGATCCTCGAATTGACTTTGTAAGCGTTTTTGTCCAAGGCCTAACCAATGCCTTTCGACTCTCGGATCCAGTTTCAGCACCGTCCAAACTGAAAACGCTGCAATTGAACTTTTGGCGTCCGGGTGACTCAGTTAATGAAACATCTGACTTTGTTAAATTCGGAATCCCGCTAATTGACGACCCTGCGATGCAGGCATTGGTAACCAAACGCTACAATTTGCCTGGCCCCATTTTGAGAGGCTATTTCAAAAATGAAGAAGCCAAACGAGATGTTTTGGTCACCGAAACGGACGCTCAAGTCAACCTTAAGGACTTCAACTCGGCAATCGCTCCATCGCTCGATCAGGGGAAAATGCCCCCTTCAATTTTGAAATCGTTCGAAAATGCAGGGATTGCCTTGGACGCCAACACCCCGCTTACCACGTTAATTCCAGGAAAAAAGTGGTCATTTAAACAGGGAAAAGACAACTACACCCTCGTTTTAGAGCCCCAGTTCTGGGAAAAAGACTTTGATGGAATCCGCTTCATTAAAAGCCTTGATAATATGTGGATTTACCGCTAAAATCCCGCTTCCGATTGTCGGATCCAGACTACCCAGTTTTTCGGGATTCGCGCCGTTCGGCGACTGAATCGCCGAGAGTCACCACGAGTATTTGAGAATAAAGAAAGCAGTTTAATGGCCCATAAAAAGGGACAAGGCTCCAGTCGAAACGGGCGTGATTCCAACGCTCAGCGTCGAGGGGTCAAAAAGTTTGGCGGAGAACGCGTCGTTGCAGGAAACATCCTTATCCGACAAGTTGGAAATAAGTGGCACCCGGGAAAGGGTGTTGGCCAGGGAAATGACTACACACTTTTCGCGCTTGTTGATGGAAACGTCATGTTTGATCGCGACGGACGACGGATCAACGTCGTTGCCGAAACGAATTAGGGACCGGGGTTACCTAAGGCGGCTGGGGAAAAAATTGGAAACCCCCTCCGACTATAATTCCCAACCTCAATGAAATAAGAAAAAGGATGCCAGATGATGGCATCCTTTATTTTTGTAATCCCCCAAACCGGGCTCATCCATCGCACCACCGAATCCAACTATATCTGGAATACCATGTTCGTTGACCAAGTTCAAATCGAAGTAATTGGCGGACGCGGCGGACATGGATGCATGAGTTTTCGCCGCGAAAAATACGTTCCTCGCGGAGGGCCCAATGGTGGTGACGGTGGCAACGGTGGAAGTGTCATCCTCATCGCAAAGCATGGCGTCAACAGCCTCGTAGCTCTGGCAAATCGCCATCACGTCCGAGGAAAAAACGGAAACAACGGCGAAGGTGCGAACCGGCACGGCGCCTGTGCCGACGACATAACGATTCTGGTTCCCGCGGGTACCATTGTGATCGATGCCGAAACCGATTTGATTATTAAAGACCTTGCCGTGGATGGCGATTCAGTCATTGCTGCCCGTGGAGGACGCGGAGGCAGAGGTAACACACGCTTTAAATCCTCCACTAACCAAGCACCACGGCAAGCAACGCAAGGCAGTCCTGGCGAATCAAGAATCCTTAAACTTGAACTAAAAGTAATTGCCGATGTTGGCTTGATCGGGAAACCCAATGCAGGCAAAAGCACTCTCTTGAGTCGACTCTCCAGTGCAAAGCCCGAAATCGCGGATTACCCCTTTACGACCAAGTTCCCCAATCTGGGGCAGGTACAAATTGACGCCGACCGGTCTTTTATTCTGGCAGATATCCCGGGGCTAATCGAAGGAGCTTCCGAAGGAGTTGGCCTTGGGCACGACTTCCTGAAACATATCGAGCGAGCGGGAATCCTCGTCCACCTGGTAGAACCCATGCCCCTCGACCAAACCGACCCGACTGACAATTACCGGGCTATCCGACGCGAACTTGAGGAATACAACCCTCAGTTAAAAACACGTCCGGAAATTATCGTGGTAACCAAATCCGAATTGCCTCCAGCTCAAGAGGTGGCAGCAACCCTCAAAGACGAAACGGAAAACGAAGTCTTCCTAATTTCCGCAGTCACCGGCGACGGTCTACCTCGGCTAATGAATCGAATCGACCAAGTTTTGGAGCAGCATTCGTCATGCGATTGATTGCAGTCGATATCGGTAATAGCTCGATCAAGATCGCGGTCGACAACCCTGACATAACCGACCATTGGCAGACTCAATTGACGTTGAACTCCGAAACCGACCTCAGCCAGAAACTTCAAGCCCTGCCGTTTCAAACCGATTCCTGCTTCTGGTCGATTTCAAGCGTCCACCAACAAAAAGAACAGCAGCTAATGGACTGGGTCAAACGACACAGACCCAACGATCGCTTGCATCTTATCGAAGAGTGTGATGTCCCACTTCCATCTAATATCGAATCGCGAAAGCTACTGGGGAGAGATAGATTAATTTCAGCCTGGATGGCGCTGCAATTGAACAACCTCCGTGGACCAGTCATTATTGTCGACGCAGGTACCGCGGTGACGATCGATTGGGTAGATCCTCAAGGTATTTTCCAAGGCGGTGTAATCTTTCCCGGCGCAGAGTCTAACTTTAAGCGACTCAATGCTTTTACCGATGCCTTGCCAGATCTAGGAATAAGTGCAGGCGATTCGGCTTCCGATCAGGTTTTCGAATCAATCATCGGAAAATCGACCACCGACGCAATTCGAAAAGGCGTTTACCATTCACAATGGCATGCCATTAGAGAAATTGTCAATCAAATGTCCGAACTCTCCACAGAAACGACATCCACTTTCGCAACCGGAGGTGGACTCAAAAATGTTATCGAGCAACTGAATCAAGATTGGCGCTACACCCCAGACTTAGTACTCCAAGGCGCACGTGCTATTGGAAAAAAACTAATCAGCATCTAGCCCGGCTTCTCCCAAACACAAAACACCATCAGTCCATTGAATTCCTCATCTCACTCTAATGTTTGCAGCCAAATCACACCCATCGGACGCGGCGCCGTGGCCGTGGTTGCTGTTCATGGTGAATTAGCAGGGGCTGCAATCGACGAGTGTTTACAAACCCCTAATGGGACTCCAATTACCTCTCGGAAACACCAAGATGTCGCCTACGGCATTTGGAAATCCACCGGTGAAGACCTCGTTGTTTCTAAACGCGGTGAAAAACATTTCGAAATCCATTGCCATGGTGGAACGACGGCAAGCCAGGCTGTCATTCGCTCGCTCAGTGGCAGGGGATTTGTGGAAATCTCAGCAACTGAATTCGCAACCCAATTCCAGGATTTTTGGAGTGTCAGCACTCAACTGGCACTAACTCACGCGACGACATCCAAAACCGCATCGTTCTTACTGAGGCTTACCACACAATTACCAAAACAAATTCAACAAATACGGAGCTACGTAACTGCTAATGAAAAAGAGACCGCCGCGGCACAAATTCAGTCCATGCTGCGTTGGTCAAATTTTGGACAGCATCTCACCGCCCCCCGAACCGTTGTTCTTTGCGGTCAGCCCAACGTCGGTAAAAGCAGCCTCGTAAACGCAATAACCGGCTTTCAGCGGGCAATCGTTCACGACATTCCTGGAACTACCCGCGATGTGGTTTCACAAGCACTCGCGATCGATGGGTGGCCAGTCACTCTCAAAGATACCGCAGGGATAAGAGACTCTGACAACCCAATCGAAATTCAGGGGATTGCCCAGGCGAGAGAGCAGATCTCAAAATCAGATCTGACGATTTGTGTTTTTGATGTAAACGAGACGCAGCAAGCGGCAAGAGCTGAATTCATCTCTCAAACTGCACCCGATTTAATTGTCCTCAACAAAACGGACCTGCTTTCGCCTGGCCAACCGCTTGTCCTTGATTCGACAGACGAATTCCCTACCGTTAGGACTTCCGTAAAAACTAATCAGGGAATTCGAGAGTTACTAGAAATCATTGGAGCAGAACTGGTTTCAGAAATTCCAAGTGACACCCAAACCTATCCCGTTACCGCGGAGCAGCAGCAAAGACTTGAAGAAGCTCTGGATTGCCTCAATCAAAACTCGACCGCCGCGGTGAGCCAAGCCCTGGATCGCCTTCACTGATCGCCTTCGCTGATCGCTTACACTAACCGCAAAGCAGGTTGATTCACAGACACTGGATGACAAAGCTTACAGCAAGTGCCTAGCTTTGATTTGCAGGTACTGGTTGATTAATTCCGATGTGAGATCTTCAGGGAACAAGTCCATCGCCAGCGCTCCCTGATGCCGAAGATCGCGAATCACCTGCCTTCGCCAATTCAAAATATCTACGGCTGCAGCAGCCTCGTATATTTCTTTTCTTCCAGGTTGTTCGCGCGATTCAAATTCTTCCACGGCAGAAAACATTTCTCGGTCACGTAGAAACACGCCCAAAGGCAAGTGACGTCCTGTCAAAGAAGTTAAATATTGATTTATCTGATGCGAATTTATTTCATCAATCACATTAGTCACCAGAATCACCAATGATCGCTTTGAGCAGTGCGATCGCAAATAAAGAAAAGCATCATCGTACCGCGACTCGACATATCTGGCCTGCTGATCGTACGAAGCAGTTAGCAAGCGGTTGATATGTTTTACGCCATTCTTCGCCGGTGTAAAATTATGAATTCGGTCACTAAAGCTCAACATCCCGACTGAATCACCCTGACGCAAGGCAATGTAGCTGAGCATTAGCATAGCATTGAGCGAATGATCCAATAGGCTAATTTCTCCAGCCGTTCCTGTCATCATCCGCCCGCAATCAACCATGAATATGATTCGCTGGCTTTGATTCGCCTGAAAATCTCGAACAGTCAACTTGTTACGCCGAGCCGTCGTCCTCCAGTCGATGTGCTTATAGTTGTCATCCTGCGTGTAATCACGCAAGCGTTCAAACTCATTATCCTGTCCAATTTTTCTCGTACGACGAAGACCTATGAGATTCAACCGATTGGTCCGAGCCAGCAGATCGTATTCAGCAATTTGCTTCATATCAGGATATACATCGACAACAGACTCGCTCGGCAAACGATAAAATCCCTGCCATAATTTGAGCGGACTTCCTACCATTAAATGAATACAATCCAGAACCACTCGCCCCCGGCGCTGCCCTGTTAGTTCATAGAAAAACTGAAGCCGACTACGACCGGCGATTGACGTGTCAAACCGATTCGGCTCCGCGCTAAATGAATCAGGTAGATCATCTCGCAGCGCAACTACACAAGATCTTTTCGAATGGTTAATGACTTCAATTTCGACTTTTTGCCTTTTCCCTTGCGAAGCGATCCTTTGAACCGTGCGCGTCCCTGAAAATGCAGAAGCAGGAACCAGCCTCATGAGATCAACCAAGGCGCCACCTACGAGCGCTAGATCAATCAAGCCAATTAAAAAAAGCAATATCTGACGGAGTGACGCATCCATAGAGAAAAAAAATGGGACCTGATTCCCCGCAAACGCACCACTTCCATCAGTCATAGGAATAAGAAAAAACGAAACAGCAGTTGGCACAAAAAACAGAAACAACATCCGCTTCGTAGGGTAAACCCCCGATTTTCGCGCGAGCAACCATAAAGGGAATGACATGATTAGCAACAGCAGGATAGGGCTGTTGATCAGGTATTCACACACGAATTGGAGAGTTAATAACACAGGCTTTACTTATCTTCGAAGTCGACCCAAACGCCGATCAATAATGTATCTATTTGATTCGGGGGACTTCGATGGTGCGGATCAAGTCAGTTAAAAGCTGGTCGACACTCTGGCCTTCGACTTCCGCTTCGGCAGTCAATTGAACTCGGTGGCGGAGAACCGGCAACGCAATTTCGATCACATCATCAGGCACGGCGTAATCTCGACCATGAAACATAGCCAGAGTTCGAGCACCCTGCATCAAACTTATCCCTGCCCGCGGTGAAGCACCTAAATAAAACTGTGGCCAAGTTCGCGTCAGACGAACAATTTTATTAATGTAATTCACCAGTAATTCATCAACCCGAACTGTACCGCTTTCGGCAGTCAAACTCAAAATTTCTTCGGGAGTCGTTACCTGATTAATATTTTCTGCTAATTGCAGAGTCAGATCTTCCTGGCCACCATGGCGGACAAGAATTTCAGCCTCTTGTTTTTCGGTTGGATACTTGGCAGAGAGCTTAAACATGAAACGGTCCAACTGCGCTTCCGGCAAATTGTAGGTTCCCTCAGACTCAATCGGATTCTGTGTCGCAACCACGAGGAATGGCAACTCCAGCGAGTAAGTATTTCCGTCAATTGTGACCCTCCGCTCTTGCATGATTTCTAAAAGTGCGGCATGTGTTTTGGCCGGTGAGCGATTGATTTCGTCCGCCAGCAAAAGTTGCGTAAAAACTGGTCCAGGTCGAAACTCAAATTCCTGTGACTTCATATTAAACACAGGTGCACCAGTTATATCCGACGGCATCAAATCGGCAGTGAATTGAATACGCCCAAAGTCACAGCCCAACACTTTCCCAAGAGTTCGCACAAACAACGTTTTGCCGAGACCCGGTACGCTTTCAATCAGGACGTGGCCGTTTGAAAACAGGGCTACAAGCGCCCCTTGTACAAGCTCATCCTGCCCAATGAAAACCTTTTCAATTTCTTTGGTAATTCGACGATAAATGCCCTGGGCCGCAGTCCCGCCTTCCTCGTTCTTCAGAGACACTCCCTTGTTCATTGGATCAGGCGGTGACACAACTTGACCTGCTTCAATCACCTCGACACCACCGGTCCCCTCCAAATCTGAAGGGTGAGTTTCCGGTACCTGAACGATCTCGCCGCAACTAGGGCATTTCGCCTTACCACCGCGGGACTCTGCCTTTACCTTCAGGACCTTATCGCACTTGCCACATCGGAATTTGACAAGCGACTCATCCGTTTCGTTTGATGTACTCATAATTATTTCTTTAATTGGTCACGGTTTACAGACACAGTCAATCAGCCTTTTTTCGATTGGCATCACTGGAAACCGCCTGTTGGTAATCCCTAATTGAATTAACAGCCCTGTTCGGCTGATTACTTCGCGACAACAACTCTGCCGTCGCGTTGATATGATTCCTAAAAGTCGAAATATTTCGAGGCTTGACCCGTTTGGGTCTCCCAAAAATTGGAAAATAAACAAAACAAAACAACACGCCAAGCAACAACACGTGCGGCACGATGTAACACAACGGAGGTTGGGCGATCCAACTCCAATTGCTGTGGTTCGAAATGGCTGACTCTCGGACTGCGATTCCTTCGGAACCACTCTCCAAAAACAAAACTCCCTGAGAGGTGTCACACCGATTCACCAACGCCGAAGCCAAGGCTTGCTTATCTTCATCAATTAATGAATAGTTTAGCAAAATGCTACCTTGGCTTACCAAAATCAATTCATTCTGATTATCGCGTGCCACAGGGGTGCTCAACTTGTAAACAAACGCTTCATCACCAGCTTGGAGGAGCACCTCTGGATTCCATTTTGGCTGGGGTCGGATTTCATAAGAGAAATCGAGTTCCATGTCTGGAAAATCCTCACCATCCTCCAGCAACCTACCGGAAACAAACTTCTTCTTGCCTATCCGTTTCTTAGTCAACTCATACCAATCACATCCCGATGAACCATTGGAAATAAATGCCTGCATGGCGTTCGAACCTGCGGGCTTGTTTTCGATCATTTCTTCGGAAATTCTCCGCAAATATTCTTCTTTCTGCTCCACGGAAACTTTGTCGATCGCAACCCTCAAGTAGTCCTCCGTTGCGTTGTTTCCTCCAGCAACAAAAATCAATGTCCTGTCGTAACCACTGCCAAGCCACTCACTAAGACTCTGAACGGCTTTAGCCGAAGGGGCGGTGGTACTATCGGGAAACCAAACCACCGTGTCATATCGATCAAGCTTGGGGTCAATGACTGTACTTCGCTTGACCGTCGCCCCCTGTGCTTCAAACAACTCCGAAAAATACTTCGTGCCGTTAAGACTGTCAGCTCCTCGAGTTCCAAAAATTGTTCCGTATTCAGTGTTCAGGGTATTTGCCTGCTCGCAACCCACTACGAAAATTACGGCAAACACTAAGACAACTGCAATGCTAAGCCGGACCGTTTTACTTAACTTACCCATGCGGCACCTGTGAATCTTGAACAACGTCTTTCTGAAATTGGCCGAGTTGGCTCCAACAATTTTCAAATTCCTCCCGCTCAAGTTGATAATCTCCAAAGAAGGTTTCTTCAAAAGGGACCATCACTCGTTGGTAAAATTTCACCAGCCCACGCCGTCCTCGAATCTCCCGCAAATACTCCCTGTTGGTCTTTCCCTTTCGTAAGCGAATGTGCCCCTTTTGGTCAAGGGAAACCAGAACGTAGCTAAACAGATAAATAATTGCACTTCTTAAATCACCACTCCGATAGGCCTTCTCTGCCTCGTCGCAAAAATCACTCCCAGAAAAATCTACATCAAATGAGAGTTGCCGCATGCTCTGCTCGACCGTTCTCGATGCGGGTCTCTCGTCATACCCTTCGTCCGAATTTAGCTTTCGCCATCGGCGGTAATATCGGTAGCCTAAGTAAGCCACCAGCCCAACCACCAAAGCCAGCAAAACATAAGACACAATCTCAAGTACACTTAGGACCCAATCCCAGTTCCATGTGCTGCCAGTGCCTGCTGGTGCCGCAGGTGCCGCAGGTGCCGCCTCTGGAATTTCTGCTCTTGATGCGGACCTAGCTGATTCACGGTCACCAAAATCTATTGGCAATATCTCTCCCGCCTCAGAATCCAACCAAGGCGCATCATCAGGGGACAATCCGGAGGTAACTTGAGCGCACAACGTACCGCTGAGGCCAAGAGCGAAACAACATCCCACGCAAACCGCCAGGAACAGAGATCGCCCCTTGATCGCCGGGATACCCCTGCTCAATGGTACAAGATCAACTTTTTGCAATAACAATATCATCCAAACATTTTACTCTCAGGTCACCATTTCACTAATTCGTCGACTCTCCGATCGCATTCTCAATTCGACCCCCCACCCCTCCTGCCGAATTCGCGTATCAATATAAAACAGAAATCGAGCGACACACAGAAACCCCACACTCAGCCAAAGTGCAACTAACCAATACCAAGCGGCATAGCTCCACTCAGAGTTTGCCTGAATGTTTAAAATCTTATCTAGCTGCAATAGACCAGCATAAAATGCCAGCCCCAGGAAAAGCCCAAGCAACAAACTAACGACCCCCTGCCCAAAAAGCCAGTCAACGGCACCTTGCCGGTAGTGAAGCGAAGTAGAACGGCGGTGGAAACAGACCACCGTTTCATTTTTTGATCGAAGTGGGGTTTTCTCGAGGAGCAAAATTTCGCTGACGAAAGGTCGAAACATTCGGAAAGCCAGTCCGAACGCGACCAAGGCCGGCAGATAGAGAAACAGGTAGAGGTACCGATCTGCAGCGCCCAATTCGATGGAGCGAGAGAGAAAAAAACAACAAATCAAAACGGGCACTACCATCCGCACACCACCGTGCAGCCAGTGAAAATAAAACCCGGCGCGCAACACCTCTTTCACAGTGGTGGATATCTTTGGGCGTCCGAAAAACATCGCTTGCCCTAAATAATGAGTCATGAATGTCGTCGCAATTTGAGCCTGACTCACGACCAACAAAAACATCACCCAGTAAAAAAATCTAAAATCTTTATAGTCCGTCGCCAACCAACCAATGAGCCAGCAGTCCAATAGAATGAAGGGAAACGCCCCAATAGCTAACAACCCAATCAGTGGCTTGAAATACTCAACACACACGAGGATAGCGAGGTCATAAATCTGAAAAGCGCTACGTGTGCGGATAGAGATAAAGGTCTTGCTAAAATCCATCTTCTTCACCTCCCGGCCACGCAGCAGGATACCCCAACACCACAAAATAAATCATTAACAGACAACTTGAGCCAACCGCAACGGTTCCCTTGCCCCACCACGGAAAATCACTGAGCGGTGAAATGAAGCCTTCGATCACGGCGGCCAAAACAAAAAGCACCACCGCACACATAACGATTGGCAACGATTCCCGGGCTGTTTTTAGGAGTGAATCTTTTCGATTAAGCCCACCCGACATCACCCAGCTAAGGCCAATTTTCAAACCTGCACCGGCTGCCAGAATAATCGCAGTCAACTCAAACGGACCGTGTGCCGTTACAAAATTTTGAAAATTTTCGCTGGCCGCACCAGAATCATGTCGAAACATAAAACCAAATACGGCTCCAAGATAAATTGCGTTGTAAGAGAGCACGACAAATCCAGGAATCACCATCAGCATCATCACAAAACACTGCAGTCCAATCGTCGCATTGTTTTGGATGTAATAGCCCATCATAAACGCTCCGCTGCCGATGCCGCGGTTACCACCAAACTGACTGTAGCTGCCTCGCAATTGATCGAGGCCTTCGGCACCCACGACAGCTTCTGAAAATCCCGGCCAAACGTCCGTGTTATACGACAAATAGCCAGCAATTAGAAACAATCCCCAAAATATGACCGTCACAATCTGGATGTACGGGTCATTGAATATCAAACGCGGCGTGTCGCTAAAAATACGCTTGGTCCAACTCTTGAATTGATAGCTTTGGCTACGGTAAAGCTGATTGTGAGCCCTCCCTACAAGCCGATGGAGATACTCCACAGTTTGCGGCGGAAGTTGATACGACTCAGCCAACGCTAAATCAGCACAGGCAGCACGATACAAAGTTGCGAACCGACTCACATCGTCAGGAGCAGCCTTACTCAAACGCCCCCCCATTTGAATCGACAAGTCTTCTAATTCCTTCCAAAAAGGCGATCGAAGTTTAATCAGCTCCGCTACTTTCATTGTTCAATCCTGTTTTCGACTGGAGCGGGCAAACTCAACTCGACAAGCTGTTTCTCTGATCCCACCTGAGGCTCATCTCCCTCTTGGGTCACAAACAGCCGATGATACAGTGAACACATAAACAAATCGGGATCAGTATTGGCAGCAATTCCGAATCTATCCATGAGCGGAACGGCAACATGTTTTGCAATATCCGCTGAACGTTGCGGAACAAGATTCGTCCGCTGTTCCGCAAATTCTGCGACGACTTGAGTAAGACCTCGTGATGCAACAAAATCCGCGGGAATTAATTCCGCCAATTTTGGAACACGCTCATCTTCAAATTCGATTAGATCCGGGCGATATTTTTTCTCCTCAAAAATGACGACAGTCCCGGCAACTAAATCTCCGACCCGCTGAAACTTGCGATTGAGGGACATTACCACGAGGCCAATTAGAAAAGTTGGAATCGCGAATAACACTTGGGATTCCAAACCAAGTAGCATTTGAAGTGGAACGATTGGCATGATGTCTAAAAAACGAAAAAAGTTTCGCAAAGTTGCCTGAACGCCGTCAATCGCATGTCCATCCACTGAAATCACACGTATCCCACACAATCGCTTTCCCAATGTCTGCCCGTTAAATCGGGTTTCCATGTAGGCTCCGTAGAACCAATAGACAAGAAAGAAACCGACCATGACCAAACCAAATGCAAGCCCGGCAAGCAGTTCAAAAAATGGAGGGATGTTGCCAACTGCATTCCCGATAAAAATAAAGGAAAACACCAGCAAAAAGTAGAACAAAGCAACGACAGCAAAATAACCACCAAACGCGAAAATCAGATCCGCGAGATAAGCGACAAATCGATAGAATGGACCTGATATTTCATACTGGAACGAAATATTCTCCGGAGTCTTCACCTGCATCATCGTATCGATGCCGGCCTTTTGATCATTCGCTTGAGGACTATTCAGGCCACCAATCCCCCTCACCATGGAATCGGTTTCAGCAGCTGAAAATGTTCGATCAGAAGACATTCAGGAATTTCGAAATGTTCAGTGAGTTTAGATATCGAGACCAATCCGGCCGAACCCTTATTCTCACTTCGAGACCAAAAATTAGCAAGTTACTATCAGTTTTTCGAAAAACTTTCCAACTGATTCGACGGAAACTGAGAGCCACGCAAACTGAGTTGCAACGTCCCAAATCTGACTAGGGAAGGACCGAGTGAATTCACGCACGAAAACACTGGGGACAGCATCATTTATCTTTCTTCTTTTTGGACCAATCTCGCCGCTGTCGCGAACTTGGAATCGAGAGTTTTTCGCGATACTTGGACACCGTTCGACGTGCGACCGCGAAACCCTGATTTTTCAGAAGCTGCATAATTTCTTCATCACTATACGGCTTGGATTTATCTTCTCCGTCAATCAATTTCTGAAGCTCAATCCGAACCTTATTCCAAGCAACATCTTCACCATCATCGGTGGTCGTCCCCCCCATAAAGAACATCCGGAGTGGCAGGATTCCACGATGGGTCTCGATCCACTTTTGATCGACAGCGCGACTAACCGTCGTAACGGCAACCCCCACTTTTTCAGCAATTTGCTCCATCTTGAGAGGACGCAAGAATTCAGGTCCATCATCGAAGAAAGCCTTTTGGTGATTGACAATTTCCTGGGCGACCCGAGTCAACGTATTTCGCCGCTGTTCGATTGATTCGATCAACCAGTGCGCCGCCGTCACCTTCCGCTTGATAAATTCTTTTTCTTCAGCTGTCGCCTGCCCGTTGGACAATCGCTGCTTGTAGTAATTGCTAATGTAGAGATTACGGGTCGGCCCCTCCTCCATCTTGACGATGTACTCACCGTCCTCACCTACCTCAAGCCACATGTCCGGTGTCACCGTGGGCACGAAGTCATCAGCAAATCGGCTTGCCGGCCTCGGATCAAGCCTTTTTAATTCGTTCCACGCATCTTTGATTTCTTCAATCGTCAAACCAGTAGCCTTTTCGATCTGAGGCATCCGATTGTGCTGTAAATCTTCAAGGTGGTTCACGATCAGCGTTCTAACGTTTTTCAGATTGGTAATGTCTGAAGTTAGTTGAAGCAACAAACATTCACAAAGATCTCTTGCACCCACTCCGGCAGGATCGAGTTGCTGAACATGAGCTAATGCTTCTTCGGCCAACTCAAGATCGTCGGGACCGCTATTCGGCGGCAAAAGATCATTGAGCGAGACTTTTAAATAACCGCCGTCTTTCGCCGACAGCGAGGAAACGATTCGCTCGCACATCTTCAAAAGATCCGGGGCCAGCTCCATCTCATGCAACTGTGAATTCAAGTGATTTTGAAGCGTTTCACCGCGATCAACAATGTTCGCAATTAAATCATGCTGACGGTCTCCACTCTCCTGAATCCGATTTGAAGAAGGACGTGTGCTTTCATCAAAGTGATCAGGAATGTCCTTGTCGAGATTTAATAATCGCTCGAAATCATCCTCGCCCCCTTTGTCCTCATCGACAACCAATTCCTTCTGTTCGACATCCTTGGTTTCCTTTTCTACATCCAACGTATTTTTCGATGGATCCTCAGTAGCCGTCGACTCATCCGTTCGCTCAAGGGCGGGATTCTCAATTAACTCTTGTTCGATCTTCTCATCCAACGCCGCTTGCGCCATCTGCAAAATCTCCATCGACTGGATCATCCGGGGAGCCAGTTTCTGGGTTTGCTTTTGCGATAGATTTTGACCAAACGATATTTTCATACAACTTTTCTGAAGAAATAAACCGACGCCAGCATGCGTTCTACTTTTACCGAATCTACCGAACCGCGTTAAGACGTATTCGGAGTTGAAGTGCTCGGTATAAAAGTAATCGGGGTTACCCGGTGCCAGATTAGTGCTGCACCGAAGCGTTCCCCTCGCGGACGCTGTTAGCCTCCCGACTCAGACTGTCCAGTTTACCGTTAAAAACTGGCGAATGACGAATCGGGGGCAAAAAAAACGGATTCACCGTCGTCGTCGCCCGCAAAACCATTCATTTTCTGAGAATGGCTCCCATCACTTGCCAGAAATCGGCCACGCACTCACATAGGAACATGCCAACTAGCCTTGCTGCTTACGCAAAATTCCTAGGCCGCTCCGACACCCTAAAGCGGTTGCCGCCCTGATAAGGCATCTGCCAAGATTTCTTTATTCGTGTATTCCAGAATGCTGCCGGTCGTTATCCCGCGAGCGAGCTTGGTCAATCGAATGTCGAATTCAGAAAGTAAATTCGAAATATGCAGCGCTGTGCCGTCTCCCTCAACCGTAGGATTGGTCGCCATAATCACTTCTTCGAACGTGCCCTGAGAAACCCGCCCCATAAGTTGATCGATAGTGAGTTGGTCGGGTCCGACATTTTCAAGCGGTGCGATCCGGCCAAGGAGTACATGATACAGTCCTCGATAAGTCCCCGACTGCTCGAGGGCCATTAGATCTCGCGGTTGCTGGACCACGCAAATCAACTTTTGATCACGCGCCGGGTCACGGCAAATATTACACATTTCGCTTTCAGCAAGATTAAAACAAATCCCACAGTAGCGAACGTTCTCTCGAACGGTACGAATCGAATCGGCTAACGCAAAGGCCTCCGATTCAGGAACCCGCAAAATATGGTACGCCAGACGTTCCGCCGATTTACGGCCAATTCCTGGCAATCGCGCAAGTTGGTCAATCATGTTTGAGACTGAATCAGATAGTTCGGCCATGATCTCGTGTTCTCTACCTTCCCTGGTTTATGTGCGAAACAGTTGCCGATTGCCAACATCCATCCCGTCGAATGTAAAGTCCTCAGCGGTTTTGTTTGAGGGACACCCTATCAATCAAATTTTCGGTGGAGCCAATCCCGAAGAATCATTCCCTTCGTCTCCCCCCATAAATTGCTTCAACATGTCTTCCATATTTCCAGGCAGGGGGAGATCTTCGGTAACCGTTTGCATCACCTCCAATCTCAATTGCTGCTGCTTTTCCAACGCGTCATTAATAGCCGCCGGGAGCAAGTCCTGTATCATCTCGACATCGTTTTGCTGGGAAAGAGTAGGATCAATTACGACACTCAGAATCTGTCCAATCCCGTTCGCTTGCACCTTAATCATGCCGCCGCCGGATGCACCATTAACAGTTTTTGTTTTGAGTTCCTCCATTTGCTCCTGCATCCGAGGGCCCATGGTCCGCGCCTGCTTCATCAAGGCAGCAATGTTTCCGATTCCTTTTAACATCTCAATCTCCAACAAGAATTAAACAACTGCGGGTCAGTTGACAAACCGCTTTACCCGGCTCAACTCAACGCTTTTTTGATGGAATCGGTTCACGAAAACCGGTAATCTCGGCGTCAAACAATTCCATCGCCTCTTTTACCAAGGCTACATCCTGCAATTTCCTTACCTGCTGTGCGCGGGTAAGCTTAGGCTTCGGCGCCGGTCTCTCAATAGTCTTTTGAGAAACCAAAAACTCAACGCGAACCGCCTGCCGGGTTTCCTTTTCAAATGCCTCTTCAAAACGAACACGCCGTTCGGGTTTCATGCACAGGTCTCGACTTACCTTGTCCCGCAAAGTAACGAGCAGTTGATCCGCCCCCTTGAGCTCAACCGACTCATAATTGGCAGCCATTTCGGCCGTCATATCACCCATCGTTTCGAGAACCGTTTTCCAATGAGCTTCGATCGAACCCGTATCTGACGGCGTCGAACGAGAATCTGACGGCGTCGAACGAAGATCTGACGAGGGAATAGCCTCGCCAGCTGGCTGCAAATCCCCGGTTGCCGGACTTTCACCAGCCGACGCTGAAACAACCGTAGCCGCTGGTTTGACCGGAACGTCGACAGCGACTGCTTCCGAACTCCCTTGGGCCTCCTTCGCGTCCCTCGGTTGTGATGTTGTTACAGGAGCAACTTGAGCCTCTGTTTCGACGGCAACATTCGCAGACTGCTGAGGTTTCTGACTAGGAGCTATTCCGTTTTTTTTTAACGCAGCCTGATCTGCGGCACCGGCAACATCGACTCGCCTCATTTCAACGCGCTGGCGTGGCACCGCCCCTCCACTTGGCTTGCTGGCTTTGGGGTCTGATAACTGAGAAATCAACTCGGAAATTGTTTCCAATTTCTCGAGATTGCAAACTCGAACAACCGCAGCCTCCAATAACGTTCTCCCGTGCAGGCTCGACTGCATCCGAACGACGGCAGAGTCAAGCAACTGAACAATCGTGAGTATCGTTTCCAAGCCAATGGCATCGGAAAGTGTTTTCAAATGCTCAAGGTCGCCCTCGCTACAGTTGAGAAAAGTATCCGGACCGCAATCGACACTCGCGACCATCATGTCTCTGAAATAGCCCAACAGTTGATCTGCCATTTGCCCGGCGTCGACACCATCGGTAATTCCGTGATGAATTAAATTAAGTGCAGCCATCGGATCAGCGTTTACCATGGCAGTCGAGATATCGGCGATCCTGCCCATATCTGCAGTCCCCAGAAGTTCATGGACTTCCTGAACTGAAATTGAGTTTCCACAAAACGAGAAAAGTTGCTCAAGCAATGACTGACTGTCTCGCATCGATCCATTGGCGCGTCGAGCAAGCAAAGCCAGTGCCTGCTCGTCGGCAGTCACTCCTTCATTGGCTGCGATCTCGCCGAGACGCTTGGAAATTTCATTTGTCTGAACGGGGGAGAAATCAAATCGCTGACAACGTGACAACACCGTGATCGGTATTTTCTGTGGATCCGTCGTGCAAAAAATAAATTTGACGTGCGGCGGCGGCTCCTCCAGCGTTTTTAGCAGTGCATTGAAGGCCTGCATCGTTAGCATGTGCACTTCGTCGATGATATAGATTTTATATTTGCAGCGACTTGGACGAACGGACGCATTGGACCGCAACAATCGAATCTCATCAATTCCTCGATTACTCGCGCCGTCGATTTCTAAAACATCAACATCGTCACCGGCTGAAACGGCTTCGCAGATACTACATTTTCCACACGGGGTTTTTGTTGGGCCTTCAACGCAATTAAGACACTTAGCAAAAATACGCGCAGACGAGGTCTTTCCAACTCCTCGAGCCCCTGTGAACAGATAAGCGTGGCCGACACGATTCTTATCAATCGCATTAGATAATGCAGTCGCGATGTGACTTTGCCCAACCAACTCCCCAAACAACTGGGGGCGGTATTTAAGTGCGACAACTTTATATTGTCCATCATCAGTGGGCGAAGGTGAATTCATCACAAAACCATTGGCCATAGAATTGAACGCGCATCATTGGCGAATCCCGATTCTAACCGATTCACCAAGCCAACGAGTAGGTCCCGCCTTGGCGGAAAAGCGACTCTTGGTGGTGAGGCCGAAAAAACACGCGTGGGGCGCAGATAAAATTTCCGCAAAATTCAAGTTCGTAACGCTGTCTACGAAAAAATCTGCGGATGAGAGAGCCCCGCACAAGAGTACCCCGCTTAGGGCTGCTCCATATTTCAGGCCTGACCCAATTCACGGCTCCCCCTCGCGGAGCTCACTCATCAACAGATTTACCTATTTTTTACTCACAGCACGAGCTTTCGTCAAACCGTAAAACAAATTTACTTGGCCAACATGTCTGATTTATTCATTCCAGAAGTCCGAAAACTGATTCATCCCGATGTTTCCCCGCAGTTTTCTCAAACGGCTCTCACGAACCGGAAAATGACGAATCAGAAAACAAATGCGAATGCTCCGGATTGTTAACGATATGATTCGCAATTCGCTCAGAAATTGCACCGATGGTCATGTAAGGGTTCACCCCGAGAGCCGTGGGAATCACTGAACCGTCAGACACATACAACCCTTGGTGGACGGCCAACTCGCCAGTACCCGCGTCCACATCTCCACCTTGCTGATAGTCAAAAACCTGTCCGAGATGATTAACGGCTCCCTCAGTTGGTTCATCCGACATCCCGCACCCGCCGAGCGGGTGAACCGTGACGAGGTTATCGCCGAATGCTTTCAGACGTTTATAACGGCCCCCATGCGCCTTGGCCAGTTTTTCAAAGTGGCAGAAAACTCGCTGCCGATAGGCACTCGATTTCAGCCCCTCCCATTTGATTTGCCAACGCCCCATTTTCTTGACTAGGCGTCCTGCACTTTCGTCATGCCCCATCCCCAGCATCACCATCGAGTGATCCAATTCGGGGTCTCGCAGCAAAGCCGAAAATAGGTTCATCGCTCCCCGCGGAATCGAAGAATCCTGAATCAACAAATGTTTTCGAAAATCCTCATCGTCGCAAAAATTAAGGGACGTCTGCACCGTCGGGCCGACCCGCTTGCCTTGTCCTTGAAACGCTCCAAAACCCCCGATATTGTTTCCTCCAGGTAGCCCCGTAACGAAACCAATCGCATCACCGTTACCAGACCAATGCCTTCCAAGACTTGGCGAGAACTGCAATTTTTCATCTTGTGAATCCAATAAAATTGCAGCACTTGCCGGACTTCCGGCGCCAACCACGACCAGCTCTGAATTGACTTGCAGCGGAGTCCGGGAAACCTGGCCATTCCGTTCTTCGATATGCGTCATGTGAACCCGGTAATAACCTTCACATTTTTCAATCGAATTCACTTCTACCTGAGTATAAATCTCAGTGCCATTGTGTTTCGCAACTGGCAGATAATTCATGGCAAGTGTATTTTTCGCACCGACATTACACCCATTGGTGCAATCTCCACACAATGTACACGCTCGCTGAATCATCCCAAAAGAATTCCTAAACTCCTCATCCAGATAACGATAGTCATACATGACTGAAATATTTGATCGGTCAAAAAAACCAGGTTGTCGACTTATTTGTTCCGCTGCTTGACGCCTGACACGGACCTTCGGTGTTTGATCAAACGGGGTTCGGCTCAAGCTTAATGCCGAAGCGACGCGATCGTAATAAGGGTGCAAAACCTCCGCGTTGTTTAATGCGGTAGGCCAACGCTGTTGTTGAAATACCTTTGAATTAGGTCGCAAGGCGATGCTCGCGTTAATTAACGATCCTCCCCCAAGGCCATTTCCGGAGAGGATGTTCACCTCATCATTCATCATCAAATTAAAAACACCCAATGGCCTCGCTCGCTGCCCCTTCGTAGGCCCGGTGAAAACATTGCTCGCATTCGCTGATACGGCAGAAAATGTATCCGGAAAAGTCCCGGGAACCCACTCCTTCCCGCGTTCGAGGATACACATTCGATATTGATCCCCTAACCTTTGGGAGATTCGCGCCGCGGCAATCGACGCCCCATACCCCGAACCAATCACGACGACGCCGAAATGGACAGAATCTGGATTCTGGCTAGTGCGAAATAAATCACGGATAGGATTGGCCAACCTACCTCCGTAGGCTTGTAAGCTTCGCGCGTAATCACTCGCGGCACGCTGCTTTAAGGCAGATGGGCCAGATCTTGCTCGCTGACCAATTTTCACGAGCTTGCCAAGAGGACCGTCTGCCTGCAGGGACTGATTGCCCGTTAACGCTGCGCCAGCCGCCACTGCTGATTTCAAAATCCCCCGACGATTTAACGAGGTCTTACGGGCGGGGGCGGTGTTTGGTTTTTTGCCAGTAGAGTGCTGCCTAGGCATGGATGACGTTACTTCCCTGTAAGGTCAATTAAAAAGGTGTTGCAGGTTTTAAAAGCGATACAAAACGTAACAGCTTTTTGCGGTGCTTTTACCTGCAGCTTCTACTTATCTATTTATCGAACCGAACCCACACTCCCACCCAACTGAATTAACTATTCAAACCATTTACATCACGCAACCGAAGCGACAACTCGGGTCTGCGGAGAAGTATCGTAAATACAAACCTTAACAGCTAGGCAGACCTTAACGAAAACCCGAATAAGGCAATGGGTCCTCGCGATAAAGAACCGCAAACATGAGTGGGGGGGGACAAAAATTAGATCACGCGCGATAGCCTACCGCATGTTTTCCGGTCGCTTCCCGACAACAACCTGCGTCACCCGTTCTTTTCCGTCACGAATTAATTTGACCTGAACAAGTGTCTGTGGACGCGTCATTTCAGCTAAACGATAAAGGTGTT
>JAAEMV010000609.1 GCA_024225195.1 Planctomycetaceae bacterium | reverse complement strand
CGCTGCCACATCAGGAATTGGCTGGACTGGATCAAACACCTTGAAGGCGTCGAACTGATCCCCAAGATAACCACCCCGTCCTGGTGTATTGCTGGGCAAAATCGAAATGTGGCGGGGGATATCAACCAATCGATCTTGCTCTTGATTCATCTGGTGGCAGATGACACTCCCAATGGATGGATGAATCAATGTCGGATCCGGCCGAAAGCCAGTTTTAGCGTTGTAAATCGCTCGTTCGTGATCGCCTTCTTTACTGGTCACCGACCGAATCAATGAGATATGCTCCATTTGCTCAGCAACCTGCTGCAACCCGTCTCCCAGCCTGATGCCATCCACACTGGTTCTTCGGGCCTTACTTCCGCCAGCGATCGTAGTGCCTTCATGCGGATCGAAAGTTTCAAGCTGACTCGGAGCGCCTTCAAGCCATAAGACGATTAACGACTTTGCCTTTCCCCTTTGGTCGGCCTCGGCACTCCTCGCAAGACGCGTAGCCAGTGGGGTCAACCATGACAAACCACTTAGCCCCGCCATCTTCAACAATGAACGGCGGTGAAAATGAGTTTGTTGCTTTTGAATAAAATCTGTTGAATTCACCATCATAGCACCAAGCAGTCCATCTTTTAAAAGTCACAGTAGTCAAACACAACAATCCTCTTGGCAACCCTCAGGATTGCGATACAGAATCTCAACTAATGATTCCATCGAAACTCAGCACAATTTAATAACGACCAGTATAAATCGATCACTTCCTCGCCACGCTGCTCGCGGTTTTGCCCGCTCAACCCACTCACTGCTTGTTTCCTCTCCTCCTCATTCGGATGCCTCGTCAGCGTTGTCAAATAAATAACATCGACAGCCGTATCGAGGTCTGGCGACAGACTGGCCAAGTGGGAAGGAGCGTTTAAAATATTCTCTAACCGCTCGCCAACCATCTCACCATTCAGCATTAATAACCGCTGAGTCACAGTTTCTCCCCGATCGCTAAACTCATCTTCTCCGGGGTCACCAAAACGACTAACAAACTCGTTCTGCTGGCCGAATTTCATTAGTCGCGTCGTGATGTGCGCCCCCGAGTTGATCGTGGTTAAACTCGTAGATTGCGCGATAGCGCCAGCCACCTGCTCCGGACGCAGTCGAATCGTTGGGAAAACAGCGACTAAATTTTCATGACTCGGCGTGACCGTGAATTCAGCTGCACTGTTTAATCTCAAAGCTTGCGTTGAGCTGATGACCCGAATTAGACGATGCAAATCATAACCGTGACTGACAAAATCATCCGTCAAAATTTCCAACACCTTTGGAAACGGTCCGCCTAGAGGAATCTCATCGACGGGGTTGATCAACCCGCGTCCGAACATAATTGCCCACATTCGATTAACGGCCGCCCGAGCGAAGGGGCGGTTTTCTTGATGAGTTACCCAATTAGCAAGCCTCGTCCGTTGATTACTTTCTTTGCCATCTAATTCTGCGTGAAAGGGAACCATCGGGACAATCACGGAAGCCTTGTCCTCGTCCAGCAATTGATATTCATAAGGCTGGTGCTCCTTTACATCTCGGATGCCAAGCAGCGAACTCTCTACATCACTAAAAAATGCCGCGAGGGAATGAAAATCTTGCTGAGTCCCGCTCCGCAAGTCTTCCGCATTCCCTAATTCAACCGTATCTAAAAAATCATCATGACATTGCAAGCAGTCAATTCGCATTCCAAGAAAGGCGCGGGAAGTTCGCCCTGCCAAAAGCACCGGATCAGGCTTATTACTTTCCTCATTTTGCGAGATTGTTCGCGTGTAAAAATTGACCGCCGGAGCGTCCGTCCAAAGGCCTTCCTCCGTCAATATCTCGGCAACTAATTCATCATAAGGTTTATTTAGAAACAATTGGTTCGATAGCCAACTGACGAACCTACGACGACGAAAAATCAAAAACGGGCCTTCCTCGACACCGACTAGGGCACGCGTCAACCGCTCTGCAAGGTAGTTACTAGTCCTGCGATCTTCCAACAATCGGGCAACCCACCAGTCGATTTGCTCCGACTCAGGCAGTGATTCAAATTCACGAATTTCAGCTAACGAGGGTATCGTCCCGGCGATTCCAAGAGATATCCGCCGAGCTACCAGAAGGTTATTTACTTGATCTGCATGAGACAAATTCCGAGCCGACCATTCCTCGGCAAACGCGGAGTCAATCGCTTCGGCAACTAGGTCGATATCCGCTAAAACGAGATCATTGGCTTTGGCAGATCTGGGAGCAGCAATCTTCTCCACTCGCGTCAATGAAAATGTAAGCGCAGCTATCCCGCCAAATACCAAGCTCAAAAAAAACATATCTTTCATGATCGGCAATGAACGCTCTCGCGCCCCCTATCGGATTTAGATACTGGCTCTAAGTTCAAGATAAACAGGGCTCAGGCCGAAAACCAAAGTTGGCTCAAAATGAACCTGAAGATACGTCCCAAATTTACATCTTATTCGAAACAAGCTTCCCCAATCGTGGGTTTGGTTATCTAGCAACCGCTATTAAGTTATACTCGACAATGAGACCTTCAGTTTTGTAACCTCTGGAAATTATCAAATCCTTTTCTTTTAATCGTTCATTTCAAATGACCAATTCAGGTGATTTTGATAATCAGATTACTCAACGCCAACCGCAAGGAGCGAGCCTACCGGCGCAGCCTGGTCAAATCGGCCACCTTTCCCCAGCCTCCCCCTCCCCCGGTGCTCTGGAAAACCTTTCCCCTACCACCAGCATTACGCGCAACGACTCGATGCCCTGTCCTGCTTCCGCGTCACGGAAGAGCTGGCCTTTTCGATTGATGAGTGCTTTATCAACCTTCGCATCTCACATATTTGGCGTCGTTAGCATTGTTATTTTACTTGCGATAACGGCAAGTATTCCAATCTTACAATTCATTAGTTTCGGGTATTTAATCGAAGTCTCTGGGAGACTTGCGAGACAGCGGACTTTTCGCGATGCAATGATTGGACTTTCAAAAGCCTCAAAACTTGGCAGCGTGATCGTAGGCTGCTGGCTGACCTTTTTACCTGTAAGGCTTCTCTCCAGCATCTGGCAAGAAGCTTACCTGATCGACTCAAGCAGTTCCGAAACCTTGATTGCAAAAAATTGCCTGTACTTGCTCATCATTTTGTCAGTCTGCCATATCTTCACTGCGCTCATTTGCGGTGCTCGGCTGCGTTATTTTTTTTGGCCCCTCATCGCACCCGTTTCGCTTTTCGTCTGGGTGGCTCGCCGCCTGACAGGTATCAAGGCAATCCGCTTCATCATCAAATACACACTTGGAATAGTTGCCCCCAACATCGAAAAAGATATCAGCAACGCAAAACCGATCGGAGACTGGTTTCCGCCATTAATCCTGCTTTCCAGATTACGCAATGAAAACATCTACACTACCGCCAGAGACAAGTCATGGAATTTCTTTGCGAGTCTAAATTTAAGATATTATATGCTGTTAGGCCTCAAAGGCTTCGTCGGGTCTTTTGCCTGGCTTCTGATTCCTACTTTGCTTTTGGTAGCTGCAAGCTATGAAGAAAGCGGGCTCTCGATTCTGTTTGGTATTCTCGGAGTTTTATTTGCGATACCAATCTTTGGCACCCTTTTATTTTTACAAACCCATTTCTCGGTTGACGGCAAGTTAGTTCGATTTTTTCAAGTGGGGCAAGTTTGGAGAAATTTTGGCCGCGCACCCATCGCTCATCTCTTCGCCTTAACAGTCAGTCTCGTTCTCGCCTTGCCGTTGTTTTTACTTAAGATTGAGACAATCCCCAATGAACTCCTTTGGACACTGAGTCTCGTTTTTATTATTTTCTCTTGGCCGGCTCGACTTGCTCTTGGATGGGCCTATCGACGTGGGGAAACTGCCACCTGTTCACGTCGTTGGTGGCTCAGATATCCAATGCTGCTTGCCTCAGTTCCCGTCGCATTCGCTTTCGCAATCATTCTCACGCTCACGCGGTATGTGAGTTGGAATGGTGCGTTGAGCCTTTTTGAAAACCATGTCTTCCTTTTGCCAGCGCCTTTTTGGCTGTAATACGAAAACATCTATCTCGGCCGCTATTCCCCAGGTTTTCGGTTTGGCCAAGCACAAAATGCTAGACACGGCTGAAACAAACTGAAAACTTCCGTCATTACCGCAAATTTTGCTGGAGATCGTTGCGATTTAGATCCGACCGAAATAAAGAGCGTAACCGTTACATCTTACCAGAATGCTAGCGGCTATCGGATTGAACTCAGCGCCCGACGGAGCTGCTATGCCGGACTACATGACAAATCTAATACTCGTATTTTCAGGTCTTCTGACTGGGTACCTGCTTTGGCACCGCGACAGACGCAATGAGACCTTATTGCAGCAGTCGCTGAAGAAGGACAACCACGATCTCCACGCCAGCCTGACGCTCGCCCACGCGACCCACCGTCAATTAAACGACCGGTTCCAACGTCAAACCTCTCAACTCAATGTTTTGCAACGACTTTGCGATGAGCTAAACGACACGTCGCAGCATGCTTCACCTAGCTCTGGAGAAGGCACGGACAAACCGCGAAGCGAACCACTTCAAGAGAGTGGCGTGCTCAAAGTCGACGATGAACGATTCGATTCAACGGCTGACTTGGAACAAGCGATCGCAGAAAACACGGCGCTCAAGAAACGTCTTGAAAACCAGGAATCTACCATCCATGCAATCACCAAACGGAACCAAGAGTCCCTTGGTAAAAAAGAGGACGAATATTCTGAACGGATAAGTCGCCTCGAACATCGAATCTGCAGCCAAGCAGAGTCAATTAAGAAGACCGACAAACACCTCGAAGACCTCGCCGTTGAACTGGACGTCTCTCAGAAAAATCTAGTGGTCTCTGAATCCGCATTAATGGAATCCAATTCCCGAACGGCCAAACTCAACAAAAAAATTGAAAATCTAAAAGCTACCTGTTTGAGAATCTCTCAGTACGAATCTCACATGCAGGGTGTAGAAATTGAAAACAAGCAACTTAAATTAGCAAACCAAACTCTTCAAAACGAGCAACAAGATATCCTGTCAGCACAGCAGGAATTGTCAAACGAAATCGATAACCTAAGGCGGGCTAACCTTCAATCAGACGAAGAAGCAAACAATAGACTGACTGCGCAAAAAGCAAAAGAATTAGAATCATCTGAAACGATCGAGAATCTCAGACTCAAAAATGATCAACTACAACAAGAACGTGTGGAACTTTTAGCGCGTCTTGCCAACCAACAATCTGTTGCAGAAGCAGACTCTGCAATCATTTCCTTTGCAAAAGCGATGGAGCAAAGAAAATCCCAATCTCAGCAATATGACGCTGAGCATCAAGGGCATCTCGTAAAACACGCCCAGCGAGGCATGCTATTCACCTCACCTCCGAAAAAACCAGATAATCTGAAATTCATTTCCGGAGTCACGGAAATACTCGAAGCTCGCTTAAACGACTGCGGCATTTACTCCTACAAACAGATTCTCAACTGGTCCGAAGAAGCAGTCACAGAGTTTTCAAATCAATTAGGAATCGCTGAATCGCTTATCACGAATACCTGGAAGCAACAGGCAGAGTTCCTTGCCCAGCCTAAAACCGGCAAAGCAGCCGCCTAAAAGGACGCCCTCTTTTTTAAACGCGATCATTCACTCTCGCGTGGCGTCCCGCCAACCAATTCGCTCGCGTAGCTCTCCAACAAATCCTCTGCCCGATTCGCTGAAAATACGCGTGAATCATAATGAAGTGAAACCCGAAGCCGTTCACCATGGCGTGCGACTGTATAATTCAGCGGAGTTCCCTCACGGACGGGTCCAACAAGATCAAATTGACCAAACGAACCACGACTCAACTGAGATTGGGTTTTAAGTAGCTTTCGAAAAGGCTCTCCGAGATTCGTAAAAACCACTGTCCCACGCGACTTTCGATTCCCGGCTACTTTGCGAAACAACGGTTCGACGGTCGAAAGCAACCGGATACATATCAGAAAAATTTTATCTAACTGCCAACCGCGGATGATTCGAATCTCTCGATCCAAGTTTTGATAAAACCCATCCGACAACGCCAGTTCATCAGCCCGGCGGTCTAATTGGACAATCGTCGTTCGATTGGCCGCTGGCATCCGCCGGTCTGACATTTCTCGAATACTAATCGGCAAGATGACACGCAACCAGTCTCTGCGATGATCCTCTCCATCCCTCGCCAAAAATCTCGATAGCGACACAAACAATCGCCCCAGCATGATCGAATTCAGCGTCACCCTCAAACGGCCACTTTCGCGACCAAGACAGCGAACAGCTTCTGCATCCAACCAGCGTCCAACAATAGCCGGATATAGCCTCGCATCACCATCTGAAACATCTTTTTGAATCGTCAAGTCAACCGTTTTTCGAAAAATGAACTTGGTTGCCCCGAACAAGGCCACTGGCTGCTGAAAGATATGTTTCAAATAATTCCAACGAAATAGCCCAAGGTGGTTACGTGCTCTCAGACGGTCGGCCTCCAACCGCTGAAGTCCCGCCGTGCCAGACCTCCCAGATTCGAGATTCGCATAAATAGCAAGCCATTCATTAACCACTAAAATCGCACCCGCACCGTCACTTATCGCATGATGGACAGCAAAGTAAACCAACGTTGTTCGCTCCACTAGTTTTCCGTGAAGCTCTCCAGTTGGCCTCGCGCGACCGCCGGTTCGCATTTCCAAATGACTGGAAATCGTTAAACGCAATTCGTCATCTTCAAAGTTCCAAGGCTCCGGAGACGACTCGGCCTCATGATGATTAAAACTTCCCGTGGAACCGCGCTCGTTCGTTTGGGATTTAGCCCCCCAATGCCAACGCCGTTTAACCTTTTCTGGTTTGACACCTGCAAGCGGCTGTCGGCTCAATGCGATCCTCCAGGCTTCCTTGGCAAGGACCGGATCAATATGTATTCTAAATTCTAGCCGACCAAATATAAAATTTGGGTGACTTGGTCGACTGTCGTACCAATGAAATTTCTCGATACTCGACATGAGCAACGGAAATATTTCCTTCGTCAAATCTTTAGTTTTGTTTTCCATAAAAGACGAACGCCCGGCGTGAACCGGGCGTTTGTATATTACATTCTGTTGAAGCGGAGCATGACTCAATCGCGAGTGGTTTTGGTCAAAAAACCTCTAACGCAAGTGCACCTTAAAGTTTTGCAGGGCCAGTTGGTCCGTTACTACTCTTTTTTGAACTTGAGTTTTTCGAGTTACTCTGAGACGAACGATCAGTTGAGCCTCGATTACTACCGCGAGCACTGCCACCGGTATCCAACGAGTTTTGCATCCCAGAGAACTTTGAGTTTCGAGGGCTAGTTCCAGAATTCCGATCTGATGTATTGCCACCAGAACCTCGTGTGCCACCACGATTCATACTCGAAGGTCGTCCACTAGAATCAAATTCAGGCTCAGGTCGTCCTCCACCGCCACGGGTATCACCACGGCCACCGCGAGCAGAACCTCCCGTGTCCAATGAGTTTTGCATCCCAGAGAACTTTGAGTTTCGAGGGCTAGTTCCACCACCGCCACGAGTATCACCACGTCCACCGCGATCGGCACCACCAGTGTCCAACGAGTTTTGCATCCCAGAGAACTTTGAGTTTCGGGGGCTAAGTCCAGAATTTCGATCTGATGTAGCACCACCTGGGCCTCGCGTACCACCGCGATTCATACTCGCCGGTCGTCCACTGGAATCAAAGTCAGGCGGCAAACCCGCCCCCCCCGTTTGTTCACGAGGGATACTACGGCCAGTTCCACCACCAGCATTCAATGAATTTTGCATTCCTTCAAATTTCGAATTTCTAAATCCACCCTGCGCTCCCGCGGCACCACCACCCTGAGAGTATCCACCTTGTGGTGTCCCGTTGTCTAAACGCTTGATTCGGATATTACGGAACCAGACTTCATTTCCATGATCTTGAAACGCGATGTGTCCACCGCGATTTTTTGCGAACTTATCCCAGTCTTTAAACTTGCTCTTCCCCAACTGCTCGTTCCACTCAGGACTGCCAATTTCAGTTTCAAGAACTTTTTTCAGATTCAGATAATAGGTAACACGATTTCCCACGACTGTAATTCGTGTCTTGTTCCAAGTTCCAACATCTCGAAGCGTTTTATTTCCATCGCGATCTTTTGCTGGGAACATACCGTACAAAGAACCGGCAGCGGTTAATTCGTTAGCACCATCTGCATGTTCGCTATCATCCAAGATTTGATATTCCGGACCGGACATGTAGGGCGCACTATCACCGAGTGAAACACGCCACATAATTCCGCTGTTCGCCCCATTGGCTACTTTCCACTCCACTTGCAAATCGAAATCACCGTAAGTCTGCCGAGTGATCAGGTCACCACCACCGGAACCATCAAAATAAAGATCCCGACCATCCAGTGACCAACCTTCACCAATTTGCTCCGACTCATAACCACGAAACTGACTCAGGTCTCGTGAATCCAGCAGATTGACAAACCTCGCTTTGCCCGTCGTTCCACCAGTAAAGCCATCCGAACCACCATCGCGGTCTCCGTTCGGTTTGCCCTGCTTCATCTGCCCACCGCCGTTGGCAAATTTACCTTGAGCATTCGCTTCTTGCAGCGCGCCCAGAGCCAACAAAGTTGCGCACGCAAGCGAGCATAGAGGCGATCGTAAAATCGAATGAAACGACATTTTATTCTCCTGGAACACTGAGACCGCTTGGATAATCGCAGCCAAATAAATTGTATCTAAATCACGTCTTGTGTAAGCGAACAACCGACCGTTTACCAGTTCTCCGCGATGTTGCGTCTTCAGCCAACTCAAATCGTGTCACACGGTTCAAATAGAGCCAAATCGCACTCTCGAATTCTAGTGTTTCGGGTATCTATTGTCGAATCGTTGCTCCGCTTTCAGCCTCATTTTCGAGTGAAAGCCACCACCCACAACGATTCGTTGGTAAAACCCTAAAAACTAAGCTCACAGGCAAAGTTAATTTGGGGGATCCTCGGCCAGGACTTTCCTTATTTGGAATTGAGCCTGACTGCTTACGGTGCGGCCAAAGGATTGAAATTCCACATTTCCAACGTCAACAGAATCGACAAAACCACGAACCCGATCAACCAATAACGCGGCCAGATCTGAGCCGGCCGGCCTTCACTCATTCGGGTGCTAATCCCCACGCACCAAAAAGTAATTGCGGTTCCGAGGACAATCGCGACAATATTTGTAAAGAACAAAAGTGAAGCACCGCCGGCAAGAGCTAGATCTCCCATCGTTAACGCCAGCCCGGATGTGGCTATCGGTGGAACTAACGCGGCCGCAATCGCAACACCGGGCAACGCCGAAATTAAATTTGGTCGTCCCATGGCATACGCCGCAGCCACTCCACTTGCCAGAGCTACAATCAAGTCCAAGAAATTCGGCGACCCACGATCTGCCATCTGCTCGCTAATCTCAAGTCCCGGTGCAAACAGTCGCAACATGAGTCCAATCGATGCACCAATGAGCAAGGCGATAGCGAACCCCCACGCGACAGACCTCAAGGCCGATCGGATGAGTTTCAGATTTCCCTGCACTAACGCGAATCCCATCGCGACTAGGGGCGTCATTAACGGAGCGACCAACATGGCACCAATCACAACCGCGCCAGAGTCTCTCACCAAACCGAGGGCAGCGATAAGCGTCGAGAGAGAAATCAACGCGCCAAAATCGAAATTAAACTGAGAGTTTATCTGTAAGTTATCGACCAGCTTCACTCGCCGCTCTCGATCGATCTGAGGTACTTTACTTCGAATCCATAAAGTCACACCTCCCCAAACCCGAACTGTCAGCGGAACCGCTGCCCGCACCACAACAATTGACGATGCAGCTTTCTGAGTTCCCGGATCCAGTTCTAAAAACAAAGACCGGATAACTTTCTCTTTCCGGGTCCCCACTAGCAAGACATCAAAATCCAATTCCGGGATTTGTCGAATCCCATCGAATAGCGAATCAGCGAGAATTGAGCGTGGCACAATTTCGAGCGACTTCTCCTGCTTGGTTTTTGTAAGCTGACTCAGGTGGGTTTCCGCAATCTCTGCAGCAACCTCATCATCGTCCGGTCGAACATACAGCAACTCAACTTGTTCAGCCCCGACCGTCTTCGCCAGTTGCAAACTCCTTGCCACCGCCAGTTTCTGATCCGGATCGGTTTCCCCCTCGCTCGCGACAAGTATTCGACTCGCTCCCTCGCCAATTGGAACGTTACCTTTGACTACCGCGACCTGACAAGGCGCCGCTCGGAAAACCTTTTGATGCCAGCGCATGTCCGTCTCATTCGAACCTTTCACTGGAGCAAATGCTGGGAGCAGTACTAAACGCACGTCGAGATTACCAATTTCCTCAACAAAAGCATCCTCGGGCGCGGTAGCAATGAGTTCACGAGTTTCAATCGCAACGCGATCCATATCTGTCGACTCTTCACCATCGGCGATCGCTTCCTTCATAACCACTCGACTTGGATCGATTTTTTCCAACTCGGCAAAAACAGACTGGTAAAGCGAACGCCCCTCTTTTTCTGAAACTTCTAACTTTTCCCAAGCGCGTTTGCCTTTTGATTTTCTTGGACAAACAATTAACAAATCAGTGTGATCCGCCAATGCAAAGTGGATCCCCCATGGAATGAGACATGAGGCGTCAGACTCACTGGTAATGAATACGGCTACTGTCATGCTGATATCGTCCGGGGGAGATCACATTACGCGTTCGCGGAAAACAAAAGAGCAACAGAACGCAGAAAAACACTCGCATCCAGCAATCGCCGTCGCGATTCACCGATTATAGCCAAGGGTTAGTGAAAAACCACGTAAACCAAAGTCGGAATTGGAAGCGGTCTCGTTATCTGCTCCAAGCCAAACCTGATAATCTAGACCAGACCTAAAGTAAAAACACCGATTACCACCACGAGAAATGACGTACTGAGCACCCAAGAATAAATCTAAATTAGTAAAAAACTCGTCATCGCTAAGGTTTTGATTTATCGCACCGAAGTTGTCACGAACAACCTTGTCTCTTTGCCCAAAAATCAAACCAAAATCGCTACTTGCATGAAATTCGATCTTTGTGTGACCAATTGGCCGGAAATAATCAAATCCAAAAGTTGGTCCCGCTCCCTGGAATTGGTCCTTCCCCTCCCAGGCTACCGTGCTGCCCCCAACGTCTGTAAACGAGGCATTGGTTTGACGATTGATCTCAACCCACTGGAATCCAACTCGCCCCCCCATTCGAGAGACCTTGAATTTCATCTCTTTAAACAAACTGGCTTCAATACTCTGAACGTCCAGTGAGTCGTTTACCGTAACGGTGTCATTAAAATCGAAAACGGTGAACTGCCTGCCACCCAAAACCCCGCCAAGACCAACAATGGTTTCTCCTGAACTTACATCTCCAGACGTCCAACTGGCAGCATCAGACACGCCATCAAATTCCCAATAATTGATGCTGAAACCTGGTCCTGCTTGGGACTCAAAGCCTACGCTGAATTGACTTGCAGTACTGTAATCATATTCAAAATTATCCTGAAACTGACCGGCGGAACCCGAGGTTTCATAGGCAATATCGCCTTGCAATACTGGCTTTAGAAATGAGACATTGGCGGAACCAAAATACCGACCGGTCCGTAAGATCTCTTCCAATGTTGGCGAGTCTGTTTCGCCGCAATCACACCTAGAATCCGAAGCAAAAGAGGCGCTCGAAGGTGAGTACTCCACGGTTGGACGCCTTGTAATCTCTGGACGTCGAAATCCAAGATCCAATGCAGATGAGCGACTAACATGAGAGTTCCAATCGCTTTCGCCGGAACCATGCGGCACCGACTGACTGACTCGCTTCCTCACGTTTTGCCCTTTCGGCCGCCAACTCTTCTGATTCGATGCCGGAGCAGTAAGGACTGGTCCATTCGAAACTTGCCCCTTGGAGGCTTCTGAAATTTCCTGCCGTGCAGAAACTCGCAGAGGATATCCAGCCTTCAAATTCGGTTTACGCTCTGAATGAAGCCTCGGACTTTGTTGTGGTCGAACTCGATCCTCTCGCTTTGATGAAATTTCAATCCCAGCTTGTGACCAATAAGAACTTTTTGATTCGCCAAGTTTTGATTTGGGTTGGAGGTCACGAGGCTTTTTAAACGCAATTGAATTCATTAATTTCTTGTTCGAATGGATTGGCGTTTGAGCTTCCACCTCCTCTATTCGACTGACAATTGTTGGACGAGCACCGACCGGCGGGATACTCCACCTGTCAGGTGACATTGCCTGAAAATCACTGCTTGAATCCGAGTACAACTGGCTGCCCAGGTCATAAACCTGCTGGTCTTCGAGCAACTGCTGACCACGATAACGTGAGGTTGGGTAGGTCTTTTGAGCGTGGGAGAACGTCGCGCACCAAAGGAGTAGCCAACAGGCTAACCCCGTCCTCACGAAAAAATGATTAATTTGTGGATTCATGAAACGATGTGACAAAGAGAATTTTCCAAGCTGATTGAGAATTCGCGCAGCCCGGTTGCAACGAATGCCTGTTATTACAATCGGAAGAATCTGCAAACCTAGCAAGAGAAACCAGAAAGACCGTTACGAACGTAAAAGTGGTCACTGATTAACTAACCGTTAAAGTCAAGCAAACTGAGTTGCCCTGTTCGAAAACGACTGAAGGCCATCTTTCATCGTAAAAACACGCGAAAACGCCTAATTCCTAGGTTAGTTGTCGGCGTCTAGACGCTGACGAGCCTCTTCGGCCCAGGGACTTTTGGGAGCAAGCTCCAGAAACGTTCGCCAATGCGGTTCGGCTTCCGTTGCACGATCCATGTCGTCCAGCAATCTTGCAAGATAAAAATGCACGTCTGGATAATCTGCGTGATGGGCGAGTGCCCCGTGAAAGGTAGCTAGGGCCATTTCTTGCTGGCCCAATTCGACCAGAACACACCCCAAACTCGCCCGCGCCTCAACGAATGACTCGTCTAATTCGATTGCCAGAAAGTAACGCTCTCGCGCTCCTGGCAAATCGCCTTGCTGGTAAAGTAATTCAGCCAACCGAAACGAGGAATCTGAAGATGGGCCAAACGCAAGAGACATCGCTCGATATACCTCAATCGCCCCATCGGCATCTTCTTCATCTTCAAAATCGATAGCAGCCCTAAGGAACTCATCAGGTGTGACTAGTTCTTCCAAGGGAACCGGAGCAACTGGCTCGTTGATTGGATATGAAACCTCCTGATCATCCCTGTCATCCTCGAGGCTAGGCGAGTCAAAATCAATTCGCATCTGCCCCCCAGGCTCAATCAACCCTCCGCCTTGCCGCAGCAAAAGTTGACGTCCTTCAACAATCACGGAAAGCTGGCACAAAGGCCGCTGAAGATTGGGGTAAAGTCCGGCCAAACGTGAAAGCTTTGTCTCGATCGACTGAGCGGTAGCACCGGACGCGATTAAACGTGCGATTCGACGCGCCGAAGCGACTTCTTGAAAATCAAAATACGCTAACTTCTTAACCTGCCGAGTTGGAGTAATCAGCCCGCGGCGGTGCCAACGACGAATTGTCGACAACGGCAAACCAAGTAAACCAGCCAGCATGGCTGGAGTGTAAAAACGTCCGATATCTAACTCTGGCTCCACAATCCCCAATTCTTGCCAAAACTGAGTTTCGTTAATTACGCTGATACGTCCCTGAGCACTCGCTTCAATCACCCAATCATCAAGCAACTCAGCCTGATCACCCAGTGGCAGTACATCGGCACCAATAACTACCAAGTCAACCGATGGATCAATTCGCTCTACCATCAGGCCCTGATGCCGGCGAACCAGTTCGCGCGCTTCGCGGCGATTCATGCTTCCCAATTTACCGACAAACGCGATTCGGCGACCCGAAATCGGTGAGTCAGCGTTCAACAATTCATCCGCAGACGATTCGCTAAATTCAGGGTTTGCCACTGTCAATTTCATCTAAATGAGAATTCTAATCTATGCAATAGTTTAGCTGTTTAATTGAGTAAACGAGCCAGAACGCCACCCAATGTCGGAAGGTCACGCTCCCCCAAAAGCTAGAGCAACGACGACCGCATGCCGTTGAACAATTCGTTCAAATAGGCAACTTGGTTAAGTTAAAGTGTTGAGCAAGAGGCGATCAGTGTCAATGATCGAATTTCAAACCCAGCCCTTCCTAGACACGCAACCTTTGAATGGGCTGTCGGCAAATCGAGTGAACTGGTTTTCGCTGCTTTAGCGATGGTTTATCAGTAAAACCCTCACCTCTTAACAATCACTCCCGCTGAAAAGCCAGAGTTTTTGGATCAGGGAATTTGTGACAATTAGTTCTTGCTCAGAACAAAATTGTGGAATAGCTGTTCAAAAGATATCAGCCCAACCACCAAACCCAACGGCAGTAGATAAGATAAAGCGTTTGGCTTAGATTCAGTTGGTTATTCAAGCGACTGCAAAAATGAGATCATCTCCGCCTTCGCGTGGTCGTTCCCTTGCAACCCAGCCTGCTCTATTCCCTGCTTGAGAATCTCTACGGCCTCTTCTGTACGTTCAAGATCTGCCAGTTGCTGTCCACTCATGAAAAACGAAGGGACGTAGGGCGGTTCATCTTCAATTAGTCCCCGATGAAGCAAAAGGCTTCGCTCATTCTCACCTTCACCCTCGAGCTCCATCGCGAGAGCATACCGAAGAAATGTGTCTTTGGGTGAATCCGCAAGCATCGATTCCAATTGCTCTCGCCGCGTCATATTTATCCTCTCCCTCAATTGCCAAACTAATTCACGACTATACCACGGTGTCGTGTTGCCATAAAGTTCCCAGGCAATCCAAACTTCCAAGTCAATGAAAGTCGTTCACGACGACGCGTTGTTTATTTATTGGTAAAGCCGTGCACTCAAGCCGTGCACTCAACAATTTCAAAACCGAGCCCGCTACGCCTGAGTCGATGCACGAGCGTCTGAAACATAATTCAAAACACACGAACAATCGCAGATTCAAAACAGTGATAGAGTTAGTTTACCGGCAAGCCACAACCCATCCCACCAATCGCAGGGGATGCCCAAACGGAAGACCATCGACTGGCTGCTCTTGATGCGGACTAACCCCAAACCAATCGAACTCGCGAAATCCTGCATGCGTCAATGCCCGGACTAGTTCCTTACGTCGGAAACTGTGAATGAACATCTTATTGATGCCGCGATAATTTGACTCACGGTCACCAAATTCAGATCTTCCTCGAATCGCACGGAGACCATTTCCAAGAGCCCAACGAAGACCTCCGGGATATCTCAGTTGGTACCAAACATTATGGGCATGCAGGATGAACCAACCTCCTGGCTTAACGGTTCGTCGCGCATGCTTTAAAAACAGCAACCTGTTTTCATGCCCGCGAATCATCCCCAATGTGCTAAACAGACTGAGACCATGATCGAACGCCCCGTCAACAATTCCTTCCAATTCAACGAGGTTTGCTTGAATCCAAAAACAGTCGTTTTCACCCGTATCCGAACCTAATTCCCCTCTATTCGGTTCGATCCCGATTTTTTTTTGAAAAGCGTTTAGCATTGGAATCGATAAATCAATGCCCACCCCTTGGTAGCCCCGATTTAACAGCGGGATCAGCGTTCTCCCGTTTCCACAACCAAAATCAGCGATGAGCGGTTTGTTCGAATTCGCACTTTTTTCAGTTTCGCCATTACGATCTGGCAGGTAACGGTTGAGGATCTGCCTGTCGACCATAGTTAATGGATCGTCACGGAGGAATTCGTCATATCCCGTTGATATGTGGTTCGCCTGAGCGTATTCCCAATTCGAGGCTGTTACACCACGAGGAATCTGCCAATTCGCCCTATTTGAGCCAACCTTTGCCGAATTTCCACGATCATTTTCCATAGGTTTGGGCAGTCCAAAGCAGGTTTAACAGCGGTTCCGATTATATCGCCCACTTGCCGTAGTTTACGAGAATTTGTTATCGTCACCGCACAAGCATCGACCAGTACGTTTGATTTGAGGTCGCTGTTTTATCCTACACCAAAAAAATTTGATTTTGAATTACTGACCAATATTGGAGAAATGTCGTGGCGATTCGAGTTGCAATTAATGGTTTCGGTCGTATCGGGCGTTTGACGTTCCGTAACTTGATGAGTCGAAGCGACGAGTTTGACGTCGTCGCAGTCAACGATCTCACAAACAACAAGTCGTTAGCAAACATGCTTAAGTACGACAGTATCCACGGACGATTCCCTGGCACTGTCGATTTTGACGACGAGAACCTTATCGTCAACGGTGACAAGATCCGTGTTTTCGAAGAACGCGATCCTGCCAAGTTGCCTTGGGGAGAAATGAACGTCGACGTTGTCGTGGAAAGTACTGGAGTCTTCTGCAACCGGGCTACTGAGTCGCGCGGCGGTTATGACTCGCACCTCGCCGCTGGTGCTCGTAAGGTTGTCATCAGCGCTCCTGCGAAAGATGCTCCTGATCTGACATGCGTTCTTGGCGTCAATGACGACCAAATCACTGACGACATGAAGTGCATCTCTAATGCAAGCTGCACCACCAACTGCCTTGCCCCGGTCGCCAAGGTTCTGAACGACACGTTCGGAATCACAGCCGGATTGATGACAACGATTCATGGTTACACCAACGACCAAAATGTTCTGGACGCTCCTCACAAGGATCTCTACCGAGCACGTGCCGCGGCTCTGAACATTATCCCAACATCGACTGGTGCTGCCGAAGCCGTCGCTTTGGTTATCCCTGAGCTAAAAGGCAAACTAACAGGAATGGCAATGCGTGTCCCTGTTCCAACGGGAAGCGTCGTTGACCTGACTGTCAACCTAGGAAAATCGGCGACAGCTGAAGAAATCAATGCGGCGATCAAAGCTGCTGCCGATGGACCAATGAAAGGTGTGCTTGAGTACACTGAGGATCCAATCGTTTCAACAGACATCATCGACAACCCTCACAGCTCAATTTTTGCTGCTGATATGACAAAATCCTTGCCAGGTGAGTCGAACATGGTGAAGGTTATCAGTTGGTACGATAACGAATGGGGTTACAGTTCGCGGACTGCTGACCTTATCGCTCGCATTGGAAAATAATCATTTTTCCAGAGATATCACGGCCACAATCTCGGTTCTCCGAGTAGGGTAAAAGCACGGTTCACCCCGTGCTTTTTTCGTTTCTTTACGATGATATCTGCCGTCTTTCAGTAACAGACGACAGCATCGACTGCTTAACGTGCGATCGAGGTTCCCAGGTTGAAGAGTAAGCAAAACATTCAGAGTCCTTCCATTCCGTTCTCCTGGGATTCCGACGCTTCGGAAGAAGACGTCTCAAGAATCCAAGTCGCAAACAGTGATCTGAAGCAACCGGTAAAGTTTGGCGTTTTTCTCTGGTGGACTGAGCAAACTCCATCTTGGGTTCACTCTGACGATGTTGAAATCGCGGACTGTCTAATTCCGAGTAACCGTGTTTTTTTACGCAGCGATTGTGAAAATGCTTCCGACCGAGAACTCGGCTTTTCTAAATTCCAGTATGGTGCGCGTTGGTTTCGGGGGAAACCGGCACTCTGGTTAGAAGTTCCCCACCAAGAAATCGAGCTTGGAGATCGGGTTGAAATTAAATCTCAGAGCGGCAAATTGAAACCTCAGATCGCCGAAGTCATAGATATTCTTTGGAATCGCACCAAACGGACGGTCGAGTTTCGCCTTTCCGCTAACGAGATTCCGATGCAGCGACGTTTTCTTGTCAGCGACCTCCGCCCTGCCGTCCGCCTCGGGCAACACCTAACGGTCCGCGAATTAAGGCCGGAGTCAAATAGAATTATGACTTGAACCGCTTGGAAGACATTCCAAACGCCAAAACCGTACCGAATTAAAACGCTTTGTCAGTTTCTCTTGAAGTCGTTTCGAAATTTGGATTAGGTAGTTGTTAATTTCATTCTCGAATTGGTGGTTATCACAGCGGTACAGACGCCCTTGGGCTCTCCCGTTCGCAAGTCGCATTTCACCCTCGATGGTGAACGATTTAGGCTGTTTAACTACTTAAAATTGCATAATTTGTCAAAGGCTGAGGAATTTCCAGACTGTATCGAAAATGGAAAATCAACAGGATTTTCCGAAAAAAAGTAGCCCTGAACATGAGATGGGAAACTGCTATACTTATGCGAAAGTGTTTGCGAGAAATTTACTACCAGTCGCCCCTTACGGCGATTTGATTTCTACCGCTTTGAGGCAATCAATATTCTGGTTTGCAAGCTTCATCTGCCAAGCTTCCAGATAAGATACTTCCTCAGGCAATCCACGATGGAACTCGGAGTTGAATCCCTGTGAAACTTGAAGAACTATTTGCACCTTACTCGCCGCCCGAAACCAATTTTCTGGATCGGCTAAGTTACTGGGCTGCTGCGCAGCCAGAGAAAATTGCCTACCGTTTTATCGGCGGTGATGGCGAAATTAAAACCTTAACTTTTGCAGAACTAGACCACCAAGCGAAAGCTGTTGCGGCGATGCTCGTCTCCAGGGGCTATGCCGGCAAACGAGCATTGATGATGTACCCACCAGGGCTCGAATTCATTGTTGCATTTTTTGGTTGTCACTACGCTGCCGTCACACCCATCCCTGCTTTTCCACCTCGTCGCAATCGCAACATGGCACGGATCGGTGCCATCTCAGATGACGCGCAGGCGTCCGTCGCTATTTCAATTTCTTCGGTGATCAAGAGTTGTGAGAAGTGGATAAAAGACTCTCCGGGCTTGCAGCGAATTGCGTGGTTATCAACCGAGTCGGTCGCCGCCGAATTCGCCAACGACTGGGTCAAGCCGAAAGCTTCACTCGATGACCTTGGTTTGATTCAGTACACATCGGGGTCAACCGGTTCTCCCAAAGGAGTCATGTTAAGTCATCGCAATTTGATTGCGAACTGCCGAATGATCACCAGAGCATTCCAAACAGGTCGATTCAAAGGTTCCATCTGCAGCTGGCTTCCAACCTACCACGACATGGGGCTTGTGGGGGGAATTCTCAATCCAATGTATTGCGGAACTGAAGATAACTTAATGTCACCCGTGGCATTTCTTACTCGGCCCATCCGTTGGTTGCGTGCCATTTCAAAATACAAGTCGATTGCCAGCGGAGGCCCAAACTTCGCCTACGCGTGGTGTACGATGAAAATCAACGAAGAAGATTGCGAAGGACTTGATCTCTCACACTGGAAAGTCGCGTTCAATGGCGCCGAACCGGTAAGTGCGGCGGTAATGGAACGTTTCACCGAAAAGTTCGCGCCCTACGGATTCAGTCCGGAAGCTTTCTACCCCTGTTACGGGATGGCCGAAACAACATTGATTGTTACCGGTGGATCGGACGAAGAAGCACCGATCGTGAGACCATTTGATAAATACGAACTGGTTGAACATCGCGTCCTCCGTGTGGATGAGAACCACGAAAATGCACGTAGATTAGTCGGCTGCGGCAAGATTCTTGAAGAAGAAGAAGTCCTGATCGTCCACCCAGAAAATCACACACCGCTTCCCGACGACAAAATTGGGGAAATTTGGATCAACAGCCCAAGTTGTGGTCAGGGTTACTGGCAAAGAGAGCAGGAAACCCAGGAGACGTTCCGGGCTCGACTCAAACCTGACAACGGAAAGTACTACGTGCGTTCCGGCGATCTTGGGTTCATGGATCGGGGAGAATTATTTGTTACCGGTCGATTGAAGGACATGATTATTGTCCGTGGCGCCAACCGGTACCCACAGGATATCGAAACCACAGTCGAGCTGTGCCATCCGCTTACCCGCTCCGGCGGAGCAGCAGCATTTTCGGTGACCCGTTGGGATCGCGAACACCTAGTGATTGTTTGCGAGATCGAGCGCAGCCCGGCTAAAGACAAATGGGAAAGCGTCATCAAAAGCATCCGCAAGTCGGTTGCCCTTGAGCACGATCTGCCACCAGATGCAATCGTTCTGGTGCGTGCCCACAGCGTTCCCAAAACATCATCCGGTAAGGTTCAACGACACGCCTGCAAGAGGAACTTTGAAAATGGAGAGGATATCCATGTCATCGCTCGTTGGTGCCTATGGGAAGAATCACAAAACGTAGATTCAAATCAGGAATATGCTCCTGCAGAGATCGATGGCGAAACTCTTGCTGACTCTGAACTCGCTCCCGAAGTTGTTCAAGCCGTTATCGAACAGGTTCGCTCGGCGTTGACGGATAAAACCCAAACGGTCGAAATAGACACCAACATCCTCGAACTGGGTTTGGATTCACTCGCTCGTCTTGATGTCGCACAATCACTCGAACGTGCTTTCGGTGGAAAGATACCGGAACATGTACTCCAAGACATTGAGACTGTTCGCGAAGTTGCCACGGCGATCCAAAAATACGCAGGAACCAAAAAGACGAACGGCGAGGTTCCTGAATCATTTTACAAACTGGAAAAGATGCCGGAATTCATGCGTCTCCAGAGTCTGAGAAAAAGGATCGAAGATTCAGGAATTCGAAACCCATTTTTCAGCGTCCACGAAGGGCGGATCAGCGATACGACTGAAATTGACGGGAAAGAATTAATTTCCTACGCCAGCTACAACTATCTGGGGCTATCCGGGGACCCCGAGGTAAATCTCTCTGCGAAGAACGCGATTGACAACTTCGGCACCAGTGTTTCCGCCAGTCGAATTGTTTCGGGTGAAAAAACAATTCACAAGCAACTCGAAAAAGAGCTCTCCGATTTCCTCGGAGTAGAAGACGTGATCACATTCCCAGGTGGACATGGCTGCAATGAATCTGTAATTGGGCACCTAGTTGGACGCGGCGATTTGATTCTGCACGACAGTTTCGCCCACAACAGCCTGATTCAAGGTGCGATGCTATCGGGCGCCCAGCGTCGCCCTTTCGAGCATAATAACTGGGAAGACCTGGAAAACATTCTGCGGAGCTGCCGCGGGGAATATCGACGCGTTCTGATTATCATCGAAGGGCTTTACAGTATGGACGGGGATTACCCGGACCTTCCAAAGTTCATCGAGATCAAGAAAAGATACAAGGCCTGGCTCTATCTCGACGAAGCCCACTCCATCGGCACACTAGGCGAGACGGGACGAGGTCTGGGAGAGGTATACGACGTTCAACGCGATGATATTGAGTGCTGGATGGGCACTCTTAGTAAGTCGTTCGGCAGTTGTGGCGGATTCGTGGGAGCCTCCCGCTCACTGATTGAATACCTACGTTACACGACCCCGGGTTATGTGTTCGCCGCAGGAATGCCTCCGGCCAATGTCGGAGCGGCACTTGGCTCCCTTCGCGTTCTACAGAAACGACCCGAATTGGTCGCAAAGCTGCAAGCAAACGCCCGCCTGTTTTTGAGCCTCGCTAAGGAAGCCGGCCTCGATACCGGGATGGCACAGGGGACTGCGATCATTCCGATCATCACGGGGCACTCGCTCTTAGCCTTGCGGCTCTCCGAAGCTTTGTACGATCATGGCATCAATGCTCAGCCCATTCTTTATCCTGCGGTGCCGGAAAAAGAAACACGGGTTCGAATTTTCATGACTGCGGCACACACTGAAAAGCAAATTCGCGATTCGGTAGAGATCCTAGCTCGTGAATGGGAAAAAATCACCGACAAGGACCCTGCGGTCGCGTAACCTCTGGCGATCGACCGAGCAAACGATTTCAATCATTAGGCACATCAGCAAAACTACCCAGACCTGATTCCAGACTCTGGGATTTTTCAATTGGACGACGAATTACCGACAACTTGCACCGGTACATCGTAGATCCTAGGATGGTGAGCTTTCCCATTCCCCGAATCCTCTACGCAAGACGCAAACTAGACTCTCAAAAGAAACGAACACCGTGGAACAGGCAATTCAAAAAGCGAACACTTTGATCGAAGCACTCGGCTGGATCCGAATGTTCCGGGACAAAACCACTGTCATCAAACTTGGTGGAAGCATGCTCGATGACATCGACGCGCTCCACCACATCTTGCTCGACATTCATTTTATGGAAACTGTGGGAATGCGCCCCGTTGTTGTCCACGGAGCAGGCAATCGGATTTCCGCTGCCATGAAAGAGGCTGGGATCGAACCGCGATTCGTCGAAGGCAGAAGATACACCGATGCCCCGACGCTCGACATTGTCGAACGAGTCTTGGCACAAGAAACAAATCAATTCCTCGCCGACGAGTTTGAAAAAATTGGTGGTCGGGCGATGACTCTGAATTTTGATTCGACTCCGGTTTTAACCGGTAAAAAGCTTGTCCTCAACGGTGCCGATGGGCAACCAGTTGATCTCGGATTCGTCGGGGAAATCACAAAGATCGACCGATTGGTTATTGATAACCTCTGCTACGCCGGGCAAACCCCGTTCATCCCCTCAATGTGTGTCGATGCCGACGGACAAAAGCTAAACGTGAACGCCGACACAGTTGCTACAAAACTTGCTCAAGAATTAAACGCAGACAAACTGGTAATCTTGTCAGATGTTCCCGGAGTTCTTCGGGACCCCTCCGATCCAGATTCAATTATCTCAAGTCTTACAAAACCCGAAGCCTTGGAGCTAATCGCTGATGGGACAATTTCAGACGGAATGATTCCCAAAGTCGAAGCGTGCCTTGAAACAATTGACCGCGGAGTTCGAAAAGTTCATATCGTCAATGGTTCGCTGCGGCATGGATTATTGCTCGAGGTTTATACAAGCAACGGCATCGGAACCGTCATTTCCAACCAGGCCTGAATCCCCAACCATCTCTCTGAGATATGCAAAAGGACATCGCATGAGACATGTGCTTTCCCTGTTCGACCTTTCCAGCGAAGAAATTCGTCGGGTTCTGGAAATTTCAGCTGATCTAAAATCTAAGCTTAACGCTGGTAACCGACCGGGCCTGTTAGAACATCAGGTCATGGGCCTATTGTTTGAAAAACCCTCCCTCCGCACACGTGTCAGTTTTGAGACCTTAATTCGACAACTGGGCGGTTCGGCACTATTCCTTGGAGAAGATGTCGGTTGGGGCAAGCGGGAACCGCTCTGTGACTTTATGCCCATTCTTACCAGCTACCTCGACGTCCTGGTAATTCGCGCGAAAAGCCACGAACAAGTCGTCGAAGCTACCAAGTTTAGCGAATGCCCCATCATCAATGGTTTGACCGATGTTTCGCATCCCTGCCAGGCTCTCGCTGACATTTTGACGATCCAGGAATTAGCTGGTGGGCTAAGCGGTGTGAGCGTTGCCTACCTTGGAGATGCCAACAACGTTACCTACAGTCTCGCAGTAGCCTGTAGTAAGCTCAATATTCCACTTCGCATTGGTGCACCTGATAAATAGCAATTCGATCCGGCATTTATTAACCAGCTCAATGAAGCTGCCGGTTCGACAATCATCACTCAAACGAGCGATGCCGTCGCTGCTGCTGCCGATGCTGCTTTCGTCTACACTGATGTTTGGACAAGCATGGGGCAAGAGGCCGAGTCGCAACAACGGCTTTCTGATTTAGCTGACTACCAAGTCAATCAAAACATTATGAACTCAGCTCGAGACGGCGCTAAATTCTTGCACTGTCTACCGGCAAGACGCGGCGAGGAAGTTACCTCGGAAGTGATTGACAGCCCGCAAAGTGCAATCATTCAACAAGCAAACAATCGACTCCACGCACAAAAAGGACTGGTCGTCTGGCTGCTTAGCGAAGCGTCGAAAAGCAGCTAGTTGCCGTGCTGACTCAATCCAAAATTCATTCCCTCAACTTTCAACTCCAAACAACTAAACACCATGACTCGAAAAGCTAACGAAATACGCCCCGTCAAAGTAAAACGCAAATTCACCAACAAGACTCCCGGCAGCGTACTCTACCAATGTGGCGGGACGGTTGTCCTTTGCACAGCGAGGGTTTCCGAAGATGTTCCGCCTTGGATGCGAAATTCAGAAAAAGGGTGGATCACAGCTGAGTACAACATGCTGCCGGGAAGCACGAGCCCGCGAAAGAGAAGAGATCGATCCAAGGTTGACGGGCGGACAACGGAAATCCAAAGACTCATCGGCAGATCCCTTCGCGCGGTTGCGAACCTCGAAGCACTGGGGGCTCGCCAAATCACAGTCGACTGCGACGTCCTCCAAGCCGACGGCGGCACTCGTACTGCCAGTATTACTGGCGGAATGATTGCCTTGGTAGATGCCATCAACTCCATCAAGAAAGACCTGCCCGATCCAAAGGTTTATCCGTTACGCGATTCCATTGCCGCAATCAGCGTTGGAATCGTTGATGGCAAACCAGTAACTGACTTGGATTACCCTATGGATTTTGCCGCCAGTGTTGATATGAATGTCGTCATGACCGGCCGCGGCCAATTCGTTGAAATTCAGGGAACTGGAGAAGAGGCAACTTTCAGTGAAGCGGAACTAGCGGATCTCATTAAGTTAGCCAAGAAAAGTATCAAACAGCTTACTCAGATTCAACAAAAAGCTATTGGAAAACAGTGGCCTAAATTTTAGATCGCAGCCGATCAATTATGGCTTGAGCAGATCGTCGGGCTTATTCTTCCCGCGAATGTATTCCATAATTAGTACCACGCCAGCGACTGCCAGTGCGACTCCGAGTAGCCCACTGACCGTCGTTTCAATCGGCGTGGAAACGGATTCGTATTCGATTTCCGTAATGACGCGCGCTATTTCCTGAGCAGTCTGGACTGCCGAATGGTAACGTTCCCAGGCAATTAGAAAACAAATAACGGCGCAACCGAGGAGGAAAACGCCAATAGTTCGGTGCTGTTTCATAATTGAGTTACCTGACCAGAGAGAAATGTTACTGGCTATCCTTGAATGAAAAATTCAACTTGATTTTTTCTTTAGGCCAAGTCTCTCCATTGACTTCAACGTACGGGTAGACGAAGTAGTTTAGCGGACCCTGCTCAGCCTTCGGAACAAGTTCGATATCACGCCCTTTCGAAAACGTCACCCTATCTGCGGTTAACTTCCCAAAATAATAATCCTTCATCGACGGATTTTTATCCGCCTCTGAGATATCTACGGGCGTCCAACCGATTCCATGAGCATGGAACCAAGCCCAACAATGGTAACCTCCTACTTTACCTTCCTGTTGATCTGACGGGATTGGAAATCCAATCTCGAATTTTGCTGGAATCTGCTGACTGCGAGCCAAAGAAATAAACAAGCTATGAAAATCCGTGCAGTTTCCTGTCTGGCTATCACAGGCCCAAACGGCATCGCCTTTGCCATACCCCGGTTTTGATTTGTCGTAGGTCATGTGACTTTCAACCGTTTCGTACAGCAGCAACCCGGCATCTACCGGATCTTCAGGAAGCTGCTTACCGGCAAGCAAGGCCTGTGGCTTTCCCTCAACAGGAACCATTGAATTCGCACTCAAAAAAACATCATTCTGCTGTCGGTTCAATGACAATTCGGATCTATCAGTCCCCGCCTCCACTCGGTCGATTTGATATTTAACCCCAAACCGAATCTCCTCCCCTCCAGTTGCATCCATCTGCTGTTCAACGTAACCAATCTGATTTTGATATTTTTCATCACGATGCAGCGTCAGTTCCCCAGGAACATCTGAACTTACTAATTGCACGGTTTGCTGCGGATTGGACTCCGCCACTGGGAACCAAATCCGAACCGTTGCATTTTCAGGTACGCCCTGAATTTCAGCAGCATATTCAAACTCAAATTGCCGGGAATCAATATCTAACTTTTCGCTGGGATTCGTCGCCAATGGCTGGGACATGAAACCGCTGGGTGGTCCACCGTTGTCACAACCGACAACAGTGAGCAATGCGACACTCGCCAAACAAACGTAACGCCGAACTGAATGTTCAAACTTCATTTTTCACTCTGAAATACAATCTTGGAAGATTAGTCCACAGAGGTGGACACCATATTTAATTGCGGCAACACGCCTTTTACAAAATTGGCGGAGACAATTGCCAATCCCCGATAGAAAGACGAATTCGTTTGAGAAACGATCTTTTCGAACATTGGCAAAGACCAACTCAGATGGTCATCAACAAAACACTGAATCACCTCCCGCACTACCTCACCTTGCTCAGGATCCCGAACTAGACGCATCAATTCACTTAAGAAATCAAATTGAACGCCAAGATGATCTTGCAAGGAAGACTGCGGACGATAGCCAGGCAAGACATCAAAGAACCGATTCATGGAAGCCGCAGTTTCCGCCTGGTACTGATTTTCAACCCAAATCGACTGGACTGGCGAGATATGTTCTTTGGGGCCGATCAGTAGCTCGCAATACTCAATTGCCAACTGTTCAACCAGTTCTGGTGAAACGACGTCGGGTAATTCCCCACCTAAAGATTCATAAGGCTCGCGGAACTCCGGCCCACACATGGACTCAAGAGTTGATTGATTGACTTCGAACAACCAAAGCCTGCCAAGTAATTTTACAATTTCTGCCAACTGGGCAGTCGCGTTAGGCATCCCACTCACTTACACATAACTCCGTCAAAAACCATGCTTCATCAACCCGGGATTTTAACGTCGATCACAGAAATAAAACAGCGGAGTGAGCGACACTTTCGGCTCAATTTACGAATCACTGATTCAACATTTGAAGCTTGGTAACAGCGACCTAAAAAGTGGAAGTACGATAATCCACCGGTATTAATTCATCTTAAACGCATTGATTCGACGCATAAAAGGCTCGACGACAGCTTTGACAAATTCATCCTCTTTCAAACGATCGAATTGAATTTTCAATAACTCTCTCTGTTCCTCTTTGTAATCCTCAACGTCGGATATTATCTTACGCGCCCCCCGAGAACTCGTCATCGTCGCTTCATCGAGAGCGTTATAGGCTTCCGCCAGTCGTAGATGACTTGCCTTCAACTCAGGCAAGATTCGCTCCGCCGAGGCCTGGTCTGTAATTTCAACCATGTTTTGATGAAACGCAGTTGTAGCATCTCTAACTTCATCAAAACAAACCTGAATTTCATCTGTCGGCGATTGGGTATTACATCCACTGATGCAAAAGACAGCGGCAAGCAAGATAAAAACCCGACAGCGATACACGAACAACATCGATTACCCTCGTATTTGGCGAAACATCAGGGTTTAAGCCTACCAAATCAGTAGTACAAAATGAATCCAAAATTGGATTCCAATGCGAACCAAATTCACAAAAATGATTCCGAGCCACTAGAACTAAGCTGTGCTCCGTATCTTTGTACGAATTCTGTTTGTTAAACCGCTTTAAAATCTTAAATTATTTGGTGAAAACAAATACTCGGCACACACCTGACTGTGAATTCCGAAGACTGTAGAATAGGTCACAACTCGCCATCGACTAAGTGCCGGCCGAATTTGATTACTATGAATTCAATAATCGACGTTTCGACGCCAGAACAACATGCACAACAATTGCTCGAAAATACGCGTGAGCAAGCGAAGGATTTATTCCTCGAACATGGGGCTTTGTGGTTAAAAAATGCAATCCCGCCCTCTTTCATTCACGAACTAGCTCAGGCCTATCAACAAAAATACACCGAGCAACCTCTCAAGAAATTAAAAAAGAAACACGCAGTCGTTGGCGATCAGCGTTTCATGATTTCCATTAAACTTGAACCGCCGTTTAACGATCCGTGTTTATACGCCAACTCGCTTTTGCTTCCACTTGTGCAATCGATTCTAGGAAACCAATGTGTGATCTCAAGTTTTGGATCGGTCCTCAGTTTCCCGGGCGCACAACACCAACCCATTCACTTTGACCACCCACCCCTGTTCGAGTCTCCTGAGGCATGCGCAAAAGCCCCTCCTTATGCCCTTACGGTTGTCATCCCCTTAGTTGATATCACCCACGAAACAGGCTCCACCGCAATTTGGGAAGGTAGCCATCGACGAGCGACTGCCCGGCAGGAACTTCAAGCTTTGTCCGAGGATCCGCAGTGGCCTCAAGCAAGTACGCCGCTACCCCGTCGTGGCGATGCTTACCTGATGGACTACCGTGTGATCCACGGCGGCATGGCGAACGATGCCAATTACGCTCGCCCCATTTTATACCTCGTTTACAGTCGCCCATGGTTCCAGGACACGTTTAACTTCAACGATCAAAAACCGGTGCGGTTCGCTTCTGGTGAACGAAAAAAAATCCCCAAAAAATTTCGCCACCTGTTTGCCAATCATTAATCTACATAATTATTAACCTATCCATTTCGCAACCCACTACGGACCTCTACCGTGAATCCCGTCATCAAAAAATACTCCGACAATCCCGAAGTCGCTCGATCTTTCGCCAGTGAATTTGTGTCTAAACTCCACACTCTGGCTGCCAACCAAGACTTGATCACCGTCTCGCTCTCTGGAGGCAGTACACCGAAACTATTATTTCAAGTACTTGCAGAAGAACACGCCGACGCGGTTGATTGGACAAAAGTCCATTTCTTCTGGGGAGACGAAAGATGCGTTGCCCCCGATGATGCAGAGAGTAACTATGGCGAAGCCCATCGTTTACTTTTGTCAAAGATCAAGATCCCCTCCGCCAACATCCACCGTGTTCTTGGAGAAAACGAACCGAACATCGAGGCCACTCGGTACGAAACAGAAATCTCTAGCGTTCTGCCCCACAACCGTGACAACATCCCTACCTTCGATATCATGATCCTGGGCATGGGCGCCGACGGTCACACCGCTTCTATCTTTCCGCATGAAATTTGCTTTCTCGAATCGAAACGGATCTGCGAGGTTGCAACTCACCCGGAAAGTGGGCAAAAACGCATTACCATCACGGGTCAGATCATCAACGCGAGTTCTTGCGTATACTTCCTGATCACAGGTGAAAGCAAAGCCCCGATTCTGGCTGAAATCATGCAGAAATCGGGGAGCTATCGCGACTACCCCACCTCTCACATCATCCCGGAGGGGGAGTTATTTTTCTTTGTGGATCAATCGGCAGCGGCACAATTGGGCGAGTAAAACAAACCTCAAAGGGCCGATGCCAATTTGTCCACTCTCCTAATTACACGGAATCTATCGCTGCCTCGCGGTCGTCAATTGCTACGAAATCAAGCTGATCGGGACCAATATATTCGGCTCCCGGACGGATAAGTCGATTGTTGGAACGCTGTTCAAAAACATGTGCGGCCCAACCTGAGACTCTCGAAAGAACAAAAATCGGGGTAAACATCTCAGTCGGTATTCCGAGGAAGTGGTAAACCGACGCGCTGTAAAAATCGAGATTGGGAAACAGCTTTTTCTCCCGCCACATCACCTGCTCAATTCGCTCAGAAACAGGATATAGCACCGTATCTCCATTAGCTTCTGAAAGCTGCTTTGCCCAGCCTTTAATGACTTCGTTGCGAGGATCTGAAATCGAGTAGACGCGGTGACCAAAACCCATAATCAGGGCCTTGCTCGACAACATTTCCATAATGCCGGCTTCGGCCTCCTCCGGCGTTTGAAATTTTTCAATCAACTCCATCGCCGCCTCGTTAGCGCCCCCGTGTAGTGGCCCTCGCAATGTCCCGATTGCCCCCGTGATTGCAGAAAACAAATCAGAAAGCGTTGCCGTGCAGACCCGAGCGGTAAAAGTAGATGCATTAAATTCATGCTCAGCATAAAGCACAAGCGACACATCCATCACGCGACGATGAAGATCCGACGGCGTGGCATCGTGCATTTTCTCCAAAAAATACCCGGCAATACTTGACTCGGTCGAATCGAAGTCGATCTCAGATCCGTCTTGCGAAAAACGGTACCAATATACCAGCATCGACGGCAAACAGGCCAACAGACGCTCTGCCTTTTGCTCTTGCTGGTCAAACGACGTCTCAGGTTCCAAGACACCCAGCATCGAACAACCTGTGCGAAGAACGTCCATGGGATGGGCGTCTGCAGGGATCGCACGCAACGTTTGGCACAACGCGTCAGGTAACTGGCGTCCGCCGACTAGCCTTGCGGTAAAGCTGTCCAACTCTTTTCGGAGAGGAAGATGACCATAAAGCAGCAAGAATGCAACTTCTTCAAATGTTGCGTGTTCCGCCAGGTCATGAATTGAGTAACCACGGTAATTCAATCCCTTGCCTTCTTTTCCAACTGTTGCGATGGCAGTCTCACCAGCAACAACACCTGCAAGTCCACCTGTTTTTTTCTTAACTGTCATTCTGCCTCAGCCTTATTTAATAGGTCGTCGATTTTTTGCTCGTACGCGTGATAATCAAGCACTTCATAAAGTTCTTCTCTAGTTTGCATCTGATCTAAAATACTGCTTTGCGTACCTGTTTTGCGAATCGTCTCGTAAGCCGTTCCTGCCGCTTGGCTCATCATTCGAAACGCTGTCAACGGATAGAGTACCAACTCCACACCCACTTTTGAAAGATGCTCGACCGTCATCAACGGACTCATCCCAAACTCGGTCATATTCGCAAGCACTGGCACGCTTAGCGATTGTGTAAAAAATCGGTAATGCTCAGCATCGGTGATCGCCTCGGCAAAAATCACATCAGCCCCCGCTTCGATATACCGCTGGCAGCGTTCAATTGATTGCTCCAACCCCTCCTCCGCTAAAGCGTCGGTGCGAGCCATGATCACAAACGATTCGTCTGTTCGTGCGTCAACGGCGGCATGCAATCGATCCACCATCTCTCCCGCACTCACCATCGATTTGTTAGGACGATGTCCACAACGTTTCGCCGCCTGCTGGTCTTCGATATGGACCGCTGCAGCACCCGCTTTGATAAACGCCTGAATGGTTCTAGCAATACACAATGAATGTCCCCAGCCGGTGTCCGCATCAACCAATAACGGCAGCGGGCAGGCAGAAGTGATTCTCTCAATATCGATAAGAACATCTGACATGGATGTCATTCCCAAGTCTGGCATCCCGTAGGAAGCATTCGCAACACCGGCTCCGGAAAGATAAATTGCGCGGTAACCTTCCCGCTGAGCAAGCAAAGCCGTGTAGGCGTTAATTGTGCCGGGAATTTGCAGCGGGTTTTCTTCAGCCATCGCCGTTCGAAACCGCTCACCTGGAGTGGAGGACATACCGTTTTTCTTCCTTCTATAAAATTCGAAACTGCCAACCGGCTTGTGAGAAAGCGCTATGGTTAGCCAAGCTAATCCTACAGTGAAACGTCGACCGGTGGGAAAAATCATTCAACATATGGAAGTTCCCCCAGGAACCTCGCAGATTGCATTGGCTTCAGCAAAATATGAGGCTTCGGCCCACGAGTTGGCTTTGACAGAATCGATAAGGTAGTTAACCTGAACACTTACCCGAAAACATTAACTGAAATGGACTCAATTAGGGAGCTTCTAAGAAAACATTCTGCCGGTTTTTTTCCGCAGCAACATTGCTTTCTTGCTTAAAGTCTCCCGTTTCCGGTCCACGCAGGAACGATCAAATGGCCACACCGAACCAATCAAGAATTGCTTCACTTAATCTACCTAAATTCCCAGAGGGCATTTTACGAAATACAGCCCCTGCCCGTCTTTACGAAGAGGCCATTAAGTTCGACCAGGGAACAATTACCAGTACCGGTGGGCTCTCTTCCAACTCGGGAGATAAAACGGGTCGCAGCCCGAAAGACAAACGGATTGTGCAGCAAGAGAGCATCAATGACGATGTCTGGTGGGGTGAAATTAACATTCCCATGCCCGAGGAGTCTTTCACAAAAGTAAAACAGCAGGCGATCGATTTCCTCGACACGTGTCCTCAATTTTACGTTCTCGACGCCTTTGCCGGCTGGGATCCCAACTGCCGCCTAAAGGTTCGTGTGATCTGCTCTCGCGCCTATCACGCACTGTTTATGCACAACATGCTGATTCGGCCGACCGCTGAGGAATTGGCTGACTTCGGTGAGCCTGATTACGTTATTTATAACGCCGGCCAAACCTCTGCCGACACCTCGATTGAAGGCGTCGATTCCACGACGTCGGTTTCGATCAACTTCGATCGCGGTGAGATGGTAATTTTAGGAACTGAATACGCCGGCGAGATGAAAAAAGGCGTTTTCACGATCATGAATTACCTCATGCCCAAGCGGGATATTTTATCGATGCATTGCTCATGCAACGTTGGTGAAAAACATGATGTCTCGTTATTCTTTGGGCTTTCGGGAACTGGAAAAACAACACTCTCGGCCGATCCGTCACGCCCGCTCATTGGAGACGACGAGCACTGCTGGAACGACGATGGAGTCTTCAACATTGAAGGGGGTTGTTATGCAAAATGCATCAACCTTTCGAAAGAAAAAGAGCCTCAGATTTTTGACGCGATCCGCTACGGATCAGTGCTTGAAAACACGGTTCAGAACCCACTCACCCACGAGGTCGACTACAACGACGTATCGTTAACCCAAAATACTCGTTGTTCTTACCCGATCGAATACATCGATAACGCCAGAATCCCTTGTATCACCGACTCGCCAAAGAACATTGTATTTTTGACTTGCGATGCCTTTGGCGTCCTTCCGCCAGTGAGCAAACTAACCTCTGCTCAGGCGATGTACCACTTTATCAGCGGGTACACTGCCAAGGTCGCTGGAACCGAAGTCGGCGTCAAAGATCCGGAAGCTACATTTTCTGCCTGCTTTGGCGCTGCCTTTCTAGTCTGGCACCCAACCAAATACGCCACTCTATTAGCCGAACAAATGCAGCTCCACGGAACTTCTGCGTGGTTGGTGAACACGGGCTGGAGTGGAGGCGCTTTTGGAGTCGGTTCACGAATCAGCCTTCAGTACACACGTGCAATTATCGATGCCATTCACAACGGCTCGCTTGCGATTGCTGATTACACAACGGATCCAATTTTCGGATTGCGAGTCCCGAAATCATGCGTTGGTGTTCCCGGGAAAATTCTCCAGCCGCGGGGAACTTGGGCGGACTCCATCGCGTTTGAAGAAACGGCTAAGTTACTCGCGACAAAGTTCCGCGACAACTTTACCGCTTATGCCGACAAAGCCTCCGACGAAGTACTCAACGCCGGCCCTCTGGTTTAAGTAGTTGCCATCTACCGGACTTGAGCTTCTCAAAGATCTAGGCAGCCTGAAGTGAACGAAAGTTGGAAGCCCAGGTAATCCAATTGCTGACCTCTTCCAAATCAGGTTTTTTACCATTGCGAATGATTTTCTGGCCTTCTTTGGTTTCAGCGAACGGGCCGATGATCTCGTAGAGTGCCTGCGGCTGCATAGTCGCCAGAGTTTCTGGCTCGGTAATCCCACACGCGACAAGCAGTTGTGAATCATGGCCTCGCAAATTTGGAATGCGACAAACCAACCTCGCTTGATGTTGCCAAACCCGAATGATTTTCTCTGAGATTCGTTTGTAGTCTAGCTTCGCCTCCATCGACTCTGCAGTGTGTTTTAGAAATTCAGCCACTGTACTGACCCCTATTTTCTCAAATCTCTCCGCTGTTTTTGGGCCAATCGATGGAGCCGCTTCGACATGATCACTTAAATCAAGATAGAATTTTAGCGCGGTAGATTTTGCTTTTTTCTTTTTCCCTTGTGGCTTACTACTAGCCGCTTCAGTATCTTCCGGAACTGGCACTGGCGGAATACTCGGTGCGACCTGAGCCCCTGCGACGTTGGAGTGCATTCGAGGCGGGCGAGCCAGCATAGGCTGGCTATTGGCCTTTGCGAGCCGCGCCGTTTTTGAAGCCCGATTTGACTTGATCACATTCCCTTCGGGTGCGAAATCCCGAGCCTGATAACCACGTGCGGTCCTTTGATACGGCTTGCGATTTCCCGGCTTGCGCCTCCCGCTCAATGAATCCCCACCGGGACGAATCTTGAGTTCCTGTGGTTCAGTGTTTTCAGAGCGTTCGGTCTTTACCCGAACGCGATCAAGTGACCGATACCAACCGTTGATTCGATCGAGCGTTATCGATTCTCGATTGACTCCAAAATGTCGACCTTCGCTGGTTGAGAAAAAACGATCGATTCGTTCTAAAATCTGCTGCGGGAATGAGGTGTCCAAATGCTCTGGATCTGTAATCCCGCAAGCGACTAGAACCTTTGCATCAGGTGTCCTAAGCCCGGGAACATGCATCAAAAGCCACAACTGAGCCTGCCAGCGGTCGAGTTGCTCTGAGTGGAGATTGAGTTCTCCCACCACGTCCCCGTCTACCACTAACAAATCGCCAACACTTTCAATTCCTTGATCATGAAACAGTCTTAATTGTTTAGTATCAAAAAAGCCAAGCCGATCTAACTCAGTTGTCTCATCGATTCTAGAAACATACCCGAGTCGGTCGCCAATCATACTGACCGATACCGAGGAAACCGCAGGTTGATTCTGTGGAGTTACTGACGCATTGGTCTCCTGAGCAGAAATTTGCTTTTGGCCGGAAACTGGAAATGGCAGACTTACGATTGAGTCATCTTCCTCAATTGCCCACTGAGCTTGAGACCGAGGGTACTTTGAGAGCGGGTACGGGCGGGGTAGAAACCCAGTTGCATAAACTTCAGTCGCCACAAAATCTTCCGGACGCCACTCGGGTTCGGTAACAATCGCAACGCTCGGCCCCGCAGCAAAAACCTCAGCGACCTGTGTTGTCGTCGGAATCTCGAAGACCTTCGACGGTAGCAAAGCAAAATTATTAAGCGGGCGACCCAATAGTATGACTTGATGCCCGGCTCCCGCCATGCTTTCAACTTGCTCAAGCAATCGATGGATATCGTTGTCGGAGAGGTGAGCAAAAGCGTGGTCGATAAACGTTGGAATCTCAATTCCGTTCTCACGCAAGTGGTTCTTGACTCCCAAAACAAGAGCTAAATAAATTCGATTTTGAAGCTCTGGAGATAGTTGTGAAAACTCAACTTCATGGCCTAGCCGATTCCTCACGATCAATTCGACCGCCGCAGCAGCATTCTCACTGGTTCTCTCAGATTGGAGTGAACTTCCCAACCAAATTGCATCAAACTCCCCTCCGGTCAAACGCTCCATTGCAAGACTGGCTACTTCGACAATCGGATTGGCCGCCGGCAACTCAATCTCACTTTGACTATTGAGAGCCTCGCATTGATACCTTAAGGAAATTAACTTTTGGTCAATCTCTTTGACCATCGCAGTCCAATTCAAAGGTTTTTCCAAATCGATCAACGCCGAGCGCTGTTCAAGCAAAGACAAATGCCTTTGACGCAAGAGCTCTAACTCAGTTTCCAAAGAACGAGCACTTGCTAGTAATTCTGTTCGACGCCGATCTATTGCAGTTAGGCGTTTCTGGAAATCATCTGCGACCTCCCCTGCACCGTTGGCTTTTGCCGCTGTCTCTGCAAAATACCGATCACGAGCTTTTTCATAGCCCAATGCTCGCGCGGATGCCAGAAAACTGGTTTCGTTTAATGAAATCAAATTTGCCCCGAAAACATCCGACTCTCTCACGAGTGCCGCAATGGATTTCCTTTCGAGAGACAACTTCTGCAAATTCGAACCAATTTCGTTGTAGAGTGCCCGCAACTGCCTTAATTCAGCGGCCGCAGATTTGTGTCGCATATGCTTGTACTGATGTGCCAGTTCGTCACACAATCCGTACAGATCTTCGCGCATACTGTTGCATATGGCACCAACGGTCCGTGCCATACTGGCGGTGTCGACCCGAGCCGCCGCCGCATCCCCCCAATGTTTCGCATTGCGATCAACTTCGTCTACCTTGTTTTCTAAGGAGACTAAAATTTCCCGAGAATGATGATAGGGATGTTCGTCTGAATCAAGCGTCAACCCATTCCAAACCGCCATCTCATCGCGTATTTGGACTCGCTGCTCATGAACGCTTAGCTGAAATTTTCGCCAACGATGGATCTGCCCCTCAACATGGTCAAGGCGGGCATACAGCGATGAAAGCTCGTGACCTTCAGCCGTAAATTCAACCTTCGAACTGGAGGTTTGAATGGGATTTAAATTCGCAGGCGTCTCGTAATTGTTACACTCACTAACCACACCGGCTCGCTGTTGCCCAATTTCATTTATTGCAGCAACAACGTTGTTAATTTCTAATTCCACCAAACTCAATTCAGTCGATTGCTGTTTTTGATTTCGATCTGAACTGTCTAGCATTTCACGACGCTCCAATTCGAGCGCTTCTATTCGTTTTCGGAGAACTGCCAGTTGCTCTAATCGCATTTGGGAGTCCCGCTCTCTTTTGAGCACTGCATCCCGCTCAACCATCGAGCTCCGACCAACTGGCACGCCTAATTGACGATATAAAGCGCCGGCAAGCCTGCGTGCATTAGCAGCGGTTTCAAGAAAACTTACACAGAATACAGAGTCAAACAGCTCAGAATCGACGGGTGCCAAATAGTCTGCCAAAGCATCAGCATTCCAGTGCTCTGCTTCGCCACCACTAAATCGCCGCTTAATCAGCGTTCGAGATTCCTGACCGCGATTCAACTCGCAGGAGATTGATGCAAAATGAAGACCGAGACTTCCTGCCTGATTATAAGTTCCATAGGGATCAAAATCAGCTTTAAGACCAAGACATGCGTCTCGAAAAAACTCCAGAACACTTGTTCTTTCCGCCCCGGAATCACCACAGATCACCGAAACGCCATCAGAGAATGGCCCAAGTTTTATATCCTGCCGCTGGCGAGTGCCCTGAATGAAAAGATCAGTAAGCTTCATTGCTCAACTCCATTTGTCAATCGATTCGATGATTTCTCACCAATCATGTAACCGCCGATTCCATTCGATCCGGATACCAATTCCCTTCCAAAACCTGAAACGTGCAAATTTGGAAAAGTAGTAAATTAAACAGCGGAAAAACTCCAGCTTAAATCTAATCCACCTCAATTTTTCAACCTAGATCAATTTTAAAACCGAGTCCCTGAAGTACCCCGTCTGGCAATGGCATAAGAAACGCTAGCACTCACCCTGACAGGAAAATGGAGCAGCTACCTCCCGTGCCATGACACGAATGCAAGGAGGGGTATTTAAAAGGCGGCGATCTCAATTTGGATTATGCGTACTTAAACAAGTCGATCCACGAGCAGATCGACTCACGAGGAGTCCAATAGTAAAACGGAATTTCAATTAACTCGCCGCTAGATTGGCAACTCCCCCCGAGGCTCATTTGGAGTCCAGTGAAACTTGTATTCATGGTCGAGCTGCAATCTTGTCAATTGAATGATCTGGTGACTATGACCGACAAAGTGGCTAGACGCGTGGATAATCGCCTGCAATCGCGAAACACCAAAACCTTGAATATCAATCACTTTGCTCAATTGATTGGCAGAAAGATACTGCCACTGATCCTTCGAAGCCTTGACCAGAGAATCCAACTCTCGAATCAGTTCGTCAACATCTCTTCGCAGTTCAGGGTGGAATTCAGATTCTCGATCCCGAGTGTCTTTGGCGAGTGTGAACGGAACTACCCCCCACTGTCTCAAGTTCCCCGCTAAATGAACGAGTAGGTTCCCGATACTATTCATCGATGGTTGAGGACGCCACCAGACTTGATCCTCAGTTAATTGATCGAGACAGTGTTTGATTTTGACCGTGGACTGTTCGAGCAAATCAATAGACAAGCGGGAAAATTCTTCGGAGATTACCGTGTTGAACGGATCATTCATTGGTGTGACTTTGATTTTCGATATAAAAACGCCAGATACTTGTACTTGCGAATACTAAAAATCTAAAAGATTGGTAGTCCGCATCTAGTTGGAAGGTTAAGATGTTGTAATTAAATTTCAAGCCACTTTCACGCCAAAACTGTCGAGAACAAATTGAATAAAAAACAGCCAGCTCAGATAGTGAACTCACTTTTTGTTTTAACTGCATTCGCAATTCTCATCTGCGGATCTAGTCAAAGTTTTGGCCAGGGGAGCAGCGATGCTTTCCAGCCAATTTTTAATGAAAAGAATCTCGATGGTTGGTATGCGATCAAGACCTATGATCCGCGCAGTCTCTCAAAAATGGACAGCGCTGCGAAAGCCAAACGAATCGCAGAAGCGAAAGCGACAACTGATAAGTTTTGGCGGGTAGAAAACGGAGAGATCATTAACGATGGCAACGGTCCATTTTTGACTTCTGAAAAAGAGTACGGAGACTTTGAACTTTTAATTGAGTACAAAACTGTCGCATTGGCTGACAGTGGTATTTATCTAAAAGCCACTCCTCAGGTGCAGATCTGGGACTACACCGACGAAAACAAATTTAAGCTGGGAGCCAACAAAGGCTCCGGTGGTCTCTGGAACAACCCCCGCGGCTCTGCTGGGAAAGACCCACTTGTGTTAGCTGACAATCCGTTCGGTGAATGGAATCGCGTTAAAATTCAACAAATCGGTTCGCGAACGAGTGTCTGGCTAAATGACAAGCAAGTCGTTGACCATGCCATCATGGCCAACTACTGGGGGAAGAAAAATAAACTTCCGCTGATTGCGAAAGGCCCGATTCAGTTGCAGACCCATGGCGGCCAAATTAAGTGGCGCAACATCTACGCCCGTGACCTCAACGCCGAAGAAGCGAATCAAATTCTTGCTTCTAAAAACGACGAAGGATTTGAGTCAATCTTTAATGGTAAGGACCTGACCGGCTGGAAAGGCCCGCTCGATAATTACGAAGTCATTGACGGTTCTATCCTTTGCAAGAAGGGAAAAGGGGGAACGATTCACACCAACGATGAGTACGACAATTTTGTCGCCCGGCTCGAGTTCAAACTCCCTCCCGGTGGAAACAATGGATTGGCAATTCGATATCCCGGCAAAGGGGACACGGCCTATCAGGGCATGTGCGAACTGCAAGTCCTCGACAACGACGCTGAAAAATTCAGCAAACTTGATGATCGTCAGTACCACGGTTCGGCTTACGGCATGGCCGCTGCACACCGCGGCTACCAACGACCAGTTGGCGAATGGAATTTCCAAGAAGTAACCGTTAGGGGGTCTAAGATCAAAGTCGAGCTAAACGGAACGGTCATCCTTGATTGCGATCTGAGCGAAGCTTCTGATTTCATGGCTGATCGACCACACCCAGGCAAGGATCGCACGTCTGGTTACTTTGGCCTCGCAGGCCATAACGATCCAGTCGAATTTCGCAATTTAGAAATCAAGCGACTTAAACAAGCACCTTAAACAGAGAACCTTGGCGGCTGAATTTGCAACCAGATGCCCCGCCGAGGGTTTTTCATCAAACGGTTGAGTAATCCATCAATGCTTAAGTATTATTTCCGCGCGTTACTACTTTTCGGTTCGGTCATCCTGTTTTTTGCATTTCTTGGCTGCTTAATTCCGCGCTCTTTTTCATTCACCTCCGAGCTTGCGATCGCAGCGAAACCTGAGGCAATTTTTGCCCAGTTGAACTCATTGGAAAACTGGCCCAACTGGTCTCGTCAATTTAATCCTGCCGAGATCACCGACCTTAAAATGCAATTTAATGAGCAGAAGTCGGGGAAGGACGCTGCGTTAAGCTGGACGGACCTTCGTGGAAAAGGAAAAATTTGGATCACCAAGTCGACCCCCAATCAAAGAATTGAGTACGCGACCGATTTCGAAATGCGTCCAAGAATGTTTAGCAGTTTCGAGCTTGTCGAGAATGGTGACAAAACCACCGTTTCATGGTCCAGTAATGGCAAACTGCCGTGGGGACCTTTCTACGGCTACTTCGGCTGGCTCTTCCCTTCTCACATGAAGACCGAGTATTTGATGAGCCTGGAAAAACTAAAGCAATTTATCGAAGCTGAAAACGCTTCTGCACCTGCGGTTACGACTACGACAGAATTCAGCCTGCGTGTTCTTGCGCCACAGGGAGTTTGATTGAACTGGCGGCGATTAGTTGATTTACTTTTGAAACAACTGCAATCCTGATTCTTCGCCAGAACTCAATTGAGTAACTTCAGTTTCTTCACGTGCCGGTCGCTCGTGTGAGTGAGTCACTTCAATTAACAGGGCAAGCAAAACACCAAGCAACAACATGCCGGACAACTGCAATCGATCATGCGAATGAAAATGCACTTCGGGGAGCAAGTCTCCCAGTGAGATACAAAGGAAAATACCCGCGGAAAAAGCCAAAGCGATTCCAAGGATCGAATCTCGATAGGCTGGATTTTGATCGATTGCAAAAGCGAAAATTATGGCTCCCAAAGGACACATCAAGGCAAACACTGAATTAACGGTCAACTGCTGCTGAGCATTCCACCCCCGCGCCGCCATCAAAGAGGTAATCGACAAGGCATCCAAAGGCTTGTGCAACACGATGGCAAGAAACACTCCTAGACCAGCAAGCGAGAGCCCTGTCGCACCGTTCGCCTGAACCACTGCAGCCAATGCGATTCCGTCAATAATTGTGTGGATCGCCAAGCCAAAACAGAGGCCCAGCCAACTGATATCGACTCCGCCACCGTGATCTTCGCAATGGATGTGGTGATGATCATTTTCGTGATCGCACAATTGTTTGTGCTTGTGGTCGTGTTCCCGATCAACCGCAAGATCATGCTGATGAAAATGAAACATGCGGATCATAAAAAACATAAACAGCAAACCAACCAACGCAATCCCGGCAGTCCACTCGATGCTTCCAAGTTTGTAAAATGCATGGGGAAGCAGATGTAAGAATGCGACACCTAACATTACACCGGATACGAAACTTAGCGTTAGCTGAATTCGTCGGTGAGTCAATTTCACAAAAGAGGGAATTGAACCGCCAAACAGAGACGCCAAAGCAATCAAAACGCAATAAATGATTAACAGCGTGTACATTGCTAGGTGGCCTAATCAAAATAGAATTGCCGCGATTCAACGCGTTCGAAGTCCCAATGCAGTGGGCAAATTCGCCAGGCTGGCGGCTTATCATTTTTTCCGCGAAGCGATTATACTAGGCCAAGTCGCCTGCTTTGCAAGTCAAAATCCATGATTGCAGGCACTTCGCAAGTACCCGCATGGGAATCTTTTCGGGCGAGGCCAATTTTGGGGCAATAACTGCCCGCACAACCAGATAGAGATATAAAAACAGTCTCGAACTGGGGCTTACTTTTGAAAGAACTGCTCCAATCATTCGATTGGCTTGATTCCCCAGTCCGCTATTTGCCCCTGACCTTGCCACCAGAGACTAGGCCCTTCTCTTCGAAAACCTCATTCAACAGATCACAGACACGTGAAACTACCGAGACCGATCGACCGTAATTGTCAATCGAATGACGCCTATTTACCTCGCAGGTAATATCGTGGACGGAAACGGATGCTCCCCCCTGATAATCAACGAGATCGGTAATGTTGAAATCAGACGAATTGGTCCTGCGGTTGATTGCTTCGGATACCTTTACAGCGCAGTCTTCCCGACTGACAAATACATCGGTGTGCCGCACCAGAGAGTTCTGTGGGTAAATCGCCAGACTGGCTCTTGAAAAATCTGAATTGATTGCGGGAGCAATGACTGCCACTTGATATTGCCCTGCCTTCGTTGATGG
>JAAEMV010000608.1 GCA_024225195.1 Planctomycetaceae bacterium | reverse complement strand
TTGGACCTCCTCGATCTCGCGGAGCATGACCTCGATGGGTTGATTGCGATCCATCGGTGCAAGGAGGCGGGCGAGGGCGGTGTCAATCTCTTGTAGGCTTGGTTTCCCGTAGAGGCGTTGTAGGCGTGCGACGATGGCGGGGGGATCGTCGTTCCCGAAGCCGCGGCGTCCCATTGTGGCGGAGTGGTACGCTTCTTCGATCGTCCGCTCTAGCATCTCTTTGAGAGCTGTGCGGACGTTCTTGAATGTGTCCCGGAGATCTTTTTGGGATTGCCACTCGCTGAGGGCGCTTTTTTGTTCGGTCTCGGTGATGGCGGTGGCAGGGACGCTGAAGTACTCTCCGACGTCGGGGGGGGGCTCCCACGGTGTATCGTTGAAGAGGCGGAAGGCGGCGGGGTCCAACATGTACCCGGAGAAACCATCGTCGGGGTAGTTGGGGTGATCGACCCTTCGGAGACACTCTGTGATACGTTGGTTCAGTTTGTAGAGTGTTCCGAAGGTCGGGCGGCCGTGGATCGGACGGATGGGGCGGAGGAGTGCCCCGATGGCGTCGATGGAATACTTGACCATTCTCGTAGGAAATCGCGTTTTCGATGTGCGACGACAGAGGTCACGGAGGTGTTTGTGCGCCGACGTTGGGCGGAGGTAGTGCTTAACCAGAACTATTGAACAAACTAGACTTAGCTAGAGTATTGCTATCCAATGTTCTGGTTAATTAATGAGATTAAGCTAATTGTTCTAAGATACTGTACTCTTAGGTATCGGCGTTTGTACAGAGAAAGTAGTACTTGCGTGTTCTGGTTGCATTGTATCTTTGGGATACGGTACGTGTACTAAAGTATACTTGGTTTGTACCTTGTACTAAGGTACTTGTACCAAGTGTATATTTAGGTAGTACCGGGATTTACAACACACCCTCGCAGAACACTAGGACTACTGGTTGGTTTTCCGTAAGGAACGAAGTGTTTGAGGCGTGGGTTCTCGTGCGAGAAAACGCGGTGAATTATTTTCGTGTAGGAAGAATGGGCGCATTTTTTGATGGTGGCTGGAATCATGGTGTTTGCTGGGGTAATCGGCTAAGATTTCGGCTCCGGGGTTCCAAGTTATATTAAAATAACCGTTATGTACTTGATCGCATGCGTAGAAATATCGCATCTCCATAGATCTTGATCGGTGTTTCTTGACGGTGTTATTTACGATTCCGACTGCCGTAGAATTATCGCAGTGAATCGGGGTGGGCGGTTGTGGGTGCCCGAGTTCTTTGAGCGTCAAGCGCATGATGCGAGCTTCTTTGATATTGTGAAAAAGGGCTCCAAGCTCGGCTTCGGCGGCGGAGGCGGCGACAAATTTTAGGACGGAGCTAAGAACATGAAAGAAACCGTTGAGTTTTATCGGTTTGTTTTTCGTAGGGAGGGAAGATAGAAAGTATATTCCTGCTGCTCGACTTCGTGCTTTCGAGACGGAAAGGTAGGATGCATCACTATGCACATTTAAGATCATCTCGGAGGCAGAAAATTTAATTTTCGCTTTGGGATGTGTGTGTAGATAATCGAGGAGGTGATTAAGATTTTTGATGGTATTTTTGGTGGCGGGTGCTTGTTCGCTTGCGATGGTTGAGAGTGCGGGAAGGACAGTGGAATCGATGGCTCTTGCATAATATAGGATGGCTCCAACGATTTGTTGTACTCGTTTTTTCTCATCGGGTGATGCAAGGGGGGGTGTATCTGTTTTATCGGGTACTTGCGACTCTTTACCGCACTTGCGTGGGGGTATTGGGAATGGTGAGTGTTGCGGTGTGATGGGCGCGGGATGTTTGTATTTTTTAAGGATTTTATCGACGTATCCCGGCATGGAAATAAATAAATCCCGGTTTTTGTAATCCCATTGGAGTGTTATACCGCAGTATAAGGCTCCATCCCAATCCTCACTGAGTGAGAAATCTTTGCGGAGGTTAGTAATTAAGTGCTCGGCGTTCTCTCTCCCGACATATTTTACTCCGAAATCATCGACGACGAGGCTGAATTGGATGGGGCGTGATACATGTTTCCACAGACCTGGAGTGTGGGGTATCTCGTAGTATCCTGCGGGCGCCAATTTTTTGGAAAGGTATGCATTTGCGAGGGCTCCGGCTTGTGGCAATCCGTAGATAGATCTTCGTATCTCAAGGTAGATATATTTTTGATGTGCGACAGTATGGAGGTTGTACTGCTCCACAATATGCTCGGGAAAAATATCCAGCGGCATTCTCATGTACTTGTATCGCTCGAGGGGGGCACATAGATAGAAATTTTTAATATCAAGGCACATGTATTTTGCGTTCGGGGTGCTCAGGACGCTGTTCCAAAG
>JAAEMV010000607.1 GCA_024225195.1 Planctomycetaceae bacterium | reverse complement strand
GCTAATAGGCGCATCTTTTGGCAATCCGATGTCAGCTTACTAAAAGAGGCTTCGAGTTGACTAAGATGTCAACTTCATCGTCAACAATCTTAGGCCCAACCGAGTTCCTTCATAGCCCAAGGTGCATTCCATATTTTGGTCATATGCCGGATTTTATCACCATCGAACTCCATAACGTAGACATAATCGCTCGCCGTCCTCTTGCCGGTGGGCGGGCAGGGGCCACCCTCGCCGGTATGCGTGCCAGAGAACACGGCTATAGCGCTCCGATAAACTGAGACAGCCACGCTCAGACAAATTGAGATGTTGGTTCACACGACAATCTGCAGATAGCTTAACCAAATCCCGCTACCCCGCCCCTGTAGGTAAAATACTACCCCGCCAGCTGCTTACCCCGCAGTCGTGTAAAGATTAATTAAGTGGTAGATTAATCGAGAAGATCAAAAAAAGGAAGATCTGCCTATAGTGCCAGGGGACGAATTATTTGGAAGCAAGTCCGACGTTGATATCTCGGGCTATTTTTTTGATTTGGCGATTAAGGAACTTCAGCTGTTGCTCAAGTTTTACGATGCGATCTTCATCAGTGATACGACGAGCAACCATTGGTTTGTTGGATTTAGATTCAGCAAAGCGATTTTCTGAGATGCCAGCATGTTTTGGGGGCAGGACGTCGTCAAGAATCTTTCCGATGGGATGCGGCCTGCTGTCTGATTTTCCTGACGGTGTTTTCAGTTTCATCCGGCAACCACTCTGATGGTTACTACCCGATAACGACTTAAGGTTGTGTCGATCATGGCCCACATCTTCTTTTTGATGGATGGACTGCAAAAATTTTGCGCTGCCGACAAAGTCGGCCTGTCTGACCAGCATCACCAGATCGATGGTGTTAAAGTTTTTCTCGCAACGAAAACATCTGGCCAGATTGGTCTTTGGGTTCACAGCGGAGTCAAACCCGTTGCACAAAGGGCAAAGAAAACGAAAGCAACCTTTTGTCACCCGACAAGGGATGTGCAGCGTTTTTTCGATCAGCATCTGAACGTTGATCTCATTGCGCAGGGCGTAAAGCTGACTGGAGGAAAAACAGCGATTGGTCATGTTAAGTTACCGCAATCGAGTTTGGGTCTTAAGCTGACGCAGTTTTTCATGTTGATCACATGACTGTTTTCCGTCAAACGATCGATCAGAGCCGCGGTCAGATGGTCGTTTTTCAAAAAAGACGACCATTGAGAAAAGCCAAGATTTGAGGTGATCAGCGTGGTCTTTTTCTTATGCCTTCTGTTCATCAGGGTAAAAAACAACCCGACCTGCACCGGTTCGACTTCCACATATCCTAATTCATCGATCAACAGGCAATCGGTGGCTGCAAATGCTCTGATGACCTTTGCTTCCGTGTGATCGGCCACCGACTGGTAAAGTTGTTCGACCAGCTCGGCAAACGCGACAAACCGGCCGTTGTAGCCACAATCGATGGCATGGGTTAGAAAAGCGGTTGCAAGCCCTGTCTTACCGGTACCAGTCGGACCCATCCAGATCACGTTGCGGCATTTTTCCATGTAATCAAACCGATCATACATGTTCACGATTTTCTTTTTGTTCAGTTTCGGTTGTCGGGCAAAAGGAAAGGTCTCTATCACGT
>JAAEMV010000606.1 GCA_024225195.1 Planctomycetaceae bacterium | reverse complement strand
CGTGCGTGAATCTCGCGGACTCTAGTGTGCTTCTCGTTCACCAAATTGCTACTTTGGGATTACAACAGCTAGTCCAAAATGCACCAGTACCCTTCGTGCAGACAATATTCGTGATGCTATGCTATTTCCACGACGATTTGTACGTTTTCCAACAATTTTGTCCTGCTTGGTGCATCTTCCTCGGGTGCATCTTCCTTGGGCCCGCATCAATGCAGGCCTACATTCAGCTCGCACTGATAGACGGTGTCCATGATTGGCTTTTTCCTGACGGACGCCAGTTGTGAAAGCCCAGTGGATCTTAGGCTCTGGTGCCCAATGTTGTGGTTTCTGCTTTGAAAGACCCCAGACGGCACCAGTCTTATTCAAAATCTGGTTGTGCAATCAATTTCGCAATGGTTTTGAGGCTGGCTCCATGATGTGTGCACGTACGTCGCGAGCAAGGTTTTGCGTGTGTTAGCGATGAATACTAAGTCGTTTTGAGTTGCGGCGTTTTTGGCGTCACCTTCAAGCGATAAGGTCTCTTTTTGCAGTGATCGAGACCTGACTTAACGTGCCGCAGGGGGCATCAGGCATCAATGACTTCCGTGTTCCATGGTGTTTTCAATACCTTTTTTTGTCAGTGCGTGCCCGTTATCTTCCATTCTCGAAAGCCCTGGTATTGATTTTTTGGCGTGCTTGTTCGTGTCTTGTTCTCGTCCACGCGCAAAGTTTGGGGGATGACTTTAAGGTAATGCTTCAACGCCGTTGCCGTATCATGCCCGAGCACTTGGTGACAACATTGATGGTTGATCCAGTTCGGCAAATATCATTGGCTGCCGACAATCCAAGGTTTCGAGCCGGGTTTGGTAAAAGGTATGCCTCCCCGCTGACGGATACGATTGACGGTTGTGCGAAAGCTTGAACCTGTAAATCGCGACCTTATTCCTCAACGCGAACTCGCTCTGAGAGCAAGTCAGGAAAAAGGGGTTCGCCAATTTTGTCTTCAGGAAGGGATCGCTGTTAGAGCGGACGGTATGTGTTAACTTTGCGAGTCGCTCGCGATTCGAGTTCCAGATTGGCTTTACCCAACTAGCCAATAATCTACTCCACTTGGTGACGTTTCTGAGGCACAGTGAAAGTCCTTTCGGAGCACGAAGCCCAGAGAATGTTCACTTACTCACTCAAATTGGAAGAAGGCTAGGGCTGGGTTTAGTTGCGTCGGTGTTTAAAAGTTCATGCGGGTATCGTGTTGAACGAGTTCGATCATT
>JAAEMV010000605.1 GCA_024225195.1 Planctomycetaceae bacterium | reverse complement strand
GCCACGGCGTAGGCTTTCTTTCCACGAATAGATTTGAACCAGTCAAATAACTGTAGTTCGCCTCGTCGCCAATAGACAAACGAGGACTGCATGTCTTTGCGTAAATGAATCCACTTAACTCCGTTGTAAGTTTGAGTTCTATTTTCGGGCAGAGAGAGTCCGAGGGCATCGCAATAAGCTGTGAAAAGAATGTCAACTCCTCCCGCTTCGGCTATCGTCCCCCTGCCTGTTGGACGACCAATGTTTGGTTCAACAATGAGTAGTTGATTGGTGGGTTGGTCGTATTTCATTTCCAGATAACCAAGGCCGTGGTAGTCGACGGACTGAAACATTCGGATCGCAGTTTCCAATACCTCATCATTGCGGACTTCTTCTCCGAGGCAGCTGACTCCAGTTTCCGGCGGCCATTGCCTAATTTTGCGAGCGATGAAGGTAGCCAATGGTTTCGAGTTTTTGTCAAAGTAACCGTTGAATGAATAAAGATCAGAGTCTTTACCTTCGATCCATTGCTGGGCGATAAAGCAATCAGAGTACGATTGGTAGTCTTGGTATAATCGTTTTAAAGATGCAGCATCTTCTACCTTGAAGGCTTTATGGATGGTTTTATTTTCCCAAAGATGGGCGGCGCTATCTCGAGGTTTGAAAATACACGGATAGGTCAATTCCCGAGCGGCCGTTTCCAGTTGTTCGTCGGATTCAATGTAGAAAGTTTTTGGAACGGGAAGCGAGTTTCGCTCAGCGTAAGAATAGAAGCTGACCTTGTCCATTAACATTTCGACCGTCTTCGGGTCGGGCAGAAGAATGTGAAAAAATGGTTCGAGACGACTTCGGTGTTGGGAAATCAGGGAGACATTGGTGTCTGCGCAAGGGAACAGTACTGGTTTGTTTGGTAAGGTTTGGCCAAGTTCAACGAGATGGTCAATCAGGCTTGGTTCGTCCGTTGGAGTAAACCTGATTTCACGACAGACATTTGTTTTTGTTTGCGAATTGTTTGGGTTGGCGGCGATCCCAATGATGGGAACCCCGTGTCGTGCGAGGACTCGTGCTGCGGGAAGGCCTTGCATGCTGTCAAACCCCACTAGAACTGCGGGTGGTAATTCGGAGTTCGATTTGGCAGGCCGGAGTTTTTCGGTGGAGGCGCGAATCATTTTGAAACTAGTTCGGTTGGAGAAGCAGTGTTGGGGGGAACTGAGTTGGTGGGAGAGGTTTTGGCGGGGGCATTGAATCCGATATTGGCATACGCTTTTAAGAGTTGATTTTCTTGGTGATGCCATGCAAATTGTTCGATCATTCTTTGACGTCCAGTTTCTCCCATCTTATTTTGGAGGTTGGGATTCGCGATGAGTTCGACAATTGTCTTAGCAAGGTCGTGAATGTCATTTCGGATTGAGTAGAGTGCGGCTGGGCCAGCGGATGCGCGATGCTCGGTTAGATCAAATGCAACAATGGGTTTGGCCATCGCCATGTAGTCCATCATCTTCACCATTGTTGAACGGTCGTTGTAAGGGTTGTGAGGATCGGGGTCGACGCAGATATCACAGGCTGAGACGTAGCGAGGTAGGTCGTTGTAGGGAATCGATCCGGTAAATGAAATGTATTGTTCGAGTTCGAGTTGGGCGGTTAGTTTTTTCAGGCTTGGAACTGCTGATCCACTTCCCATAATGATCGCATGGATGTCAGTAATGCCAAGTTCTTTCACGATGTATTCGAGAGAGCGAATCAGGTAATCGACACCGTCCTGTTGCCCAATGACTCCGAGGTAACCTAGGTTGACGGTTGCTTTGGCTCTGACCGTGGGGTCTGGCTCAACAGGTTTCATTTTGGAAATGTCAGGGCCATTTCGGACAATCGAGACTCTACTGGAAGGGATCCCTGCTCTTTCCATTTCGACCTTTTTGTAGGACTCATTAGTGGCAATGACTTGGTGGGCCATGCGGCACGATAAGATCTCAAAAAACTTCAATGCCTGGAAAACGAACCGGCTTCCTTGGTTGTCGAACCGGGCGTAGTACATTTCCGGTGAAAGATCGTGGTGATCAAAAATAAATTTCTTCCCAATGACTCGAAAACACATCGCAATTAACACGAACAGATCGGGTGGATTGTGGGCGTGGATTACATCAAAGCCGCGTCTGAAGAAAACCCAGAATGTCAAAAAGAAGCTAAAGAGCAGTGCCCAGCTATATTCCACCAGATAGCTAAAGCACCCTTCCCCGGCAGGTGGTTCTGGGTAGCGATAAACGTGAACGCCATGAATGTTTTCATAGGAAGACTGGGAGCGGGTTCCGGGGGCAATGACAGTGACCTGAAATCCATGAGAGACAAGAGAGTTTGCTTCCTGGCGCACACGGAGATCACTTGGGTACGGATTGTTTTCCAACAACATCAAAACGCGGCAGTTAGGTTTGGATTTCATCAGATTCTAAAATTAGATTTTAGTTTTTTGTTTCTGCAGGAAAGGTGGTGATTTTAGACTTAAATTCGACAGGTTTTTTTCTGGTTCCAACTTGTTCATAGATATTGGCTACCGATTGTGCAAAAGTACGGACGCTCATTTCGGTTGCCGAATTTCGGCCATTGGATCGCTTTTCAGTTCTCAGAATTTGAGCGATGGAATTTGCGATCACTTCTGGTTCAGTATCCACAATAGCGCAGTTGTCAGTTGTGCCGATGACGCTGGCGACATCGCCAACATCCACGGAAACAATCGGCAGGTTGCAGGCCATTGCCTCGCGAACGGCGACTGGAGCGCCTTCGGATTGTGATGTCATGACCAAGACATCACAAGCATTCATGTAGAGCGGGATATCTTCGTAGGGTCGGTCATGAATTGCGATTAATTCAATGTTAGGAAATTCAAGTTTCAGTATTTCAACTGCGGCGGTAGCGAGAGAATACCGCTTGATTTTCCTTGCCGGGTCGTAGGGGAAGAGCAAGATCGGAGCATCGCTGGAGAGTGATAGTTTTAGCCGAGATTCGTCGCGAGCCAATGGTCGAAATCGCTCAAGATCAATTCCATAGGGGATGACTTCTGCTGATTCTTGACCCAGCACCGTTTTCATTTGCTGAGACATGACGATTAAATGGCTCGCCAATCTAGCGGCCCAGCGACTGATGGGGAGTTCGCGATGGTAAAGGATATCGGATCCGCGAAATGTGATGATGGTTGGGCGAGTAAATTGCAGGCAAGCGACCAGTCCGCAGTATTGACCGTAGTGGGCATGCACGATGTCATACTGGCGGCAAACCTGAATTTTCCAAAAGATCAGCCATGCGGATTTTAGGTAGTTTAATTTGCTTTTCTGGCTGTCAATGTAAAGGAGATCGATTTCATAGCCAAAGCGCTCCAGGGCTTGGCGCTGTTGTGCAATGCAGGGACTGTCACCGGGGTTTTCGATCGTGGGGTACCGGTTTGAAACGAATAGAATCTTCATTTTGAAAACGAGTGCGTGGTCCTAAACCACGTTTGCCGATTGTGAGATGGTGCGACTGGAACTGCTAACGTTGAGTTCGCGATCTGCTTTGATTTGACTCAAAAGGTGGTACAGCATCATCGAGAGATTCCGCGGGTAGGATCGGCGATCTTCCAGGAATCGGTAGTTGTAGCGAGAGAAAAATCGAAAACCACCATCGGCGCGTTGAAAACTCAAGGCGTGCCGAAAGGCTCTTTGAATTTCTGCAGTGCAAGTCGCGAACGCCATTTGCTGGCTATGACTCAATGCCCTCGCAAGGGAAAATGTGTAGTAGTTGACCTCGGGCGTGGCCTGTTGGCAGTTGTATCGACAGGCTCCCTGACCTGTGAAACCATTTTTTAAATAGCCTGCAAGCTGTTCCATGATGGAAACCACGGCCTTGTTGCCAGTTCGCTGATAGTAATGAGCGAGATCCAGATATTCAAAAGCGTTGTATTGATAGCAGAGAAAGTGAACCCTGTCTTTATCCTTGGTGTTGCCCAAGGCATAGGGAAGTTCTCCCGAGGGCAGTTGGACGTGTTCGAGCCAGTTAATCATTGGTTGGCAATGTTCTAGATACTCTTGTCTGCCAGTCGCATCGAAAAGTTCGCCAAGCATCCAGAGTAACAAGGTTGAATTGTTGGGAACTCCACCACCCTCTCCGGCAGTTCCGGCAAAATAATTGATAGCCAACATGGACGGGGCTGATTGTTTGCGAAATCCAATATCGCTCAACAGGAATTGATAGAACTTGTCGGCACCTTCGAGGTAGACCTGCTGGCCAGTTCGGCGATAGCTTTCCACTAGCGCCAATGACCCAATGCATCCCTCTACTGTCGCGATTCGGTCTTTCCATTCCGGGTTCGGGTATTTCCAGTAACCCTCTGACGTCTGCTGTGTTTTTACATAGTCAGTGCCCTGCACCGCTAGAGTTTCGAATTGAGGATCGCCAGTGAGATCGTGCATAAGCCAGTTGCTGAAAATCCAATAGGCTTGCGATTGGATGTAAGCGTAGTTGTCGGACCACGGTAAGGCAGTTAGGTAACCTTTGATGAATCGGCCAATTCGAGCATTGAAACGAACCCCTGAGTCCGGGCCGTAAACCGCGCCAGCTTGCCAGTGTTGTTTTAGCAAATACGCATGCAATCGTTCGGCTGAATCAAGCTTCGATTCAGTTGTCAGCGGTGCGTTTGTGGTTATTCGTGACTTTGGTTTAGACATCAGGAAAACACAGAGAGTGAAGTGGAATGGTCACACTTGGCCGACCTGTTTTGTCAGCAGAATTCCGTTGCAGTTCATCGATCTGTTGAGAGCCAAGAAAGATATCTGTGTGCTGGCTATCGTCGACGTAAAAAGTGATGCCTTGGAGTTCTTCGATGGAAGGCATTCGTCTACCTTCGATGGAATCCTCGAATCCATGAATCGTGATTCGCTCGCGTCCATTTTGTTGAACTTGAGTGGCAACCATCGATTGGTGTGCGAATTTGTACTTTAGTATTTTGGCCGTTGTCGATACGTAAATATCACCCTGTTCATTGAGCATTGCGAGGTGTCTCAAAGCCGCCTGTGACTCAGACGCGATGACTGGGTTGCGATCTTCATTTTTCCCCAGATGAGCGTAGGCGATCATGTAGCCTTCTCTCGAGATCAGATTTGCTAGGTTTCGCTTGGAAATGACATAGGCTAAGCCTCGAGACGTTGCCCCAATGGGCACACCTTCTGGATGGTTGCAGTAACGAATGAACTCGTGCACTCGCCCCCCGTCAGCGAGCTTTAATGGACGCAATAAATCATTGCTGCGATGGAGAGCGAATCTCTCATCGGTGCGTCCCAAGAATTGTTTGCGAACTTCCTTCATGACGTTGCTGGTCGATACCAAAGGGTAGCGAGGGTCGAATGCGGTTGTTAATTTTGGCCGGGTTGACTGCCCCACGATTCGAGTGGTTGCGCCTACCCATGCGAATCGAATGCCGTGGGCAAGGGTGAGGTCGGTGTGATAGGCATTGGCTTGAGGGTTGTCGCCTTCACAATGCCGGAACATGTATTCAAATTTCTTGCAGATGTCATTGCTGACCCCGTAATGATTGATCCAAACTTCGAGCTGGCAATTCGAAGATTCCAGTGAGTCGAGTGCTCTGACGATGTCGTCTCGGTTGTCGGTGTCGCCATAGGAATGTAAGCAATCGATGTATCCCGACTGGATCATCGCTTGCGTAATTTGTTTTGCCCGATCGTCTTGGTCAAAGTAAGAGAATTCTTTTTTGTGATTATAAAAAAAGAAGCTGTTTCCAATTTCCAGACCGATTCCATTTCCCATAGAGGTCATTGATCGAGTATTTAAGAATCTTTGGATTTCTAAAAACTCATCGGACGATCTTGTTTCATCAATGTCACTGCAAATCGTCATTGCCGCATGAAAGGGAAATGGGAATTTCCGAAGGCTGACGGGTTTTCCGGCCATTGGATTTGGCTCTGCCAACAGTACATTGCTGTTAGCGTGCGGATCTGGTTGTTTGACTTCTTCAATCACGGGTTAAACGAAGGCAGGCGTGGGGTCTCTGTGTTGCTACTGGATGATTAGGCTGACCATCGATGCAGCCAGTGTGCGTAGTTGTCTCCGATGCGATCCCATGCAAATTCTGATTCTGCAAGTTCGCGTCCACGCATGCCCATTTCTATTTTCTCACTTAGGCTTAATTGAGCGGCGTTATCTAGTGTTTTAGTCCAAGATTCAATCGACGGTTCGGCTACTAAACCACAGTCGAATTGGTTGATTAAGTCGGCGGTTTCATCGACGTTTGAGACGATTACTGGTTTTCCAATCGCAAGATATTCGGCGAATTTAGTCGGGAGGGCGACGCGAAGTGCTGGATGCGATTGGCGTGGAATCGCGAGGACATCGGCGTTTGCTAATGTTTTAACTAATTCGTCCTGGCTCATCCGGTTAAACAATCGAAGGCGATCTCCTAGTTGAGATTGAAATTTGGATGCGAGGTCGCGGTCTGATTCTTGAAGTCCGATTAAGTGAAGTTCAATATTCGGGTTCGAGGTTTGAGAGACGGCCTTTACGAGGTTATCGACACCCTGCCAGCCTACAAATCCTCCTGCATACCCCACGATAAATTTATTGTTATTCGCGGATGGTAACGGTCGAAAGACATTTAGGTCGACGCCATTTCGAATCAAAGCACTATTATCAAGACTCCCTTTGCATCTTTTATTTAGCCAACTCTGCATTGGTCGTGAGACGACGAGAAACTTTCCTGATTTGCGGAATTCGATAAAATTAGCAATGTAAGATTGAATCATTTGGTGCATTGCAGAGAGGTTGCGTTGGTGCATCCATTTGAATCGAGCTTCATTGAATGTGTCGCCGTGGACATCGTGAATGATTTTGGCAGATAAAAAGGGGCTCCACAGTTTTGCCACATAGGCTGCATCTCCTCCAGCATGGATGAAGTCAGCTTGCAACAGTTTGTCTCGGGCCGCTGGATAGTTTAGCGGGTGCAGCAATATTGGTCGGTGAATTCGCGCATCCCGAAGGCTGAACTCATCTGATTCAAACCCTTGTGCTTCAATTGCCAGACGCAGTTTATCAAGGCGGTGTCCGTACGCGCTGCGTGATTGTTCACGATTACTTTCGGTAGATAAAAATAGTACTTTCACCGTTGTTCTGTCATCCGCATTTTAAAATGAAGTAGGTTTCTCATTTAGAGGTATCTTGCGCGAAGGTTGCGGAATCCACCGGCCACCCAGGATTCAATTAATAGATACATGATGGCATAAACACCGGCAGCTGAAATTACTAAAATCACTGGATGCCATTGGCTGACGGTGGTTAGGTAAATTGCCATGCCCGCGCTGGCCAAGGCCGGTTTCCACAATAAGCGGGAGAGGCTGATTTGTTCCATCAACTGGGAAACGGGTTTCCAGTGCTGTGCAAAGTCGATAATCCGAGTTAATAGTGCGGCCAATGCGGCACCAATCAGCCCAAAATTACTGATCAAAGCCCAACCCAGAATCAAAGCAGAGACAAGGTCGACCAACACGATTCTCAGTGTCGTGCGTTCGCGGTTGCCAGCTAACAGTAATTGTCCCATCACTCCACTCAGTGAAGTTAGGAGTACGACAGCCACAATGATTCTTAGAACACTTGCCGAGGCCGCGTAGGCATCCGATCCATAAACTAATATTAAGAGTGGATCTGCGAGCATAAACAGGCCAACGGATCCTGGGATTACGATGACAAACAGCAGCTCCATTAGGTGGTTTGAAATTTCGTGCATGTTGTCTGCGTCCCGAGCAAAGCGCCGACACATCAGAGGGTAAGAAGACGTCATGACGCATTGAATGAAAATTGCAAGCGGGATCAGTAATTGAACCGCAGCATTGTAGATTCCGACTTCGACTTCACTCGTGATTTTTGAAAGTAAGATTAGGTTGAGACTTGTCCACCAGGCAACTGCCGCATCGATCCCCATGAAAGTTGCAGAGCGTTTGGCCATATCCCAAGCAAATTGAAAGGAAATTGCGTTCCAGCGGAATCCGCGTAGGTGGACCGCGACAATTGAGAATAAGATTGCAGCGATGAGGAATTGGGTGCCCGCGAGGATTGCAATTACCTCAAGCACGCCCCCGCCGGAATAAATGACAACGGTCGTGGCCACGACCTTGATCGCATTGGCTGGGATTTGGGCGAAAGCGATCAAGTGCATCTTCTCCCACCCTCGAACCATGGAGTCACAAATTGAGCTGATCACAAATGGGATGATTCCCAACGAAATCACCAAGATTAAGTTTTGGGTTCCCGGCGAATAATCGAGCAAGACGGTCATGGCCATCATTAGTGCCGTCCCGACGGTCGATGTTATTAAACCGATGATCAATGCGTTGGTGAAGAAGCGTTGGCTTTCGCTAGTTTCTTTGGCCACTTCGCGAGTGATAAATTGTTGCAAGCCAAAGGCAGCCACGGTCTGGAAGCTATAGAACAATGCCAACGCGAGGGAAAGCTGACCAAACGCGAGTGTTCCAAGTTCTCGAGAAACCATGATGTAGATCACAAAGGTCGTACCTCGGTTGACCACATCACTGGAGAAGATTGAAATGAGATTGCCCGCAAATCTACGGGTTTCGCGGTTGTTTTCGGGTTTGTTATTCAAGGAGATTCAATTTCAATTGAACTCGACTTTGGTGCCGTTATATTTTCGATCGCAAAGATCAATGCGGCGGCTAGTAAAAGCAGTTGCACTTGAGAGCGACTATTGAAAATTTCACCCATCATGTGGATTTGCTGCCCACAAATCCCAGCAGTCAGTCCCAGAGCAATTGGGGTTAGCAGGCGATCGGAACGACCGAGGATCCTCCAGCCGCTACGGATGGTCGTCAGGATAAATGCACCGAAGGCTAGGAAACCAATGATTCCGACTTCGGTTAGGATAAGCAGATATTTGTTGTGGACTGTGTAAAACCATTCCTCGCGAAAATTAGTCCGATCAGCATAATGTTGTCCAGCGACTGCCCAGTTGTTCGCTCCTACTCCGAATGGATGATCGGCAATTATTAGGGTCGAAATTTGCATGAGCGAAATTCTAGATTGGGCTGATCCGTTATCATCACCAAAGATTCGTTCCGCAAGTAGCGGCAGACACGCGATAATTAATAAGCCACACCCCAGTGAGAGTTTGATAAATAATGTGTGTGACAACCACTTTTTTTGAAGTGCGATGGCAACGCAAATGCCAATCGAAAAGGTCGTGCCGATCCATCCGCCTCGAGAAAGGGTTAATACGAGTCCAAGTCCTCCAAGTAAAAGAGCGATCGCGGAAAGTTGGCGAAGTCGTTTCGAGTTGGCAGAGAATAAAAGGCAGCAGCACAGAGGGATCAAAAGGTTGAAGAAACTGGCAGCGACATTCGCAGCGCCCAAGGATCCACTGACGCGATTGGTGATTTCGTTGTAATCAAAATAGATCGGGCCAAGCGAGAGTGTCCGGTGCAAACCTTGGGTGAGCAGCATCATCATGCCCTCGCCCGCCAAACACAGAGTCAGGCAAGTGACGATAAATATTACATCGTTCTTCTCGGTGACTGTATTAACGATGTAAATAAACAGAAGAAAAGATTGCCCGAGAAGAAAGGTTTCATAAAGCGCGAGCGAAGGTTGAAGCGCCCAGACCGTTGAGGCTGTGACGATCGCGGTGTAGATGGTCAGTGCAAAATTTCCGCGCAGGGGACGTGATTCGATCACCAGTTTTGGAAGCCATTGGGCGTACAAGAGAATCAAACAAAAAGTCGATATGGAAACGATGAATCCACTTAAAGCTCCGGTGAGTGCTAAATCAATATCGTGCAAGAAGTACTTGTCGATCTGAAGTGGTAGTTCCACGACGACGATTCCAAGCAAAATTCGCCGCCACCAGTAAGCCAAGATATTATTGCTGGAGGGCGACTGGCTACCGAGGAGTTCCGCTGTACTTTCGCCGTCCGCGAAAGCACCGTCAACGGTTGTTAGCTGGACTGTGCGGTTTGGCATTAATTGGTGACAGGGTCGAACGACTTGATTGCATCGCAGACACGCATGATTTGAGCTTCGGTGATGCCAGGGAACATTGGGAGTGAGAAAATCTGATCGGCAAGCTCAGTGCAAACGGGCAGATTTTTTGGAGCAGATCGGATATCTAAGTAAGGTGTTGCCTGGTTGAGGGGGTTGGGATAATGGATGCCGCAGAAAATATCTTGTTTATTTAAGTGCTCCATTAATAGGTTTCGTTGTGGATGTTTGACGACGAAGAGGTGGTAGACGTGTCGTGAACCTTCGTTCTCAGTGGGTAAAACCAGGTCGGAATCGGCCAGTAACTCGTGGTACAGAGTTGCAGCTTTGCGTCGCTGGTTATTCCAGTCATCGAGGTAAGGAAGTTTTACCAGTAGAACCGCGGCCTGCAGCGTATCGAGTCGGCTGTTGAAAGCGAGCATGCTGTGGACGTTTTTCTCGCGCTGACCGTAGTTGCGCAGGAGCCTTAAACGCTCTGCGACTTTTGGGTCTTGCGTCACAACCGCTCCTCCATCTCCAAAGGCTCCAAGATTTTTACCTGGATAGAAACTGAAGCAACCGGCATCGCCAAGCGTACCAGTCCGTTTCCCAAAGTACTCCGAACCGTGAGCCTGGCAGGAATCCTCGACAATTTTAAGGCCGTGTTTCTCAGCGATTTCCTGAATCACTTTCATGTTACCTGGCTGGCCATAAAGATGGACAGGAACGATCGCTTTGGTTTTCGGTGAGATCGCCTGCTCGATCAAGTCAACGTTCAAGTTGTGATCGGAATGGTTGATGTCAACCAAAACGGGCGTCGCGCCGGTATGCGATATTGCAAACGTGGTAGCGACAAAAGAGTTTCCCGCTGTGATGACTTCATCGCCCGGACCAATGCCGACCGCTCGGAGTGCTAAGTGAATGGCATCGGTCCCGCTGGCGACACTGACGCAGTAGCTGGAATCGCAGTAGTCGGCGAATTTTTCTTCGAATTCGTCAACCTCAGCACCCAAAATAAATGCGCCGCGTCGAATGACATTTTCAATGGCAGGCATGACTTCAGGTGTTAATTCATTGCACTGGGTTTTCAGGTCAACGAAGGGAACTGGGGCGGTTGCCGCTTTC
>JAAEMV010000604.1 GCA_024225195.1 Planctomycetaceae bacterium | reverse complement strand
GAAGCTATTTTTTTATCGGGCCCGACAGCGCTGGTCGAACGAGCTGAGAAATTTATCGCAACCCTCGATCGCTAAGCAGGACGAGATTGAACATTGCTCAGACAGCTCAGTTCCCCTCAACCATTCCCGAGAAGACTCCGCCACGATTATCGTGGCGAAGAATGTAAAACCAATTCAACAGGTTGAGCTTATTTCGCGTTCTTATTGAGTGGCTCAGGAACAACGAGTGCTTTGGGGAAATCAGCGGCACGATCTCCGCCACGTGTTTCCAATCGTTTGTTTTGTGAGCTGCCCCTTGGTTGATTCATTGGAATATCCATTCCGCCTAAATCCGCCATCATTTTGTAAAGCCGATTTTCCATCGCTTTGGCTTCCTTACCAACACTTGGATTGCGAATTAGATTATTTTGCTCCATTGGATCTGCTTGAAGATCAAAGAACTCGTCAGTATCCCACAGTCCGTAATACGTTGTGTATTTATACTTATCACTCCGCAAGGAAAAGACTGTCGGCGATTGCGGAAAGTTTTTCTCCCAATAATAGGCATATAGGAAATACTCTCGCCAAGGCACGGACTTTCCCTGAGCCAGTTGAATAAAACTATCTCCATCCATGTGAGCTGGCTTTTCAAGTCCCATCGCTTCCATAACCGTTGGAGCGATATCGATATTGGCCACCATTTTATCGACCACCGTTTGGCCTTTAAAAAGATCCGGGCATTGCATCAGCATGGGCACTCGGATGGATGTCTCATAAGCGACACGCTTATCAATCAAGCCGTGCTCACCAAACATAAATCCATTGTCACCCATATAGATAACGAGCGTTTCATCATGAATTCCCATCTTTTTAAGTTGTTCCATCACCGCGCCGACACTGTCATCGACAGAGCACAATGACTCGCAATACCGTTTGTAATATTGCTCAACATTTAGATCACTGTGATAAGGGAAGTCGACACCGTGCCAACTATTACGCTGGTCGAGCAACCATCGAGGTAGATTCCTTTGATTATCTTCCAGCTTTTGTTCGCTCGCCGGTCGGGCAAATGGCTTGTCCGCAAACTTCTGATCGTATTTCTTTTCTGGCGTGAAATTGGCGTGGACGGCTTTATGAGAAAGATACAAAAAGAATGGCTTCTCACTGTCTTTCTGGTCTTCCAAAAAATCAAGCGCATAATCAGTCAGTTCAGTCGTGATGTATCCCTTTTGCTTGACCCTTTCCCCGTTAACGTTCAATGTGTAGTTCGGCCCCGGTGCCAGATAATGACCTTGCCCTTTGAAACTCACCCAATAATCAAATCCTGGCCGTGGCCGATCGTGGTGCCCACCCATATGCCACTTACCAATAAAGCCGGTTGAGTAACCAGCTTTTTGTAGGTACTGGGGGAAAAATAAGGTTCCCTCTGGCACCATTCGGTTGTTATCAATGACTCGGTGGCGAAACGTATAAAGCCCCGTCAAAATCGAAGCTCGACTTGGCGAGCAAAGCGATGTCGTAACCAGAGCATTCTCGAAATGAACACCATTGGCAGCCATCGCATCCATGTGAGGCGTTTCCGCGAACTGGTGTCCAAGAAAACTCATCGCATCATAACGATGATCATCACTCAAAATGAAAACAACATTCCGAGGTTTCTTGTTTTTAATTTTGACCGGCACAACATCCGAGGGGACGGGTTGAACTGCATCATCAGTAGCTTGCAAACTGAAGTTAGGCAGAAACAGCATTACCAAACTACAGGTCAAAAAGAATCTAATCACAGCAATTTATCCTTAGAATTTAACACAGCGAACTATGTCCCAATCATACACAGGAACCCTCATGCAACGCCACTGGCTCTCGCTAAAACCAAATTTTATTCAGATTCTATCCTATATTTTTGCATCAAAGATTCAGTAACCTGGTCTAACTTTTTCTGATCCAGTGCTCTGTCGTACACGACAATTTCAGAAATTTGTCCTTTAAAAAAGAAACGGTCCCGACGATGCCCGCACCCAATCACTTGAGATGAATTCACCGCCAGACTCCCAAGCGGATCTCCAGACGCAACAACTTCACCATTAACAGACAACTCGAAAACATCTTGCTCAACACTATAGCGCACCGCACAAACCTGAGGCTGGTTAGTTGAAACAGTTCTTACATTGTTAAGGGCCTCCATCTGAAAGGGTGGCACGTTCTTGTTTTGCCAAGACAAGGTATAGGTGCCCGCCTCACTTTTTTCACGACGCACTAAAACAAACTTGGTTTGCCCGCCCAAAACTAAAAGGTGGCCGTAGCCACTCTCTTCAACCGGATCAAATTGGCAAACAACCAATGCTGTCGCACCGGCTTTCAAGCGAAGAGGGGTGGTTGCTAAGAATTCCTTACTCTCGAATCCACCGAATTGAACGGCAGGAAAACCGCTGAGCCCGCTCTCAGACCACCCGGGACGACGGTTTGCATTGACCTGCCAAGCTGACGATTCCAAAGACTGATCCTTGCGAGTCGATGAGCTTGGAGCGAGATTTTCCCACGATATCACCCGACCCTTGGCATCTCTCTGAATCCCCTGCCCTGCTTCAAACCACATCGTCAAATGTTCTTTATCAACCAATTCGGTGATCTCGCTCCGAGTCACATTCCGCCGGGCGTCAACGACTGAGGTTCGGATAAACTGGCTTGGATCGGCATCAATTACCTCTGCCGGAATTTCACCTGCCCTCTTTATTCGCATCCCCATCGCATCTGTTAAACGCTGGCTACCAGAATTTGGATCAGAAGCCTGACCTTTAGGTTGACTCGTTACTAACTCAACCTCTCCTTTGAAAACATGTGTTTCGGTATCGCCGTTGGAATCGACGCTCACCCCAAACTCAGTCCCATGATCAATTAGCCGGCTACTCGGGGTTAGTATCTCAAATCCAAGAGCGGTATCTGGCACCACCGCCGTCAATTTTCCTGACTGAAGAAAGCCGCTATTGTCAGATAAAAATTCGAGATTGGCTGGCCCCTCCAACGTGACTCTGGCACCTTTTCGAAACTCAATAACCACCACACCTTCCAGCAAGGCAATGGACTGCCCGGACTCAAAAGAAGAACTAGCAGTACTCCACTTTTCATTTTCTAAAACACAGTCAATTCTTTGGACAACTTCAGCAACACCGTTCTTTTCGGAAATCAACGGAGCAATCTCTACCTCTCGAACCTGGACAATCTCCGGCTCACTCCACGATCGTGTGAAGTAAAATGCAAGTGTCGTCAAAACAACGGCACTCGCTGCAATCGACATATAAGTCAGCAAACGCCCACGCATTGACAAGCCAGCTTCTCCTTCGACTCCTTTAGCCGAATTCCAATTCACCTCCGGACGATCGACAACCTCATTTCCTGCTGACTCTGCAATCTCTGAAACCGATTGGTCGAGAGACAGCATCTGGGAATAAAAAACTCTCGCGTCTTCGTTTACTTCCAGCACATCTTGGAGACGATTAAATTCACTTGGCGAAATTGCTCCGTCGATCGCGCGAAAAATTAATTTTTCAATCTCTTCGTTCATTTAAGATTCCTCTGCCAGCCGACGTTCCACACAATTCAGCAATTGCTTTCGCAGCCCGTTCATTTTGCTATACAAGCGACGTGATTTTTCACCGCTCTCCCTCGCAATTCGCTTAACTGAATCGCCCGGTCGGTACACACTCAACAAAAGCCGCCGCGATTCCACAGCGAGCTGACTCAAACATTGTTCGACAGCCATCCGCTCCAAATCGCGATTTTCAATTCGCTCAAATGCAGCCTCAGCTAATTGCTCAAGAACATGTTCTCTGAATACGAGTCGGTCACGCGCCCAGTCTCGCTGGCAACTCATAACCTTAAACCTCGCGATAACGCAGGCCCAACGTATAAATTCATCACTTCCTTGAGCTTGATCCGGGTGCCCCGAATCACTTGATTCAAAATCAGAAAATTTACGCCAACACTCCAGCGCCGTTTCTTGAACCACATCATCAACCCCTTGGCTTGATGGTAGTAGCGAACGAATAAAGCGTCGAATCGCCTGATCATTTCGGGCAAGCAGCCCGACGAATCGATGATAGCGATCATCCTGTGAATTTGTTTTGTCCAATATTGCTGCCCTCTGTAACGTTATTCCACAAGCGGTTCGATTTACCACCAATTACGATTTTTTTAAACATAAAATTTAGTTGCTAAATCCAATCCCAAACGAATTTCCTACGCCCCCCTAAACCCAAGGATTTCACCTGACGAATCCAATATAAATATAGATGTGGACAACCGGAGGAGCGTTATTCAAAATTCAATTTTGCCAATAAGCCATAAATTTTTGGTAAAATTTTGAATTCGACCGTAAATCGAACCGCCTGTGGAATAACCTTTCGAGGCGACGTCTTTTCCGCACGATTGGCATGTCAGTCAATCGGAAATGATGACTCCCTTCCTTTTTGTAAACCTACTTAACACGGCGGGCCTTCACGCAATTTAAACAGTGAGTGCACCCGCAGATCTCATCATCATGAATACTAAATTTCTGCTTCTGTGCTTGGCTTTAACTTGTCATCCGCTCAATGATGCCCTGGCGGTTCAGCAACCTAACGTGATTTTGATCATCTGCGATGACCTCAACGACTACGTTGAAGGCTTTGGTGGACACCCTCAAACTCAAACTCCCAACATCGCCCGCTTGAGTCAGACAGGAGTTACCTTCACTCAGGCTCATTGCAACATTCCAATTTGTGGCCCCTCTCGGGCGAGTCTATTTACTGGAATATATCCACATCATTCCAGCTGCTTTGGATTTACAAAATGGAATGAGTACGAAGTTCTAAAAAATTCTCGAACATTGATGGATCACTTTCGAGCCAATGGATATCTCACGCTCGGGACTGGAAAGTTAATGCACCACTTGGTTCCCAAAGAATGGAACCAATATGGCAACTCTGCCGATTATGGTCCATTCGCCCTGACCGGCAGTGATCGCGTAGCACATCCTGATGTCCCGGCACCCTATCGTGAAATTGGAACTGTCGACGGTTCGTTTGGCCCTCTCGTCGACATTTCCGGTCGGACGAATAAAGACGGAGTGCCATTTTCATGGCTTACCGGCGGCTGGGGAAAAACGCGGCCGCTCAACATTACGACACAAGAAAATCGTGATCAAACTGCAGACGAACTCAATGCTCAATGGGCTGTCGATCGCCTAAAAGAATTCGCTGACAAGCCTGGAGACCAGCCTTTCTTCATGGGCGTAGGTTTTATTCGACCCCACACTCCGCTCGTCGTTCCCAAACGTTTCTTCGACAAATTTCCACTCGATACGATTGAGTTACCGGAAATCAAAAAAGGAGATGTCGACGATACATTCGCCCTTTCCATTCGCGGAAACGTAGCTTCAAAAGAACCAAATTCAACACGCACCATGGACATGGGGAGCCGCTTGTACAAGGACCTTGTCGCGTCCTATGAAACCCGTGAAGAAGCGCTCAAACGATTTATCCAAGCCTATCTCGCCAGCGTTGCGTCGGTAGATGAGTTGATCGGGAATATTATGGATGTCGTCGAACAAACTTCTCTTGCAGATAACACGATCGTCATCGTAACCAGTGACCACGGGTGGGGCATGGGCGAGAAAGATTATCTTTACAAGAACTCTCTGTGGCAGGAAAGCACGCGAATTCCACTCGTTATTCGCGCTCCGGGGATCTCACTGCCGGGAAGTGTCTCAGAGCATCCTGTTTCGCTGATTGATATTTATCCAACTTTAGTTGAGCTGTGTGGCCTCACCGGTGAAACGATGAAAAACACGAAAGGCCGACCACTCGATGGATTCAGCCTTAAACCAATTTTAGAAAACGCCAAAACTAAAAGCTGGAAAGGCCCTGAATCAGTGCTTACCGCGCTCTACAAATGGCGCACCAAGTACAACCCAGCCAAAGAAAACTATTCCCTCCGGTCAAACGACTACCGCTACATCCGCTATGAAAACGGGAAAGAGGAGCTTTATCAAACCATCTCGGACCCACATGAGTGGAACAATCTAGTAACCGACCCTAGCCACGCCGGCCCGTTAGCAGCTCTTCGAGGTGAGTTGATCAAACGCATTCCTACAGAAAAAGATTCGATTCCCAAGCAACCTGTTTTTAAACCCAAGAAGCCAATTCAATCCAAACCTCCGGTTAATGGAAAACCGGAAACTGATAAAAAAACGGCTGAATATTGGAAAGCTGAATATTTCAAAAAGCATCCGGACGCAGATACGAATGGAGATGGAGTCCTCTCCTGGCCGGAACGAAAAGCTCATAAAACAGACGCAGATTCCAAACCTGCACTCGATGTTCAGCGTCCCAAAACAACGAACAAGAAATTAGATTCTGCACAACAAGAAAAATAAATGCCGGACCTGCAATGG
>JAAEMV010000603.1 GCA_024225195.1 Planctomycetaceae bacterium | reverse complement strand
TTAGCTGGTTATCTCGACGAATTTCGAGCTCAGATATTGAATCATCGATACGACCAAAAACACAAATTACCGATTTACAAACCCCGTAGCGACGATGAGATGGCAATCGTCAATGAAGCAATTTTGAAAAATCGAAAACGTGGCGATTGCTATAACGACGTCATCGAAAAGTGTCTCCGGCAGTGGCAGCTAGAGTTTTCAACAATTCTAAAAGGTGCCGGCCCACCCGGGACTAGTAAACTTCAGGAGCTTGTAGAGCAACTATTTCTGAAGATTTTCGAGAGGCCTCCAACGCCTGAAGAAAACGAGAAATACGTTGCACTTACCCAGACCTACATCAGTAGCATGGGCAATATCAAGGCAATTGAAAAACTAATTCAAACATTGATCTTACGATCTGAGTTTGTCTACCGGGAGGAATTCGGATCGGGGCCAACTGATCCATCTGGCCGGCGGATGCTCTCTCCGCGAGACGCCAGTTACGCAATTTCTTACGCGTTGACCGACAGCAGTCCTGACCAAACGTTATCGGAGGCCGCTGCAAGTGGCAATCTTAATACAAGAGAGGATTACAAACGAGAAGTTTTAAGGCTGCTAGACAACAGAGATCAGTACTACGTCATCGACGAAGCCGTTGAACGGCTTCAACTGACTGCGAGTGTGACCAACACACCCATAAGAAAATTGCGTTTCTTTCGCGATTTTTTTGGCTACCCAAAAATGCTCGCAATTTTTAAAGACAACAAACGTTTTGGCGCTCATTATGACAACGCCAAAGGTCGCCTCGTTGGCGAAGCAGATCGATTGGTCGATCACATAATTGAATGCGACACCAATGTCATTGAGAAACTTCTGACGACGGAAGATTTTTACGTATTTCATTCGGGAGACAATGATGCGATGCAAGCATCATCTGAGCGAATTAAGAAAATCTATGATTACTTCAAGGATCTTGATTGGCAAAATTTTGAGGTAACAGATCTGGTCGCTCACAAAGATTTTTTAAGCGAAGTTAAAATGCGTGGAGTTGATGCTGAAAGGATCGCAACTCAGGGTCGTCGAAATTCCATTAGAGAATTCAAAACCGCCATGACTAGTTTTTCAGCTCGGTTCGATAAAGGGCAAACTGGAGCAGCACCGTTCGTATCGTTCCCAGCCCATGGCCCCTACAACGCCTCCACAAGAACGGGGTTACAGCTCAGGTCGCCCGAAGTGGCAAGGTTCTTTAATATTGCCTTGGATAATTGGAACTACCCGGGAGTTCAACCAGCGTTCGTCTCAAATCGCAAAGGGATGCTGACTCATCCCGCTTGGTTGATTGCCCATGCTCAAAATACTGAAACTGATCCAGTTAAGCGTGGTAAATGGGTCCGTGAAAAACTTCTTGCTGGTACTGTTCCCGATGTCCCCATCACCGTCGATGCAGTTATTCCCGAGAACCATCACAAGACGCTACGCGACCGATTGGTCGCGGTCACTGAAACCGAGGCTTGTTGGAAATGCCACGAACGCATGAACCCCCTCGGTTACGCGTTTGAAGTTTATGATGACTTTGGGCGATACCGTCGCCAAGAATCACTTGAACACCCAGACAATCTAATCCAAAAATCGCCTGACAAAGGGGGAGTTTATATGGATTTAAGAGACATCTACAAAACTCTTCCTGTCGATTCGCGTGGGTATCTTTCAGGAACTGACGATACAAAACTGGATGGACCACTCGAAGATGCAATCGATTTAGCAGATCGACTTGGTCAATCTCAACGCGTGCGTCAATCAATTATCCGTTACGCTTTCCGGTATTACCTAGGCCGTAACGAACAGCTCTCAGATTCCAGCACATTGATCAACGCTGAAAAGGCATACTTGGACAACGACGGAAGTTTCGACGCTGTCATTGTTTCTCTTTTGACATCTGATTCATTCATTTACCGTAAGCCACTTGAGGGCATTTCCGATGACGACTAGACGAAACTTTCTGAAAACATCTGCTCTCGGTACTGGTGCGATCGCGATGCCATCCTCGCTATTCGCCCATAGGTTTTCAAAAGAACAACCAAAGCGGTTCATCTTCATCCGAAAATCGAACGGTATCCGACCAAATGAAGTTACACCCCTGACCTTCTCGGATCAAGAAAAAAGCTTGGACAAACAGGGCCAGCCTTTTGAAGCTGATCTTGAAAACCATGAACTACCCGTTTGGTTACAACCATTGACCGCTCACAAGAAGGACATGACTATCCTTCAGGGTTTGTCTTGCAAGATGAGCGAAAATGGACACTGGTCGTATTCCTCTGTGATGGGTGCCTTCAAATCGGGTCGCAACTCGCTCAGTGGGATCAAACGAGCTACCATTGATTTTGAACTTGCTAATCTGTTTCCGTCTCCTTTTGGACACGTCGAACTTTCACTAACGGGCAACTACAACACCTTCCGCACTGGAATCGTCGCTGGATATTCTGCCCCCGCCCCACACCAAAGGAACTACTGTTACGCAGATCCGCAAACGGCCTACGATGAACTATTTAAGTCCGTGACAAATCCGGGTGCGGTTGAGTCCGACAATGCGATGTTAAAATTTCTTGAGAATGAAGAGTCCTACAAAGCAAAAGCACTCAAGGGCTATGAAAAATTGAAACTGAGCAATCACATCCGTTCCATTGAAGCAATTCAAAAACGCAACCAAAAGGTTTCACTTAAATCGGACACCATTGCCGATCGCCTACCCACATTGAGTGAAGTTCACGCCAACGGTGGCCCCAACGCCAACACCCCCGAGAAGCAAGAAGCAATGACAGACATTCTGATTGCTGCCTTGGTTACCGGCCTGACCAACGTCGTCACGTATACCATCGACGAGTTATCGACACCGATCAAAGGCCTGCCGGGGAATGAAGGAGATCGAATTTCAATTCACGAGCTCGGTCACAACGGAGGGTACAGTGGTGTCGCCGCGGACAAAATCCGCGAGAAAATTCGAGTGGGACATATGAATCAAGTGGCAAAAATTATCGACCAACTCAAAGCCACGCCCGAGGGCGACGGCTCCATGTTCGACAACACCATGATCATGTACTTCCCCGAAAATGGAGAGGGACACCACAGCCACGGCACCCAAGCTCCAGTGATCACTCTCGCAGGAGAAAATTGCAATCTAGAGATTGGTGGCCGCTACCTTCGATTGCCGTACCATGGGACTCGAGGACATAAGACCATTGGTAACTGGTACACCACACTGCTAAACGCTCATGGCAACCCAATCAACCATTACGGCGACCTCGATTTGGAAATGTCGCGAAAAAAACTTGATCAACAAGGCGCAATCAAACAATTACTGCGCACGTAATCCAATCGTTGGGAAAGTCTGTTCCGCAATCCCCCCAAACCTGGCGGCCTAAATGGAACTACCAGCAAGTCGCCATCCACCTCGCAATTTCCCTTTAGAACTGCTTAAATGCGGCTCGATCTATTGCTCTCGCACCTTCAGTGCTGTCTCCAAACCGGAATGTCCCGCTGGTTTGATTTGAACTTGGTACTCGCCTGGTTTTAAAAACGATTTATAGTTGATGAAGTAGGGAAGCGGACTATTTGTCGATTCGGTGACTAAATTCCAGCGATACTGATTGACTCCTCGATTGGCATCTTGAATAAACGTTTCGAGCGATTG
>JAAEMV010000602.1 GCA_024225195.1 Planctomycetaceae bacterium | reverse complement strand
TTGCGTCGTGGCGAATCAGCGGCACTGGCCCGATTCGAGGGGGCATTTACGGCCACGACAATTACTGTCATGGGAGACCGGGACAATTTCGTTTGGGAGAAGCCCGAAGCTTGGGGTGAAATTGATCGATTTGTCGCAGACAAGTGGGAACGAATGAAGATTACCCCATCGGACCTTTGTACCGATGCCGAATTTTTACGAAGAGTTTATCTCGACCTAACCGGATTGCCGCCCACCGAAGAGCAAGTCAAAGATTTCTTAGCCGATGACCAAGAAACGCGAACCAAACGAAGTGAATTGATTGACCAGCTGGTTGGTAACGAACAGTTTGTTGAGCACTGGGCAAACAAACGTGCTGATCTGTTACAAGTGAATCGAAAGTATCTTGGCGTGCCTGGGGCCAGCGGCCTGCGCAACTGGATTCGTGAACAGGTAAAAACGAACCGCCCCTATAATGAATTTTCATACGATCTTCTAACTGCCTCGGGTTCCAATAAGGACAACCCCGCCGCATCCTATTACAAAATCCATCGCACTCCCGAAGAAGCGATGGAAAACACTACGCATCTGTTTCTAGCAACGCGATTCAACTGCAACAAATGCCACGACCATCCCTTTGAAAAGTGGACTCAGGATCAATATTACGAGACCGCAGCCTACTTCGCACAGATTGATCGAAAGACTGACCCACAATCAAAAGGCCAGAAAATTGGTGGAACTGCGGTTGAGGGTGCGAAACCGCTCTACGAAATCATTTCTGACAAATCAGACGGAGAAATTAAACACGAACGCACGGGGGAAATCGCAAACCCGCTATTCCCATTCAATGTAGATGTGGCCATTCCAGATACCGCTAATCGACGCGAGCAATTAGCGTCCTGGATTACTTCAGCCAAGAATCCGTATTTTGCAACCAGCTATGTCAATCGTTTGTGGGGCTATCTAACTGGTGTTGGATTGATCGAACCAATTGACGATATCCGAGCGGGAAATCCACCGAGTAATCCAGCACTCATTGAGTATCTACGAGCTCAATTCATTGAAAGTGGATTTGACACTCAACATGTTATTAAGTTGATTTGTAATTCTCGAACCTATCAATTGTCAGTCAGCACAAATGGTTTTAATGCCGACGATCAACGAAATTATTCGCACGCCATAGCGCGACGGCTACCAGCCGAGGTTCTTTTTGATTCGATCCATGAAGTCACTGGAAGCGTCTTAAATATTCCGGGTGTAAAACCGGGAACTCGAGCTGCGGCATTGCCTGACAGTGGCGTTCGGTTGCCAAGCGGTTTCCTTGCGACTTTAGGTCGTCCACCGCGGGAAAGCGCCTGCGAATGCGAGCGAGTCAACGAGCTTCAGCTAGGAAGCGTTCTCGCCTTGGTCAGTGGCCCAGACGTTTCCCGGGCTGTCGGTGATCCGAGCAGTCAAATTGCTCAACTGGTTACGAGTGAACCGGATAACGCACAGCTAATCGATCGGTTATTTATGCGGATTCTAAACCGACATGCTTCTCCACAAGAACTTGAGGTTCTTAAATCTGCTTTCCTTGAGATTGACTCGGATCATAAGGCACTCGTTGCGGTCAGAGACAAACAGAAAATTAAGGTCGACAAAGCGCGACCTGCGGCGGAAAAATTGCGTCTTGAAAACATTGAAAAAACACAAGAGAAACTTAGCCAACTGACTGCCAAATCAGCCCCGAATCTGTTGCAGCAGGAGGCGGACCGTCTGACAAATATTGAAAAAATCAAAAAGGAAATCAAGGAATTCCAATCTGCGCAATCCAATTTTTCAAATTGGTTAGTAAAGCAACAAAAGGAGATCAACTGGCAAGCCATCGAGCCAACTAAGCTTGAATCGACCCTTGGAAACGCATTTATTGTTCGTGAAGATAAAAGCATTCTCCTGAAACCCAAAACGGGAAAAGACCTGTATACGATATTTGCAGATGAATCACTTAATGGGACCACCGCCATTCGTCTTGAAGTTCTCAGTGATCCGTCTCTGCCCGGCAACGGGCCCGGACTCGCTCCCAACGGGAATATCGTTCTCACAGAATTTGAAATCGAAATTGCCAAACCCGATCAACCTGACAAATGGGAAAAGGTCAAAATTTCAACCAGTGCCTCGAACATCACCCAACCGAATTTTTCAACGGCTCAGGTGATCGATGGCAATTCGACAAACCAAAGAGGCTGGGCGCTCGCTAACGCCATTGGAAAAATCAGTTGGGCTACATTCCACTTGGAAGCTCCACTCAACCTTCCCGAAGGTTCGAAAATTCGATTTAAAATGCATCAAAACTTTGATGAAAACCATCAAATTGGAGCGTTCAGGATTTCGACCACTCAATTTAAGGAGCCAGTTAACCTAAGTCTTCCCGATCATCTAGTCGCAGAAATAAAGGTACCGGTATCGGAGTTAACAAAGGCACAAATTGATCTTTTAAAGGGATTGTTTGAAAAAGACGATCCAACTCTTAAGGACTTAACTGCTAAACTTGCGAACGCGGAAAAAATGATCGCGGTTCCCGCGGATGTTCAAAAAATGCGGGAAAAGCTTGGTCGTTACGAGCTCCCCGTTCCTGCCGACGCAAAACTTCAGCGGCTTGAGGCCGACGTTATCACTAGTCAAAAGCAATTAGAGAACCGGCGGCTAACGGCAACTCAGGATCTGACTTGGGCATTAATTAACAGTCCGTCATTCTTGTTCAATCGGTAGCCAGCCAACCTTAATCCTTACACGGAGAATACAATGTTTCGCATCGTCGGCAACGCCGCAAAAGATCTCTGCGATCCACAACTAAAGGTCACTCGTCGCGATATCATGCGGGTTGGTGGCAGTGCCGTTCTAGGACTTTCACTTGGGAACATGCTTAAACTTAAGTCTGCTAACGCCTCTCTCTCGCCAACTAGCGTTCAGGGAGCAGGCTGGAACAAGGCAAAAAGTATTATCATGGTTTACCTTCAGGGAGGGCCAAGTCATATCGACCTCTGGGACCCTAAAGAAAACGTACCTGATAATGTTAAAAGCGTATTCAAGCCGATCTCAACAAAGATTCCCGGGATTAAGTTTACTGAAAATTTGCCTCGCCTATCTCAATTGAACGATCGGTTTACGATGATGCGGGCAATGAGCTACACGCCCGTCGGCCTGTTTAACCATACTGCTGCCATCTATCAGATGATGACGGGTTACACGACCGACAAGGTCAGTCCCTCCGGACAATTGGAGCCGCCGTCTCCAAAGGATTTCCCAAATTTTGGCTCTCATTTGGTTAAAATGAAACCAGTTGAAGTCCCCATGCTTCCTTTTGTTATGCTGCCTCGACCGCTTCAGGAAAGTAATGTTGTCGGCAAAGGAGGTGCGGCTGGATTTCTTGGAAAAGCGTTTGATCCCTACACGCTTTATCCGACCGGCAGCGATCTCGATATGAAAAAGATGACCCGGATAAAAATCGATGACCTTCAGTTACCAGCCGATGTCTTTTCAACTCGGTTGCGGCGGCGAGCGAAGCTACGAGATCTGGTGAATGGGCAAATGCCCGAAATTGATAAAGCGGTTGAATCATTTAAACTTGATCAACATTATCAAAAAGCACTCGACCTTGTCGTCTCCGGCCGCGCCCGGGATGCGTTTCAATTGAGTAACGAATCAGAAAGCACGCGGGAAAGTTACGGGAGAAATACCTTTGGTGACAGTCTTTTGCTGGCTCGACGTTTAGTCGAAGCAGGAACACGGGTAGTTGAAGTCATTTGGCCAAAGGTTGCAAACAGCGACAACCATAGCTGGGACCAACACAAAGACCTCAGCAAAAGAATGAAAAACCAATCAGCTCCAATGTTTGATGCCGGCGTGAGTGGACTTATCGAGGATCTCGACCAACGTGGAATGCTCGATGAAACCTTAGTCGTTGTGGTGGGAGAGTTTGGCCGAAGTCCCCAACGAGGTGTTAGCACGTCGGGTAATGACAACTCCAACGACGGCCGAGACCACTGGCCCTATTGCTACACCGGTTTAGTGGCCGGCGCGGGCACAAAACGAGGCTATGTTCATGGCAAATCAGACAAAACCGCTTCGGCTCCTCTGGAAGATCCAGTCCATCCAGGTGAGCTGCTCGCCTCCATCTACCACGCTTTTGGGATCAACCCCGAGACGATGGTCATGAACCACTTGAATCAACCCAGAGAACTTGTAAAAGCGCACCCAGTTCATGCGCTGTTTAGCTAATCGCCCGCTTGAAACTAGATCACTTTGGAGCATTTTCTGCAGAAACGCC
>JAAEMV010000601.1 GCA_024225195.1 Planctomycetaceae bacterium | reverse complement strand
ATGATCGTCCATATGTCAATAATATCAATTTCAAGCGATATATGAAGCAAAGAATCAACTAGTATCCAAATAGAGCGATGCGATCACAATTCGTAACAAATTGTTAATAAAAACACACTCCGAAGACAGAGGTCACAGGTTCGAATCCTGTCGGGTGCACCAAATTCCATAATAAAATCAAAGTTTTATCTGGAAACAGAATTTTGGGCCTCTCTTCTATATTGCGTACGGAAGCAATACGGAAGCAGAAAAAATATATGCAGAAACTGTTTCAGCCACTTAAATCCACCCACAATCAGAGTTAAGCCGCTTGTACCTGAGTAATTTTGCATTGCCGTAGTCCGCTGTATCATGGCACATAATACAGGGCAGTAATATATAGGACAAAAATACGATGCCTGATTTTTCTAGCCTCAGACCAGCAATTTCAGCACTTTGGCGACTGCGTCCTCCTTTTCCGGACAATCTCTATTCCGTACCAGAGTTTATAAAATTGCGAGAAGCCTGTCAGATCCTCTATCCAAATGCTGGCTCGAAGGAAGCTTTAAACTCTGCTCTCGGCAACGCCCTAAAGGCTTTTGGATTGCCATGTGGATTGGTACCAAAAACGCCAATTTGGTTATGCCCGTGGAGACAGTGGCAAAACGTTTGGATCAAGGGTTTCGTCAAATTGAATCAAGTCGTATTCACCTCTGTCCACTTGATTGTGCCGATGATCTCCCTACTATGAAATTTGGTGTCAATACGATTCAAAAATTATCACCTGATGAGCTCGAGACTTTCATTGATTCTCGAAGATTGGTGCGGACTAATTCGTCATGGATAATCGACAAAATTCGCTTCTCTAAATTCAATTGGCTTATTGTAGAAGAACGCGTTCTCCACGATGTAAAATCGGGTGCCCGCGTAATTTCAGACTTTTTTGGGTCAATTGATTTAAGTCGAGATTTTGGTGAAATAATACCTCACAAGGAAAAATTTCCAGTCGCCGTCGAAAATGCACTATTTGCTTTGTTGTTATTACCTTGGGAAGAATTGACCAGTTATGGCGATTTTGATTGGCGGGGTTTTCGAGTTCCGTGGGTATACACTGTTGATGACGATATTTTCAAACGGCCCGCACCACCACCTTCCTCAGATACTCTTTCATGGGAGCCAAAAATTTTTTCAGACCAATACGGCCATGCGGTCGAGCTTGAGGTGCCAGTATGCCTACCCCTTCAAAATTCTGCCAATGAGAAACTCAGGAGGCTTAATGACACAACTTGGTCTGATCTTCTTCGAGCTTTAGATTCACCATTGTTTGCAACTCCAATTAAGCACTTTTTGGTTCGAGCTTTTTTAAGCGATGATATCGACGAATTCCTGGCACACATCACAGTGATTGAAGCAGCACTGGGCTTAAAAATCGATTTCGATGCAGGATCCCGCCCAAAAATTGCTCAGAATAAGAATCCAGGAGCTACTTTTCGGGTTGCAACTCGTTTGTCGCGTTTGTTAGGCCGCCAATCTGCAGCTAAAGAATTTCAAACACTATTCAAAAAACGAAGCGAATATCTACATGGGCGTAAAATGATAGCTATCCCCAGTAACAACAAAATCTTGGCGCGCCGACTTGCACGTGAGACAGTCGAGCACTTGATGATGGCTGCACTTACAATTCCATCTCACAAGTCACGCAACAAATATTTGGCTGATTTACTTAAGACGGGTTTACTCTAAGAATATCGACGCCAAATCATTCAAATTGAGAATGCGATTTACCGCTTCAATTCGAACATCTTCCAACTGACCTCTGGGCTAATGCTGAAAGCGGCGAATGCCATCCGTGGTGGCGGTATCCGGCGAACGACCCAGAAACGCAGCAATCCGCTTGCATGAATGGATATGGCCCCTCTGGGTGCCATAGACAATTGCTGGGCCGAATAACCGCATCGTTCTGTCTAGATACGAGCCATAGAAGACCCCGAACTCTGCACGAGGGCAATCGCCATTATTCACTTTTCGCCCACCATACAGTTGTACCGGAAACGGCGAACAAGTTGCTGATTGCCCTTGCTGGAAAGCTGGTGTTCTTGGAGCTTATGATTCTGAGTTATCGTAACTTTTGATAATTGGTTTAAGTTTATGCACGATAGACCTGATGTTTTAGCAAAATCAACTGATTTTGTACAACAAATAGGCGGCAATGGGCACCAAATTCAATTTGGAGCGCGCCGCTGCCGCTAGTAAATATGGAAAAGTGAGCTACTGTTGATGAAACAACCCGGAAGCGTGATTGTTGATGAAGCCGCAAAGGTTAGGGCCATTCGAAAAGCTGCAATGCCTGAAACACTGTTGATTCCAATTGCGGCCGTCAGCGAGGATGCAATCAAGCGGCATATTGGCAGAAAATGCACACAGGTGCCAAGAACCCGCCTCGGAAATGCGTTCTGCGTTTTATCCGAATGCGGCCCAGAACCATCAGATCTTGCTGTTTGGAAACACGAGCGGGCATCCGTTCTAAACCAACCAACTCAGATATGGGTTGATGTTGCCTATTCGGGATATCGAAAAGCATATAGGGAAGTGTTTCCAGAGGAAGTTATTCAAAATAGAGTAATCCACCATGTCATGAACCGGCGTTACGCTGCCCTTCATGGGTTCAGGTATGTTCGCCTCATATCTATCGCAAGGTCGACCAATTCCAGCAGCGGGTTTTCGGAAAACTGGGGTGTGACGTTAACAGAAGAAGGCACATTGAGAAGACGAACCGGTGAAGCTTCCATAAGTTTTGCAGACCTCGCCAGTCTAATGCCAATGCTTGATATGCCGGTTGGTGGAGGCGTAATGGAAAACGTCCGACTTGCAGTTGACCTCTTGAAACCGGTCCCAAAGTAGTTGGTTCGAATGATCGTCTTGTTGGTGAAAACGGGAAGCCCTAACAGGCTCTGTAACGACCCGCACGTTTCACACAAATAATAATAAGTGAATTATTCAATCAATGGCATGTTCTTGACGCGACCACTGGCAAGTATCGGTGGCATCACTTCATTGCTGAACGTTTGTGAAAAATAAGATTCAAACCAGCTCCCGCAGCACGACCTTTGCAATTGGATACAGTATTTGGCAATAGTTGCAACAGACGGCGCTATATTGAATCGGGTTGTTGGGGGCTATGCACCTTCAATGACAGGGTCCGAGGTGCCATCCCATATCAGTTTCCAGCGGGCTCCAAATCGTACATTTTGGACAGTATGGGGATGGAAGGCGACGAGACACACGCCGCTCTCGTGCCTGACCGAGGGATAAACAATGCCCAGTGAATCCTGCGCTCTGAGTTGGCTCGCCAAGATCTGGCCCTTGGGATATGATGTCGCAGGGTTTTCTCCTAGATAGCCTGGTGTGGGCACAATGCCTCGCACATCATGAAATTCACCTACAAAGCTGGCAAGCAGGCTTTGGTACTCAACTTCATCTTTAAAGACGTTAATGCGTTTAAGCTCTCGCGTGCGATGAAAGGCCACTTCTTCGAGGGCGGTGACGTCATTCCAGGCGCAATACCAGGCACCGCGCGTTTTGTCGTTGAATCGGTTGCCCTCATCTCTTGTGTAGCTGAAAGCCGCATTGATATGGGTGTATCCCCAGACCTGGTATGTCAGTTCGCGTGGGTTGAGATTTGTCAGTCCGTCACGTTCGGCCAAAAGGCGCCCACTAGTCATACCTTCCAACTTGGCCAGAAGATCTTCTTCGTGCCTGGAATCGACTAGGGGCAGCAAAACGGGTGGTTTGGCATATCCAGATGGTACCAAGCGTACGGTCACTTGCTCGTTGATCGTGGTCAGCGGTGGGGTCACAGACCTCCTCGTATCGCATCAACGTAATTTCTGGTCGCCAACAACGCCGGCAGCCCACCTCTGGAGATATAGTCGATGGGTGTGAGCCCTGTGAAGGGCGGACCAGAGTTGGCCAGAGTTGGCCATCGATCGGCGAGCTGATCGCTGAAATAGAGATGCAAACCTTTGTAGAGACCAACAAAAGCACTCAATCGCAGGACTTGATCCTGTGTTAGCTTACCGCTCCAGGTTCCGGCCTTCATACGGTTCCAGGTTCGCGGCTCGACGTCCAGCAACATCGCAGCTGTTGTGTTTTTGAGCTTCCACAAATCACAAATTCGACCAAATGCCTTGATACCGGCATCAAACATTTCAACTTGGTTATCTGGTCTGATGTTTCCATCCGTTTCGAGTGCGTCTTGCATGTCCTAGACCTCAATTGTGTCATTTGTCTAAATAAATACGCCATATGGCGAGATTTGTCAAGAGCAGCGGCTCGAATACTGCACTGCGCGCGGTTTCTGCGCAATTACACCTATACATGAGGGAACGACAATGCTAGTCCGGAATGCATCAATTAAGGGAGCAGAGGTGCGCTGGCATCAAGCAAAAGCATGTTTCCATGAAGTTTAAGGAAATATAAAGGCCAGTGTGCTGAAATTAATTTGAGGGAACTATGTGTAAAGCTTACGATGAACTTTCTGTTGATCAGAAAGGAATGTTCGACAGCCTGTTGGCCCATATCGATGAGGAAAATCCCGAGGATTGGCTTCCGATCATTGATGCTTTGCGTGCGCATCTTGAAATAGAGACCTTTGTTCAGGTTCCCTATCGTGGTGGTCGATCCGGCTCTTCCCATCTTAAGGTTGTGGGCGCTGAATGAATCTAATCGTCCCGGCGGTAGATCATAAAACGAAACACTGGCACCCAGACATCCATTTCCGCCTTCACGAGTACGTTCGGTATGTGCGTGTTTCACTAAACTCCCAGTACACAACTGAGCAGTTTTTCGAGTCTTTCCGGAAAATTTGTAAGAAGTGGAACGTCGAGAACTTTACAGTTCTGGAAGTCTACGGGACACATGATCTCGTCATCCGCATTTTTTCAAAGCAGGAGCGACCCTTTACTGAGGACTTTAAAGCTTGGATTGAAGCACCGGCACCGAAAATGAAGGCAACGCAGACCCAATGGGGCGACTATGGCAAATGCCTACATCACTGGCTTTGGGCAGAAAAGGCTTTGGCCCTATCCCAGGTTGATGAGGATCTTCTTAGAGACATCATTGAATCACCTGTCGACGTGGAGGCGCGGCTGTTTGAGGATCTGGGCGAAGCTGATCTTGTCGCAAAGAACGCGCTACGCATCGAAGATAGACCAAAACCTGGCATTCGGTTTCTGGTCTTTATCAGCAGCGCGACCGAGAGCGACAAGTCTATGCCGAACGATGCCAAGCACCAGTTTGCGGAGGTGGTCGTCAATGACGTCTTGTCGATCGATGGCATCACGCACGAAGAGATCTATGAAGGCGAGAATTCCGATTGGCTGATCATTGATGCGCGCGCAGAATTTGAGAACTACTTCGCGATCAATGATCTCAAGACTGTTCTGCATCGCTCTATGCTTGCGTCTTACGGTTGCCGGATCACGACATATCTATGTTGCAACAACATAGAAGGGGCACTCGAACAAGAAAAACTCTGTGCGACGCATGATCAAAAAGCCCCGCCCCTCACCGAAGAAGACGTACGGTTCACTCTTGAGCGGCCGGAGACAGGCCAAGTCGAGGTCAAAGGATCGGTTCAACAGGACCTTCAAGCATTTTTCGACGACGGAACAGTTGCCAAAATGAAGCCGAAAGACAATGTCGATCCGATCCTGAAAACGGTTGCTGGATTTCTGAACACCAATGGCGGGCTTCTCATTATTGGCGCGATTGAGGAAATACATTTTCAGGGTGTTGACCTTAGCGAATACCCGCAGATCGGCGACCACCGCCTGTGTGGGATCGACAGCGGCATGGATTTTGACAAGGCAGAGCGAACAGTCACCAACAAGATTCGCCAACAGATCAGTTCAACAGCAAGCCGCCTTTGTAAGATCAGCTATTTCAAGATTGAAGAAAAGGAGGTCATGACTGTGGAAGTGAGGCGCTCGCCCACGGTTCAGAATTATCAGGGCAATATTTACGTCAGAGAGAATGCTCAAACCCGACAACTAAATGGCGCAGAGGTCGCTGAATTCGTGACGTCGCGGACGATTTAGGATCGTTCGCGTCTTTTTGCAGCCATTATTACAGGTTCTATGTTGGGTCTGTCGTGATGCAGCTGGGTTAGCCGGTCGAAGCTCAACCTATTCGGCGCAGAGTCGTTTGGAAAAAAGGAGGCGAGAACCATGACATATTTCCTCGACGCCGGTTTCTGGGTGCGTATTACTTGCATCTGCCTTCTCGCGCTCTTTTTTTATTCCGATACTGCCTTGTCCAAAGAGGCGATACCGTTCGTAATCATGAAGACCGAGGGGGAGCCGCCGAGAGTCGATGCGGCCAGCGTTGACCGTGTGGGTGCGAGTGCACTTTACAAGATGCTGGGAGAGGATTTCATTGTTGTCACGTCACCCACACCTGTATCACCGGATGTGTCTCTCTCACCTATCGTTTTACCACCCGGGACAATCCCCCCGCATATTCCAATCTGCCAATGTCCCGAAGACTATCGGGCGGCGCTTGAGCAGCGGTTTTCCACGATTGAGATTGGGAAATTGTTGCAGACTCAGCCGAGCATCGGTTCTAGGGAACTGGAGACATTACCCACCTTCCGCGATAACGAGTTTCTTGTTCCGCAAATAATGCCCGGACTCGGGGGGAATTGAACCAGTATGACCGATCAACCGGAAGCGGAGCCGAAACGGAGACACGGGAGGCGGCGATTTTGGGACAAGCTTCTGCATGCCGGTGACATTAGTGGGAAACTCTTGACGCTTATCGCTCTTCCAAGCGCTATTGCAGCTGTTATTGCCTATTATGATGAGATCGGAGATGTGGTGACACAACCCGATGTGGTTGCGCGGGTGCAGAGTGTGGGAATACGCTGCGCACTCGCGATTAACATTGATCGAAACAGACCGAATTTTCTCGACTGGGCAAATCGCACCTGTGGGGAAGAGCCGATTTCGGCCTGGGTCGACCTCGAGCTGCACAATGATGACAGCATCGACAGAACCATTGTTGCAATCAAGGCACGATTGGCGTTTCCAGATGATATCGACCTGGAGCGCCACGAAATCGAGCTTACACAAGCGCGAACTGTCGAGGACGTCTTACAGAATGATTTCAAGGTTGATCAAAGAAGCCCCTGGCAGGCACTTCAACTCGGCCCGGGTCAACAGATACCGATAGAGATCGACTTTCGGCCCTTTGCGCGGGAGCAGCAAGTTGCGTTTAACGGCTACCGTGCGCTGATCAAGGCTGACCCTTCGCCACTTCCGGGTGCCGATATTCGACTGGATATTCTGGCACGTTTTTCGGGATCGAAGGGCTGGATGACCATTGGCGGTTGCGATCTCATTATCAACTCTGAATCCGTCAAGAATAAAAGCAAAGAGCCCTTTATTCGCGCCTTAACGAGTTCCTGCAGCTAGGTATTGTCGAGAATTGACGCCAACAAATCGACAACACTATCGGCTTGCTCAGTTGTTGAAAACCGACCAAAGCAAAAGCGCGCACATTCAGACGCGAAGTGTCTGTCATAACCCATGGCCTGAAGAACGTGGGATGGTTCAATCGAACCTGAAGAACAGGCCGATTGAGTCGAGGCGGCAACTTGAGGCTGTAGCCTAGCCAATAAGTCCGAGGCATCCGTTCCGGGAAACCGCATCAAGGCATTTCCGGGGTGACGGTTCCGAATCGAGCCGACGAGTGCAGCGATTTGTTTTCCTTCAAGAATTCTGACGAAATGGTCTCGAATGACAGCAACACTATCGCGCTCATTCTGCCCGTTCTCGGCGACAATCCGGCAGGCTTCGCCAAAGCCTACTATCAGTTCTGTCGGCATCGTGCCTCCACGACGTCCACCCTGTTGGCCTGCACCGGCAACAACGGGCCTTACAATTTCCGAAACACCGGGGCCTGCTAGCAGCGCCCCCACTCCTTTTGGACCATAGAGTTTGTGCGCAGAAACTGTTGCGAAGGCGATGTTTAGATCAAGAACGTCAAGATCCATCGCGAGGGGTGCCTGTGCGAGATCGGCATGGAACAGAACGTCTCTTGTTTTGCAAATGCGTGAAAGCGACGCAAGGTCTGCGATTGCACCATTTTCGTTGTTGACGCCGACAATCGATACGAGAGCGGTAGTGTCGCTTATCATCGTTTCTAGTTGTTCCGGATCGGGCGCGCCCCGCTCGTCGAGAGTAATATACCTAACCGTCAGATTACTTTGTGCCGATTCATTCAGGATCGACCCGTGGTCTGCTGCTCCGATCAAGAGTTCTGTTCTCTGAGAGCGCGCGGCGATTGCCTCGGCTGTCCTGATCGCCATCGCGTTGGCTTCGCTTGCGCCGGAAGTGAAAACTACGTCATCACCTTGAAGTTCAAAGAGATTTCCCACTTGCCCGGCTGCCTTCCCAATGGCCGCAGCAGCGCGCCATCCGAGCGCATGATCTGCTGCGTGCGGGTTAGCGAAAAGCGTCGTCGACGCCTCTTGCATGACCTTCAAAACGCGTTCATCGACGGGCGTTGAAGCCTGATAGTCGAGATATATGGTTTCACCAACTTGCATGTTCCCCCCAAATACTGGACGAGGTCTCCAGTAAGTAGTATAACTGATTTGCATACTGGATGATATCCCCAGGAGGTCAAATGAACGCGCAAGAAATTAAATCAGTCGACTATCGTCCATGCTTTTCAGGACATGAGACCTTTCCGTTGCGCTATGGGTGGCTGCAAAAGGCATTTCGCGCAGTTAACGAGGCTCCATCGCCAAAGGATGCTGTCCATGTGTTCCGTGATCCTGACTCGATCGCGCGCTTTGGCGTTGGACGAAACATGGTTGGCGCGATTCGGTATTGGGCGACCGGGTCCGGAATCCTTGATGAAACCAAAGATGGCCTCGTAACGACGTGGCTCGGGAATATGCTGTTTGGTGAGGGTGGAACAGATCCTTACCTCGAAGAGGATGCCTCTCTTTGGCTTCTCCATTGGCATTTGGTGGCGCGCCCCCGGCTTACCTCAGCCTATTGGCTCTTTAACGAATTTAGAGGGGGCAGTTTTGTCCGGCAGGATATTGTCGCACCCTTACTTAAGCTAGCACAAGAACATGAGTGGAGCCGAGTGGCATCGACAACGGTTGATCGAGACCTTCAATGCCTTCTCAGGACCTATATCGGAGGACGCGGTTCAAGCGAAGCCGGAGAATCTATACTCGCAGAACTTGGTTTGATCCGCCCGATGGATAAACAGCGATCGCGTCTGTCTCGAGGGCGTAAGCAGAACTTACCAAATGCTGTATTTCTCTATTGTTTCAATGAGTTCTGGGATAAATTTTCGCCTGAGCAAGCCACCATGTCATTCGAAAATGCCGCATATGCGCCAGGTTCTCCGGGTCGCGTGTTCCTGCTCGATGAGGATGATATTGTTGATCGACTTGAGCAACTCGAAGACATTTCAGACGGGACATTAGCTTGGTCCGAGACAGCCGGATTGCGGCAGATCATCCGATACAAAAAGCGTTCGATGAAAACCGAGCGTCGCATTCTTCAGGAAACGTTGATGAATGATCGCATGCGAGAAGCAGCATGAGCAATCCCGTAGCAATTACATCAAGATTTCGCCGTTCAGTTCGTATCGACACTGATTTTGCATCAGCGTCGGCGATTGATGGTTTTCATTGTCCGGCTTCATTCCAGGAGGCGGTAACTTTTATGGCAGCTCATGTAGCTGATACTGAGCAAGGTGCATTTACATGGACCGGCCCATACGGTGGAGGCAAGTCTAGTTTGGCCGTTGCGCTCGCTTGTCTTTTTGGTGCACCAAAGCCACTGCGTGAACAGGCTGCTGCCTTATTTGGTGAACCCGTCATTACTGCTTTAAAGTCTGCCCTACCTTATTTTCCGTCTCGCTGGGATGTGCTGCCACTGGTCACAGAGCGTCGGTCGATTGCAATGCAACTCGCGGAGCTTTTGGGCCTCCCGGCTGCATCATGCGCATCAGTCATTCTAAAAGAGATTGAAGTTAAGACGAAGGAACGGGGACTTCTTCTCATCATGGATGAACTTGGTCGCGGGTTAGAAGCGGCAGCGGACGGACAAGGTGATCTCCACCTGCTGCAGGACATTGCTGAACT
>JAAEMV010000600.1 GCA_024225195.1 Planctomycetaceae bacterium | reverse complement strand
TCAAACAGTGTTCTAGAGACGGGGATGCTGAATTCATTTTCAGGAAACAGATTGCGAATGTAACGATAGCGATCACCAACAACCGTTCGGACTCCATAGGGAGCGCGGCATCCATTGACCCCAATCGTTGTTTGCATGCTGAACGCGTATTGTTTGTGTGTTTGTATCTCGCCTTGAAGTAGTTTTAAGAACGATTTTCCATCGAGCCCCTGAGGCGTTTCGACACCGGCGACATCGAGCAGCGTAGGAACAATGTCGGTGTATTCAACAATCGCGTCTGTTTTGGAACCCGCGGCAACGACTCCCGGCCAGGAGGCCACCAACCCACTGGCGACTCCAATTTCGTAACAGGTCCATTTTCCAAACGGAAATCCACTACCTTGTTCGGTTGCCACCATCACCAGAGTTTTTTTTCTTAAATCTAACTGGTCGAGCATCGCTAACACCTCTCCGACCTGTCCGTCGAAATAAGTAATCTCAGCAAGGTATTTCGCATATTCATTTCGATGGTAATCGAATTGTTGAGGCGTCAGGGGCGCGTCGGCATAGGGCGTTGGGTCTCCTTTGGTATAAGGGCCGTGAGGCTCGTTGGAGCAGAGAAAGAGGCAGAACGGATCTCCAGTCTTCGTTGATTGTTCCAGTAAATTAAAAACCTGGGGATATCGCCAGCCGTTAACGAGAGGTACGTCCTGATCTGCGGGCTCTGCAAATTCCTTAAAATATTCAAACGGAAAAACGGACGGTGGGGCGATGTGTGTTTTGCCGTCAAGAACGACTCGATAGTTAGAGTCAGCAAGAAAGTGCGGGATGCTTTTTATGTTCTCATACGCCTGTGCATGATTGGGATAGGCGCCGCTTTTGACTGGGTAAAGACCCGTGTAAAGGGCATGTCGAGTCGGGGAACACATGGGCGCTGCTTGATAGCATCGATTGAACGTCATTCCGTTTTTGGCGAGGGAGTTCAAATGAGGCGTTTTAGCCGGGCCGCCATAGAGTTCCAAGTCGAGGTAGCTGCAGTCATCGGCAAGGATGAAGATGATATTGGGAGTCTCATCTGCTTGCGCGACGGAGTTCAGTGTGGCGGAACTCAGAAGCAGGCAAGTAATGCAGTAAAGGATAAAAGTTTTCATTGGTTTGACTAATGGAGAGGAGTCATGTTTGAGGGTCTAACGTTCGAATACGATTGTTCGAACCGCTTTGGCTGGAATCGGGCTTCGTAATTTAACCGCATCGCAGTTTAAATTTTTATCTGTTTGCCAGGCGCCCGTGAAGTTGAAATCGACCGGTTGGTTGATTTCAAGTTGTTGGCTCTGGTCAGTGTCGTTGACCATGACCATTACAAGTTGGGAGCGGTCGGGGCTTTCGAACGCAGAGATCTGGAGATTGGAGGGCGACTCGAATTGGATCCGGCGGTATCCGGGTTTTACAAATGCTGAATATTGCCGGAACGCGTAGTAAGTTTTTGTATTTTCGAGAAAAGGCTGAAAGCCGTCCACATTTTTCTCCTGAACCAACACAAGTCCTTCGTCGCGGTGTTTTTGACGTGTGTTGGGGTTGGTGACGGCATCAGGTGCGAGACTGTAAACAAGACCCCACCACAGGAAAGCATTAGCTTCCGCGTCTACGAGTGTTAAGTGAATATAACGGGCTGCTTTGATGGCTTTGTCGTGTTCGGTAAGTGTTGGAGTCCAGCCATAGGTATGCCAAGCCTCTCCATTCCACTGAGCACCGGTAGTCTCAGTCATCCAAAGCCGCTTGTCTGGTAAATGCTGTGACCTCAGCGAGTTGAGTTTCCGAGTGTTGTCGACCAGCATTTTGATTGGGCCAGCTTGCCCTTCGACGAAGCTGTCGTAAATGTGATAGGCCGCAATATCGACGGCAGGACTGGTTAAGACGGGAAGATAGCGAGCGAACTCAGAGGCTTCGGAGCCGATGTATGCGAGATCGGGAGCTGCGATTTTGATGTTCGCCAGTCCAGCGGCTTGAAGTCGAGGTTTTATTTTCAGTTCGATGAACTCACGCAAATCGTTAGGTGACCAATGACACGTTTGCGTCCCCGGGTGAGACCAATTGGTTTCATTTTGCACTCCAACGGTGGTCACGTTAATTCCCCACTGTCGATATTGCTTGACTCGTCTGACCAGTTCGTCAGCCCACTCGTCTATGAGTGCAGGCTTGAGAACATATTGCTGATTGTTGCCAATGGTTTTGACGTCGAGCCAATAGTCGGGGTCGGGGTGCGTCGCTGATTTTGGCTGCCAGAAAGTCAATAAAACTTCAAGGTTGGGATTAAGCTTCATCGCTCGTTGCAAGACGTCTCGATTTCGATCATCTCCACCAGTTTTTGACACTTCGCCCTGAGCGCGAATGATATTAACGCCAAGCCCTTCTATCGCAGATGACAGTGCCTGTTCGTCGGCATGAGTCCCCCAAAAGGCAATCGATCCTCCAAATCCGTCGATAGTTTGCCTGAGTTTAGAACGATCGAGATTGATTGATAGTTTGGCTTGATTGGCAGAAGGTTGGGGTGTTGCCACGGGTGTGGTTACAACTGGTTTTGTTGGAGGATTGGCAGTGCGAGCCGCTTCAATTCGCAGACTCAACCGCTCCATCGCCAACGCGAGCGCTTCGGCATGCTCGGGGTCATCGACGAGATTCGTCTCTTCACCCGGATCAAGTTTGAGATGGGTGAGTACACTGGTTTTTACTTTTCCAACTTCGTCTCTCCACTGGGTGTAACGATAATCTTTTATCCGGATGCTATGGCCCAATAAATTCCCTGCCGGATAAGAACTGTACGCATCGTATCGATGGCCGGATTCCGGTTCAGTGATGAGTTTTCGAAAACTTCGTCCCTGGCAGTGTGCAGGAGTAGGGATGCCCGTTAGCTCACAGAGCGTTGGGTAAAGGTCGATGAGTTCGACGAGCCGCGAAGTAGACTGGCCTGAAGCGAGGCGTGGGTCGCGGATGATCAGGGGAGCGCGGGTGTCACACTCGAAGTTGGTGTGTTTCACCCACGTTGCGTGATCACCTAATTTCCAACCATGGTCCCCCCAAAGCACAACGATTGTATTTTCAGCCAATCCATTTTTCTCTAAGGAATTGAGGATTCGGCCGACGCATGCATCTGCATAACTGGTGGCAGCGGCGTAGCCATGAAGTAGGCGTAGGTTAAGTTCGTCTGAGAAGTCGGTTGGTTTCTTGCCTTCGAAATCACTGTATTTGTGCATTTCGTGCGCCATCAGGTTTGCTGCATAGGGCGGGTAGCCTTCCGGGATGGATTGATTAGGTGGCATTTTGAAATTTTCACGCTCGTACAGGTCCCAGTATTTTTTGGGAGCGGAAAATGGCAAATGCGGTTTGGAGATGCCTACGGCCAGAAAGAAAGGTTTGTTTTTGTCGGTCGCCAATTCTCCCAGCAGTTGAACGGTTTTGGCGGCCCGCATCCCGTCAAGATAGGTGTTGTCATGGACATCAGCAGATTCGGTAAGCGGTCCCTTGGCTGGATCGCGGGTGTCGCCAATTTTACCACTCGCCAGTGCTTCTTTTAGTGTGTTGAGGTTTTCTGGTTTCGCATAGTCCGGAGCCGACATGTCAATCCACCGATTCCAATTGTCAGGGTCAACACCTGCTCCCGAATGGCCGTGATAGATCTTTCCCAGTCCGATGGTTTCGTATCCCTGGTTTCCAAAGTGCTGGTTCATGGTCAAGACATTTGGGTGTCGGTCGCGCCAGTTGGAAACGTGGAAGGTTTGCTCGCCAGTAAGTGTTGGGTAAAGTCCGCTCATAAGCGAAAGACGGGACGCGCCACACACTGCTTGTTGGCAATAGGCACGATCAAATCGGATGCCTGAGTTCGCCAGTCGGTCAATGTTTGGTGTGATTGTTTGATTATCGTAGGTGCCCAGATTTGGTCGTAAATCATCAATCGCGATAAACAATACGTTCGGTCGGTTGTCTGCTGCTTCAGTTGGCGGATTTTCTTTTTTCACAATTGGCCCCATCGGCACACCAGAGTGCATTGGAACACCAGAATGCATTGGAACACCAGAATGCATTGGAACGCCGGAGTGTGCGGGTGGATTGTTGTTGGCTAATTGTTCCGCAGGTTTGCTGACAGTTTTTAATGAGACCGGTTGGCTGAGTTGGTCAGAAGAGGGGCCGACTCGCACGATGTATTTGCCGGCTGGGAGTACCCGTTGAAGGTTGCGGTCATGAAAGTGAAGATCGTCGGCTGAAATCTGGACGTTGACTGTTTTGGTTTCTCCCGCCTTCAGGCTGATCCTTGCGAACCCCTTCAGTTCCAGGCGAGGTCGGGCGATTGGGAATGATTCTCCGCTAACATAGACCTGAACAATTTCATCGCCATCTCGCTCTCCACGGTTCGCAACGTCGATGCTGACCTGCACTGATTCTCCGGGGCGAATGATGGTTTGAGAT
>JAAEMV010000599.1 GCA_024225195.1 Planctomycetaceae bacterium | reverse complement strand
TAAGAGAAAGGCTTCCGGGCGTCCGGAGCGTCGGGTTCGTGTATACCGACGAATGGACGCGGTCGCTGGCCGGCATGCTGGAGGCCGCCTCCGAAAAACAGGGTCTCCGGACCATTGGGGCAAAAGTCACGTCGGGAGCATTCACAAATTCTTGCAATGAATGCTTGTCGCAGACGGATACGTTTCCTGCCTGTCAAATTCGATATGTTTTTTGATAATCCTGTCGTATGTGCCGTTGTACTTGGCGCATCGCAGTTTCAAAATATTGTTTGCATGTGACGGATACCACCATGCGCCCGAACGTTTTAATCGCACATGCGCTATGAATTTGTTGGCGCTCTCAATTGCGCCACTTCCAATTTGATAACCGCCTCTTTTGGCTTTTCCATAATTGACGCCTTGCTCATGCTTTAGCAGATAACCAATAACGCCCCGTATTTTTTCCTCCGCCGTCGCCGAACTCGGACTGATTGATTCCAATTCGGCAATCACATTGTCCAAATCATTGTCGAACAAACGGGTCAGACTTGTTTCCACCAATTCCATGGCTTCCGGTGTTCCCTTTCCGAATTGCGCGTTTGCGGTTTCATGCAAATGCTCAGAGCAATGCCAAAAATCCAATACGACTTTTGCGGTTGGAAACAACTCCGCCGTTCTGTTCCATATCCAATCCGCTCCGTCGCCGATTACACAAAGACGAACCTTGTCTTCGGGAATCAGTCCCGCTTCGGCGATTGTCTGCAAGTCGGCGGCCAGTTTCCTGTCATTTTGAACCTGATGCCAACTGATGAGATGTACAATCCGTTTTCCGTTGATCAGATACAACCTGAATCCCTTGACCTCTTTCCATTCGCCTTTTCCCCGCTTTCCTTTACGGGGAGAGGGGGCTGGTCTTGTCGGAGCGTGGGCGCCGTCGATTGCCAACATCATCACGGGTCGGCGGAAACTGTTATCGGAAATTTCATTTATTGCCTGTTCGATTTCGGCTTTTGTCGGACAGACGTCCGTTATTTCGAGACGCTCGGCAATTTTGTTTGTTGTCTCATGCATATGACCGTTGCTCAGAGGATTGCCGGTGGTTCGTTCATAAGTCTCTTCGGCTGTTTTGTAAGGCAGTTCACTTGACAACCAAGCCTCGACGTCCTGAATATCATATTGTTTGGGTGAAGACGCCAATCCCAAAGCCTCGTCCAATGGGTAAAACCCTTTTTTGCATTTTCTGCAATAAAAATACGGGCGGAGAAGCTCAAAACCTCCTCCGAGAATTTCGACTTTGCGTTTCACATTATTGGCATGGTATTTTATGGTTTTCCCGCAAACCGGGCAATCACAATACTCCTGCTCAAAGAAATGACCAAATTGTTTCTTGATCAAACCGAGAGTCAATTGGCCGATTATTTCCGATTTGTGGTTGAAAACAATTTTTGCGAAATCTTCAATTTTTTCCATGGGAATTTCCAATATCCGATCGATTATTTGATTCAGGAATCCGAACAATTCGTTTTTCCATACATGATTGTGATTTTCGATGGGAAAATCCAGAGCAGTCTGAGCCGGCATATCACCCTCCCCTTAAATTTAAATTGATTTTGTTCTTTCCCATCGTTCAATATCACAAATGGTTTATGTTGTCCAGCAGTAAATTCTCCTTTAATATCAGACTGTTACATAGGCAATGACTGAGTGAAATCCGTCAAAAACTCAATAACTTCAGCCTCATCAGGCTTCTGTCCATTTCTGGCTTTGGAAAATATGTCAAATGTAAATTTGATTAG
>JAAEMV010000598.1 GCA_024225195.1 Planctomycetaceae bacterium | reverse complement strand
CGAGGGGCATCCCACTGGTTGAACCCTTGGATCGCGTTGTATGCTTCCCAAGCGGAAACCTCGAAGGTTGGACCAATCGTAGGACGACCAGTTTTCACCCGTTCCCGCTGTAATCGTTGGAAGATTTTTTCGGTACGATTTTTATGGATCGTAACCGCTCGTTGACCCGCATCCGCATCCGGTTCTGGATAAACCTGATTGAGGAAATCCACCATACGAACTTCGTTCGCTTCCATCGACTCAACCAAACTGGTAAGGGTATTCCAACCCTCTTTCAAAGTCTGGAATTGTCCAATCAATTCGTCCATCGCGAACCGTAGTCCACTGGTATGTCGAATCGACTGGTACGTCTCCGAGACGCTTCGCAGCATCACCAAATTTTGGCAAGCATCACGATAGATCCCCAAAGTGACGTTGAAAGCGGAACGATCATACCCACCGCGAATAATCAGGCGGGGGAAAATGTTATCCCGAGACCCGAAAATCGAGCGACGATAATCGTCCGATGGTGCGACACTCACATAGTGTCCGTTGCGGAAGTGAGTCTTGACTTGACTCGCCTCGTCGAAAACGGACTCGCAAGCATCGACCAAGGCGATAACGTCCTCGGTCTGGTGGGGGACGTATCGGTCAGTGACCGAACCCTCCCCGACAACAGAACTGTTATCGGATCGGAACATCGCATACCAAGGGGTCCGCATACCATCGGGACCGGACAAGGGGAACTTGTCAACGGTGAAATCGAAAGCGGTGGCAACTTGGTCAGCAGCGGAAGTGGTAACATTACTCATAACAAAAAACTCCAAAGGGTGGTAAAAACTTAACTCTTGTATTGTACTCGAAAGAACGGGAAAGTCAATCCCTATTCGTCATCTTCTCCGAACATCTTATCCCAGCAAGGGGGACAAGTACCCGTCATCAACATTTCCCGCTCGTCTGCCGACAAATCGGGCATGGCGAATTGAATCAACTCGCCTCCTCGCTGCCATTTAAGGTAGGACGCGAGGGAAATGGTGACTTCATTGGTTCCGCCACAACTGGGACACCAATTCAAAATCGTAACTTCTCTTTCTTCAATTTTCATTCTCGTCTCCTTATGACTCTCTCATTATACAGTTATTATCGGCACTTGTCAAGTCTTTCACCATATATATTAGAAAGAAAATCATAATTGACGTAAGTCGTTACTGGCAAAGGACTTACGTCGGCCGCGTCTGCCGCGCCCGCCCTAAACCCTTACGGGCAAAGGACTTACGGCGATTTGAGTTATTTTTAGATTTTTATTTACTATAAGACGCAGAAACCCACCATATGAGAATTAAAACGAACAACGCCGCCATATAGACTATACCCCCGAAAGAGGGGTTGTCTTACCATAGGAAAATTTAACTTTATCCGCTTTGAGTTGCTTGATAGCGGCAGAAGCATCGGACCCCTTCGGTTGTACCCCGTGAATAAGCAGAGCAAAGGATTGATCCCGCAAATCTGGACGGGCAGCGTGCGAATCGTCGTGG
>JAAEMV010000597.1 GCA_024225195.1 Planctomycetaceae bacterium | reverse complement strand
GAACAGGCGGAAAAAGGACTGGCGGAAGAGCGGCGGCATGCAGAACTGGAAAGACTAAGAGCAGAACAGGAAAAACAAAGAGCGGACCATTTGGCGGCGAAACTTCGGGCCTTGGGGATTTCTCCGGATTAACCGCCAACCGCCCGGACCCAAAAGGCCCTATACAATGAGTAATTAGTGCCTGACGAAAACTCCTTTTTTTCGAGATTTGGAGGTCACGATGTGGTATGATATGGCCTCGGGTGAAAATGTGAACCCTGCGAATTTGAAATTGTCGTCCACATTTTATTCAAATTTCAGCTAAAATGCCTGATTTTCGACTCTTCCGGGGGACCAAGGACGCACCACTCCCGTCTTTTTCACCGAACGTCAGTTTTTTCCCCGGTCCTCCGGGTTCAGGCTGCCAAACGCAACCTTGCGTCAGAGCGTTTCCGACGTTTGTTTTTCTTTTCAAGGATAATGCTGCCGATAATCTGAATGTTTCTCGCCAGAATGCCGAGGGCGACGTAGCGCCTGAAACCTTTGATGCCGTGGTCGGGACAACGGTCCAACCCATGATTTTGCAGCGCCGCTATCGATGATTCCACCGCTGCGTGCTTTTTCCTCGCCTCGACGAATTCGGGCGAACTTTCAATTTGGGCAGGTCTGCCTTTTCTCGGAAGAACCAGGCGATCCAATATTGCGGACAACTCAGCCTGGTTGGAGGGACTGTGGAATCCCTTGTCAAACGAACAACCCGAAAAATCGGGAAACCGTTCGACGGTCTCCAAAACAATCGGCACCGCCACTTTGTCATCGGTTTCGGTCTCCATTACAATATGATGCAAAATGAAACCGAACCGGTCCCTGACAATGCACACATTCAGTCCGAGTTGTTGGGGAACACCCGCCTTGCCTTTTTTAATCCATTTCGTATGTTCCTGAAAAATTGAAAACACCTTTTCATGGTGGGGAATCGTTTCGCCTTCGATGACCCTTCTGCGTGTCAGATCAATTTGGTGCTCCGCGTGTCCGACAAATTTTTTGATCTCTTCGGCCTTGCAGGCGGCGATGATGTCGTGTTCGGGAATCAGGGCGATCTGCTCTTTGGCCCGGTCAACGATCCATTGGGCGAATTCAATGTATTCAAGGTGGGCCCGTTTTATCAGTTCCCATCTTTTGGCCTTCTTTTTTTCATCCTTTGAGGAGGAGTGCTTTAATCTTTGCGCGTGTCTGAACAGCTTTTTTGCGTTCTCGAGAATGCTCTGTCCTTTGCGCCACCCCCGGGTTTCCGTCAAACGGCACAAAGCCATAATCAGCGTGATCGTTTTTCGCAGTGCGTCAAAGAGCAGGTTGATGTCCGTTGGGAAATGGACATCGGTCTCAAGCGGAAAGGAGTCGCAATTTCCGAAGAGTTTTTCGTCTTCTTTTTTGCCGGCAGTCAGTTGGCCGAACTTTACGCAGACCACGCTGATCCTGTCGGGAATCTCCGGTGTGAAGAGAGAAATATTGTCTTTGATGGTCTGAAGCGCATAGGGTTTTATGTCGTACGGCGGGTGAAAAAGCATCATCCGGAGTCTGGTGTGATTGTTTGCGATCTCGTGCAATTTGTCGTAATTCCAATTGCAGATGAGGCGGAGTGTTCCGAGGACGAGAATCGTCCACAGAGGCATGCCGGGCCGTCCGTTTTTTCGGTCGATATGTCCGGGGATCATTTCTTCAAGTATGTCAAAAATCAGATTGCGGGTTTTGGCATCCGCGAAGATCGCCTGGAATCCAATGAGCAGTTGTGTGATTTCGTCACGAGAGCGCAAATCGAAATCGATGTCCTCAATGTGGATCTGTCCGATTTGCATTTGAGGTTCGAAAATTTTTCGCATTTTTTTCTCCGAATCTTTCATCTTCCCTGAATGTTAGTGATGTATGCGCCTCATGTGTCGAGACTGCGCACGCCCCATGCTGACGGTATCCGCCGTCGTTTAGGCACATACCAAAAGCATTTCAAAAAGTCAAGTAGAATCTCTATTTATTTATTGATTCGCGATAGAAATTTCGCCATGAACAATTGAATATCAGGGGATTTCTGACTTTTCGGTCAAGCACTATATAGTAGATTGTGTTCGGATTCAAGTCGGTCAATGCGCTTGTAAACAAACCTTCGCCCGAGCCATCCGATGTATGGGAATTTGCAATTTCAGGATT
>JAAEMV010000596.1 GCA_024225195.1 Planctomycetaceae bacterium | reverse complement strand
GCACAAACGTCGTCAGTCGTATGCGGGACGTACTGCTTTGAAACAGAGCGGTCGGTAGCGATCTGCTGGTTATCAGAGCGGAACAAACCGTAGAACGGTGTCGCCATATTGTCGGGACCGGACAGCGGGAACTTGTCAACAGAAAAGTTGAAAGTGTCGCGGACGATTTGGGAAGCTTTGGAGGGGGTAGTTGCATGGTTCATATTAAGAACCTATCGAAAAAAAACTAAAACAGGCGAAGTTGCCTTACACACTAAGTATAACATATATATCGTCATTGTCAAGTAATATCCTTAACTATATATCAAAATAACGTAAGTTTATCTTATTATTTATTGGCACGCTATTTGCACTAGGTAATCGTCGTAAGTCGTTGGTATGAAAGGACTTACGTCGAGCGCGGCCCGGCGCGCAAGCCCTAACCCCTTGCGGGGTAAGGACTTACGTCGATATTAAATTAGTACTGCGCGTTAATCGCCAATGACCAGTGCTAGGGGACCGGCTAACCACATTACGACCATTATAAAGGCTAAATATGCCATATTAATTTTCTCCTACTTTTTTTGGTTTTTTTGAATATGAGTGCTTGACATTGTTTTTACGAAGTAGTTTTAGGGCATTGGACGCCTCGCTTCCTTTGGGTTGGGTTCCATGGACTAGTAAAGCAAAAGAGTTATTCTTGTTTGAAGGCATTGCTGCCAATTCGTCGGTGTGGTCAATCTGCAAACCCTTATCAACGGCTTCAGACTCAGAGTAAACCACAACGGATTCCCGCATATTATGTTCGTCAATTAGATGGTCAAGACGACCACCGCGAGAAGCTGTTAAGATAAAATTGTCGGGGATTGCATCGACGTTAGCAGCACGCAACCAGAATTGTAGCGATTTAGTGTAAGCATAAAACAACACATTTGGATTGTCAATAGCTACTTTACACCATGCAAGAAAATATTTGAAATTAAAGAAGTCGCCACCAACGTGGATGCGGATGATGCCAGCGTTATCGGGCATAGCGTGAGCAATAGCATAAGCCATATCGTCGCACGTTTTCATGGTACGTAGTTCGTCGAAATTACCCTTGCGAAGATTGTAGACGTTTGTGTATTGTACTTCCTGCGAAGCGGAAAAACAACGAAACTCAGTATCGGGACCGTCTTTTATTTTACGCTTGCCGGTGTCTAATTGAACGGCTTTTGATAAACAGTTTTTTGCAAATGGGCAGGAATGACCAGACAATAGGTCGAAAGAATATACTTTACGTTTGTTTTCAAGATAGTGGGCAAGCTCAGGAACGTTTTTGAGGGCTTGAATTTTCGAGTTGGCGTTACTAAATTTCATAGTCGTCTTTTCCAATAAAAGGTTTGTTTGTCTTTACATATACATTATAGCACGTCAATCGCCAATGTCAAGCAAAAATAAAAAAAAACTTTCCAGCCCGCTGTCACAGCCGCCGCCACACAGCCCACGGGCACACACAGCGAAAAACAGGGGGGCCGCCCCCGACTTTCCCGCTGTGACAGCCGCCGCCACCAGCCCACGGGCACACACAGCGGAGCCGTTGGGGGCAAAAAAAACCCCACCCGAATTGGGTGAGGTTCTTTCGAAAGGCCAGCGTACCCCTACGCCGCCAGTAGCAATTCCTCAGCCTTGAGAACGTTACGGTCCCGCGATGCCATCAGGATACGATCAAAGTCGTTATTGAATCCCGCACGACGAGTGGCATCGTGCTGTGCAAACCCCTGTACGGCATTGTAAGCCTCCCAAGCGGAAACCGTGAAGTTGGAGTCGATTTGTGGGCGACCGCTTGTACGACGCTCTGAGAGGACTCGACGGAAAATAGCTTCGGTACGATTTTGGTGAATCGTAGCCGCACGACCAGTTTCAGCAGAAGGTTCGCCGTATACGTCACGCAGGAAGTCGGCCAACTGAACGTCACGAGATTGCATCTGTGCGATCCTCTCGGTCAGCGTGTCCCACGATTTGCCAAGCTCCGTGAAATCAGCGATTAGCTGGTCCATATGGTTTCGCAAGCCGGAGCTATGGCGAATCGAAGTGGAAGTACCGGAAACGCGGGTCATCATTGCAAGGTTGCGGCAAAGATCACGGAAATAAGCCATGGTAGCTTTGAAGGCCTTGCCGTTGTAACCAGCAGAAACAACGATACGGGGAAAAACGTTGTCAGTCGTACCGTAGATCGACCTACGCATATCCGCACTAGGTGCGATATCAACGTAATGACCCATGCGAAAATGGCACTTGACTTCCGCAGTACAGTCGAAAGCAGACTCGGCAGCCTCGACGATTGCACAAACGTCATCCGTCGTATGCGGGACGTATTGCTTGGAAACGGATCGGTCGGTGGCGACCTGTTGGTTATCCGAGCGGAACAAACCGTAAAACGGTGTTGCCATGTTGTCGGGACCGGACAGCGGAAACTTGTCAACAGAGAAGTTGAAAGTGTCGCGGACGATTTGGGAAGCGGCGGAAGTGTTAACGTTGTTCATATTAAGAACCTTTCAAAGAGAAAAACTAAAACTGTCGTTGTTACATAACTAAGTATACATTATATATCGTCAATGTCAAGCAATAACCTTAACTATATATCAAAATAACGTAAGTTTATCTGATTATTTATTGGCACGCTATTTGCACTAGGGAATCGTCGTAAGTTGTTGGTATCAAAGGGGTTACGTCGAGCGGGGGGCGGCGCGCAAGCCCTAACCCCTTACGGGGCAAGGACTTACGTCAATTTTTTAGATTAGTCTGGCGCGGATTAAACTACACTATAGATCGCAGCGGCCCAGAATCCGATGATGATGAACACGATTAACATTTATTTTCTACTTTCTTTGGTTTTTTTGAATAAGAGTGCTTGACATTGTTTTTCCGTAATAGTTTCAGAGCATCGGCGGCCTCGCTTCCTTTGGGTTGGGTTCCGTGAATAAGTAGAGCAAACGATTTGTAACGGATCGACGGAATTGCCGCCAGTTCGTCAGTGTGGTCAATTTCCAAACCTAACTCCTTGGCCTGATCGACGGAGTGAACCACAACGGATTCTCGCAGATTATGTTCGTCGATTAGATGATCAAGACGACCACCACGCGAAGCGGTCAGAACTAGATTTTCGGGGATAGCGTCAACTTTGGCAGCTTTAAGCCAGAAGTTAAGAGATTTTGTGTAAGCATAGAACAATACTTGTGGATTGTCAATAGCTACTTTACACCAAGCTAGAAAATACTTGAAGTTAAAGAAATCGCCGCCAACGTGTATTCGAACAATGCCAGCGTTATCGGGCATGGCGTGAGCAATGGCGTATGCCATATCGTCGGAAGTTTGCATTTTTCGCAAGGCGTCAAAATTACCCTTACGAAGATTGTAAACGTTAGTATACTGCACTTCCTGAGAAGCGGAGAAACAACGGAACTCAGTATCAACGCCATCCTTGATTTTACGTTTGCCGGTATCAAGCTGGACGGCTTTTGATAAGCAATTTTTGGCGAACGGGCAAGAATGACCAGACAATAGGTCGAAAGAATATACTTTACGTTTACCTTGAAGATAGTGGGCAAGCTCGGGAACATTTTTGAGAGCGTCGATTTTCGAATTGGCGTTACTAAATTTCATAGTCGTCTTTTCCAAATAAGTGTGGTTGGTTGATATATACATTATAACATACATATCATAGAAGTCAAATAAGAAACGGGTTTTTTATGAGAAACCCGCAAAACTCAGACAACAAACAAACAAATTAGACAGATACCTTGACGCCGTATTTCTTTTTGGCTACGTACCTGATATAATTTACTTGACCAGTGTGGCGGATTTTACCGGTTTTTGCACACCGGATTTGTCCCCACTGGTGACGACCACGATTTGTGGTGTTAAGAATAACTTTGACGGGGTTGGCGATTTGTTGTTTCATAGAAACCATAACTAAACTCTTTTCAAAAAAAACTAAGATTGTTTGTGTCTTACTCTATCATTATACTATATAGATCGGCATTGTCAAGCTTTTACATTAGTTTATTTATAATTTTTTTATGGTACGGCGTTTGCAGTAACTAATCGTCGTAAGTCGTTGTCAGCAAAGGACTTACGTCGCGCGCGCCGGGGCCGCGTTGACGCAACCCCTTACCACCAAAGGAGTTACGTCGCCCACGCGGTTCGTTTAGGAAAGACTACTGCGAAAGCAGCTCATCCAACTTTTGCTGTTGTCGCTTCAGGGCAATCGAATAGCCGCAGCCGCAGTCACTCCCGCAATAGTTAGACCCACACTCTGGACAGTGTACCGCCCAGATCTTGCAACTGTCGCACCAGTCAACATACCAACCGGTGCGCTCAACATACTCGTTTACAATTTCGATCTCGTTTGGTTTCATGTTACCACCATGCAGTATATTGAATTTTGTAACCGGCATCTAAAAGGTCTAGGGCTTCGTCAACAAAGGTTAAGTCCTGCTCTTTGTAACGCTCGTCGTTGCCGTTGCCGAAGAAAAACCCTTGCGTAGCAGGCAGATCGTTACCTTGAACTGACTCTTTAAGGTTTTCCAGATCGACAGCATCTAGATCGACCGCCACACAGTTGAAATCACCTTCGCCGCCCTTGGAACGAAATAGATTTTCCATCCAGCCGTGTAGACTGGAGTGCTTTCGCCATTCACCTAAGCAAACACTGTCATCATAAGACCAGTAGCCCAAGTCGTCCTGTTTTGGTTGACCCTTAACAGCTTTTGCCCATTGATCCAAACCCATAATAATTCTCCTAATGCTGTTGTTTGTCTTATTCTATTATACAGTACAGGTTACAAATGTCAAGCTGTTAATCGTTAAAAAGTTCAAACCCACCGACACCAGCCATGATAAGATATATAAACACCACAATAACTAAAATACCCATAATAATTCTCCTAACTAATTGCATGACCCATAACTTTTGGCGATCTTTTAGAATCCATGTCGATGATCCAAGCACGCCGGATTGGTACGCGAGCCTCACCAAACAATTGTACGAATGTTCTATCCTTGTAAGGATTGTACGTTATCTCATTCCAGTATTCTGGTGGGATATAGTTTTCACCCTCTGTGGACAACTCGTGAATCTCAAAGAAGTCAGCAACGTATCCGCTAATCGTCGCGTGAACGTTCTTCCTTTTCTCGTCTCGCACTCTCGCGTTCCCGGCTAACGATACATTGCATGTGCAATCTTTCAAAATTACACGTTGAGCGTAGCAGCATACTATGCCGTCCTGCTTGATACTCCACAGACCGTTGTGAAGATTCCGATATACCAGAACTCTTTTGTTTGGGTCGATCCACTGTAAAATCTCCGATTGGTCAGCGTATGGTTTTTTGAGTTGTTTCATTGTCGTCATTTGCTTTCTCCTTATACACCCATTATACTCTATATATCGTCAATGTCAACTAAATACTTTACATAATTATATATTATTAGGGAATAGCTGTAAGTCGTTGGTATCAAAGGACTTAGGTCGGCGCGGCCGGGCCGCCGTCGCCCTAACCCCTTGCGGGGTAAGGACTTACGACAATTCATAAAAAGGTGACCCGCCACGCCCCATGAAACAATATCAGGGTAGGTCTTACAGGCGGGCCATGTTAGCCAACAACAGCTAAGCGGTTACACACTTGGACAGGGAAAGGGAGCGGATTTTACCGTCGGACTCCTTGACCGTAATACCTCGACCGTTTGGGCCGGTGAAAGATCGGAGCTTTACGCCCTCGACCAATCGCAAGACATTGGACGTACCGCCAGTTGGGTACTTAACACGAATTTTGCGTTCGTTACGTTTATTGTAAAGATCAACCATCATAATAATTCTCCTAAGCATCTACAATTTGCAATTGAGCGACCATCGCTTCAATCTGCGGAAGTGAAAAAGTTTTTACCGATTCGTTACCGGTGTCAACCAAAATGTGGTCATTGTTCACGGCGACCACTGTACCGCATGGCAGTTGTGTTCCGACGCCACAGTCGGGTTCTGGGTTAGTCATTCAAACTCTCCTCATTTGCTTCACGGGCTTTCTTCAAACGCTCCTCACGGATGCTGTCACACTTGTTGACGATAGATCGTTCCATCTCAAGATACTGATCGTCGCTCAGTTCAATCTCGATTCGGTCACCACTGGTGTCAGTGATGGTAAAAGAACTCCAACTAGTGTAACAAGACTTGAACGTGGCTGAAACTTGTTGCATAACTCTCATAAAACTTTCTCTTTCAAAAAACAAAAACTGTTGTTGGTTACTACTCTATTATACTATACTTATCGTCAATGTCAAGGGGAAACTTTAATTATTTTGATCTTTTCTCCAATTAAGGTTCTTTTGTTGTCGTGTCCGGTTCCGTTTGGTCCGCCGATCCTGCATCGTTGCTGCTCGCAGTTTCGGACTCCAAATTCTTTTCTTGTTTTCTTTCATACTACCATTATACCATCTTTATCGTCATTGTCAAGAGCAAACTTTAACTTTCTTCGTTAATTTCGTCGTGATCCTGAACGATGTAGCTCCATTCTTCTGGTAGTCCTAACACGTCCACGCACACACCATTTTCGATCACTATTGTAATACTCATTCTAATCCTTAATTCTGCTGGCGGTTAATCAACTATAGTCATCGGCCCGGATGGGCCGATACAGGTAAGGCAGGGGCAGTCACCAGCCTGCTAATGCGGTAGCCTCTGAGCCGGTGACATTCGAGGGCTACTGCTTAGCCCCGTCTTACACTATCATTATACTATATATATCGTCAATTGCAAGTAAAATGTTTAACTATTCTGGAAAGTTTATTGAATAGTCATAACTCGTTGGTATCAAAGGACTTAGGTCGGCGGCGGCCCGGCCGCGCCGCCGTAAACCCTTACCATCAAAGGACTTACGGCGATTTTGTAGGTGGCCGGGAGTTGGGAACGATCCAACATCTCCTCGCGTTACTCCTGCCGCACCGTGTCGATGGTGATCAAACCACCGCCATCGTCACCGCTCTAGAATCGGCTGGATGGTAGGTACACTGGTGATCAGACCAGCTTACAGGCACAAGGTGCATTGCCAAAATGCTATCCCGGTACAAATGATTTGTGGATTATTGAGTAATTTTTCGGAAACAGCTAATCACACTGCTATCGGAGGCGTTACGCACCCCCACCGTCACCACTTCGGATTATTCGCAGTCAGCGAACATCTTGTCAAAGCATGGCTCGCAAGTTTCCGAGATCAGAAACTCACGTTCCCCTACCGTAAGGTACGGCATGGCGTCTTGAATGTAGACACCTTGGGAATTCCAACGGTTCATGTCGTCGATGTTGACTAACATTTGCTGTTGGCAACCACACATTCGGCAAGATCCAAAGTAATGATAATCGCGAATAACTTCGCTCATTACAAATCTCCCTAAAAGTGAGAAAAAAAAACCCGCTCCCCGATTTGAATAGTGGGGGTTCTATGCCAAGGTTTTGCACAGCCATAGCTGAGACTTGGACTAGGCGATTCACACGCTTGCTTGGTATTGTTGGCCCCAAGACGGGCGGGCGTGAGTAAGCCTTATACTCTTATTATACTATTATTATCGTCAATTGTCAAGGGTAATCTTGAATAAAAATATAAAAATGCCGGAACTTTCTAGGGTCATAACTTCGTTACTTGGCGGCATGACTGACCGCCCCGGCGTCGATGTGAACAGTAAATTTTCAAAGATCAGTTTGCCACCCCTCTGGGCGACATCTTATTATATACAAAAGAAAAGTACAAAATTATAAGTCGTTACTATCAAAGGACTTACGACTTTGTGGACACTTAGGATTCGGGAATCTTACCACCGCAAGCCGTTTTAGACACGTTCGGTCACGAGTGATTGACGTAACCCGTTGGTATCAAAGGACTTACGTCGAGCGCGGCCCGGCGCGCAAGCCCTAACCCCTTACGTGGTAAGGACTTACGTCGATTAATTAGTCGGTCCAGACTCCACCTTTACCCGTTGGCACCCACTGGTAATTGAAGGTTTCGCCAACGTGCGTTGCTACTTCGTTATACCATCTATCCGACTGCAAAGGCGATCCAAACTGTGCCTGATCTTGGAAATAATCCGGTAGCGTATATTTCACCGTGCTAAAATTTTTCCATTCCATTGTGTGAATACATCGGTCGAAACCTCGCATTAGCGTTATGTAGATTTTATTATTGTAACTCATATTATACCTCATTCTCCAAATCTTCTGCGTCAATCACGCGGGTATCAATCCAAGCCTGAACCAATGCAGACTCGTTTTTGAAAAGCTGGTTTTCGTCACGATTTAAGTCGTACTCAATTTCTGCGTTTTCTTCCATCTGCTTTGCGTATCGTTCTACGTTCTCGGCTTTGATGGCTTTGTTTTTCTTGTGCTTACTTACTCCAAACTTTCTATCGAGCTTGCTATTAAGATCGCTAACAGTACGACCACCATCCACACCATGTTGATACTCCTTAGGCAACCAGCTATTGGGAATCTCAACGGTTTCTTGAACCAATTGCTCCAATGCTGCAAGTTCGATTTCTAGTCCACGCCACTCGGTTTTTTGTTGTTTGTTATTCATACTTATATTATACCTTATAAACTGTAAATGTCAAGAGGATACTAGGATTTTTTCCAAAGTTTTTTGATGTAAGTTTCGCTGCCGTGATGGTGAACCTTATTGGAGCCGGTTTGAATAACACCAATGTACCACACGCTTCCCATTTGCCATAAAGACAAAGTTTGTTTTTCCATGAACATTGAAACTTCTTTTTTATCTCGTACTATCATTTTTTTCCTTTACTGAATTGTAATTGCCCTCTATATATATAACTGCATTTTTTCGCCGTTCCCCGCACATATTCTGGGATTTGGGGCGTTTTTTCTGGAAATAAATAAAATACTTTTGGCATAGCATTTGCTAAGAATAATTGACGTAACCCGTTGGTATCAAACGACTTAGGTCGGCGGCGGCCCGGCCGCGCCGTCGTAAACCCTTACTGTGAAAGGACTTAGGGCTGCCATGCGGCTGTTTCGGCTAATACATGTTTTCGTAATTGACTTGGAGACCATCGCTATCGTAGTCAATGCTACCACGGCCGCCGTCATTGTTCTGAAAGCCGCGACCACAATCTAGCGAATCGTCGCACGTTACGCCATCATCGGCACCATTAAAAAGATC
>JAAEMV010000595.1 GCA_024225195.1 Planctomycetaceae bacterium | reverse complement strand
CACTGGACACCTGATGGCTGGGTCGTTTGCCTTGGAGCCTGGTGGTCAAGTGCCTGGTGCGGCCCGCAGGGAGGACTCGACTTCCTTCTTGACTCGCAAGCACGCGAACATACTGACGATTATCTACAGGTTCTACGCGCTCAATGGATCGGCGATTCACTTGGCGAGCCCGATGTTAGCATCCGGCAGTATGGAAGCGGTGGTGGATTTTGGGACGGACTCGCTTTTTATAAAAAGCGGGCGATCGTTGAAGACGCCGAGATCGAAGCCCTTGAACTGGCTGGCGGAATGAAGCTAGGGGAATCGGATGACCTCCTAGGCGATGAAAAGGGCGAAGAAATTGAGATCCCAGAATCAGATAAAACGATCGTGTTTGGCGATGATGGAATCATTACCATCCCCGCCGCCGCTTGCGATCGGCCAACCAACAGCACCGATAAAGTTGCTTTTATGAAAAGTTGGGACGGTGGAACTCAAATTCATTACGGCCGCCTTGGGCAACGCCCGGAACTCATTAGATACTCGGTCGAAGCTCCCGCAGCAGGCGCCTACACACTGGTCGCCGACGTTGCCACAGTATCTCCCAAACAGGAGATCATCCTCCGATTAAATCGGCGAACACTCATCGATATCTCACTCCCCTATACCAAAGGAATGTGGGAGCAATCCAAGCCAGTCACAATCGATCTCAAAGAAGGCAGAAACACACTCATGTTTACCTGCCGAGCACCCAATCGCGGCGTCACGATGAAAGAAATCAAACTGGTTCCCGCTCAATAACGAAATACGACATGACCAAGCACCTTTTTCAATGTTTCATTTTTGCGGTTTTTGTGAACCTCTGGTTGTCCAGCGCGGTACTCGCGCAAGACAGCGGCACTCCAATCGCAAAGGAAAAAATTGAGACGCTAAAAACCAGTCTCGCAGAACAACAAAAAGATGGAGCCTCCTCGGCTCGCCAACGACTCGCGGTGAAACGCTTGATTCGCGATGCCGGTAAACTAATCGACGCCAATCCAACCGCTCCTAACCGTTTTGAAATCCTTACGATCGTTTTCAAGGCGCAACAACGCCTCTTCGAAATGGACGACTCCTCCCGTAATCGAGAAGCGCTGTTGGAGACCTGTAAGGCGTTAGTAAAAGCCCCCAACAAGTATGCCGACCTCCGATTCGAAGCCGACATTCTGTTAACACAAACAGAATTAGCTCGGCAAGGAGCCGATGCCGAAACTCGACTCGCAGCTCTCGCACCCATGATCGACCGCTATCGTGACACGCCAGCCGATGCCAGGATGCTTCGCACTGCAATGTTAATGGCCCTTGAGCTGGGTGACCCACGCATGATTAAAAACATTCGCGAACAGATGACTGATCGGTTTGCGGGGGATCTCGACATGATCAACTTCCAGCGTGAAAAACTGGGCGGCCAGGTTTTTGGAGCGCCTTTTTGCGGAAGGTTCGAGAGAAGTGATGGTCAGACGATCCATCTGCCGGCCGACATTTTGGGACAAACTACCGTTCTCTATTTCTGGACAAAAGAAGAACACGGCAAGAAAGACTTTGACGGACTTGTTGCTCACTGCAAAGCACACAAAGCCGACATGGAGGGACGAATACGGAT
>JAAEMV010000594.1 GCA_024225195.1 Planctomycetaceae bacterium | reverse complement strand
CAAAGACCTGTGCTTCAATTCCTGTGTTGACTGGATTGCCGCGGTCCTGGACACGAACATAGATTCCGCTATTGCCATTTTCCGGATAAGCGCAATCGACCGTCAATTCAAAATCTTTGTACTTTCGCTCCGTCCAGAGGTAGGAATTAAATCGGCCCCAGCCTTGCTCGTTCTGACGAGGTTGGATCAACAACGACCCGTCGGATTGAGGAAGCCAATTGCCTTGAGTCGTCCAGCCAGTGAGGTCTCGGCCGTTGTAAAGTTCCACAAATCCGAGCTCGTCGGCGTTAGGCGGTTTGTGGTTGCCAGTTTGCTTCGGCTTGGAATCCAGCGAATTCTCTTGCGACCAACAGTAGGTAGCCATCACTAACGCCAGCAAGGTAAAGAGTGTCGCGAATTTAAAATTCTTAATTCTCACGAATTCCCTCCGTGCTGTTTTGGTCTGTTTCTATCAGTGCTTTGTCGACTCTTGTTATTTTTGCGAAAATTTGGTCATGTGTCTACGCAATATCGACCAAATCCTGATACTATTGTCCCAGATGTATTGCTCCGATTGTACCGCCGTCAAGGGGTGCTGTGACATTGAGAGGCAACCGGACGAGTTGCGGGTGGTTGGTTTACACGAAGCTTAATGAATGGGAACCCCATGAGCATCAATCACGAATCAATTGAGAATCTGCACGACGAGTGCTTCCGCGTCTTGAGATGGTACCAGGATGTTAATGCAGTAGAGGTTTACGATACTCAACGCGAATGTTTTGTTGGGCTGCAGGGTGTTGGCAGTCAGTGGCATCGGCATCCCGAAATTGAGATAACGCTGGTGACCTCAGGAAGTGGAATTCGTGTCATCGGAGATGAGTCCATTACTATTCCGAATTCAGAAAGCTTAGTCGTACTAGGTCGGGGCTTACCCCATTACTGGAAATTCAATGGCAAATCTTCAGGAGTTTCCGTGCAATTTAGCGATATCCGATTACTTGGGTTGCTGCCAGAACAGTCGCGGGTTGAGGCTAAGGAATTCATTGACCGAGCATCTTTTGGATTGGAGTTTGCTAACTCGGATCGGGACAATGCGATGGCGGTCTTGCAACAGCTTTCGGGCGATACGGCGGGTGAAAGTCATCTTGAAAATTTTGGCCTCTTTCTCCAATTGATCGGAAAACTGGTGCAGGTTCCCGTTGACGCAACTCGGCGAATTTCCTCGATGAGTTTTGACGGTTCGTTCAATGAAGATAACTATTTCGAAATGCAGATTGCAGTTGATTGGATAATGTCTAATTATCAATCCGAGATTCGATTGATCGATGTGCTAGAGCTTGTCAAAATGAGCAAGACTAGTTTTAGTCGCCATTTTGGAAAATTTACTGGATTGAGTTTCAGTAAATTTGTAAATGAGACTCGGATTTCCAATGCCTGTTTACTTCTCCATTCGACGGAGTATTCCATCAGCGAAATTGCTTTAGATTCGGGTTTCTCTAACTTGTCGAATTTCAACCGTTTGTTCCGTCAAAGTAAAGGAATTGCGCCTTCCCAATATAGAGCCGGTTCGTAACAAGGCTGGTTTCGATTCTTAAACGCTAACCAAGACGTTTCTACATTGAACGGAGTATTCCATTGGTTTGTTTATGCAAATTGAACCTGGAGAAGTTTAGAGTCCCCCTTTAGATGTAGATGTGTTTGAAAAAACATTTCCTAACCAAATATTTTCAAAGAAACCAAAATATCAAACGAATAGATTCTCTTAGCCAGTTGGAACCTCTTGTAAAAGTTTCAACACAGGCAAGTCGAGTTTTTTGTTTAGCCATTTAAATTTTCATCTGTGATGAAACTTAGTTGTGCAAAAATCACGTAGTGTACTTTTGCGGAATGGATGGTTGACGGTCATTAGGTTGGTGTTTTTTTAATTGGGATGTAGATGTTATTTCAAAATATTTTGATGTTTTCGATTTGTGCTATCTGGACAACGCTGGGCTTTTCTAAGTTCGAGAATGAACCGATACATGAGGTTTCGGTGAGCCAGGAACAAGAACCAAGTTTGCCAACTGGCTATCGTTGGGAAAAAAAGCCACGTCGAATCGATTTACAGGGGAAGGGGCAAAATGGAAGAACCCACTATTTGCCCACCGGAGGAGTATCTGTTGCTAGAACCGACGCAGGAACGGTGGTGGTTACTATTTTTCAAACAAAAGAAATTGAAAGTTCTAGAGCGAACACTCTTGAGTACTTGCCGGTAATTAGCATTCCAGATGAAGAGGTGGTTTATAAAGTTAGGGAACCAAAAGCTACCACAACTTTTAGGTCGGGGCTCAAAGTACATACGTTCCGTATTAACACTGCTCCTCTAGCTGAGTGTGATGCTTTTGAGTTTGGAGTCGCTGTACTCGACTTCGAAGGCAAGAGAAAGCAATCAGAGTTGGCCAGGCAGGCCCGTCCTTCAGCAGGAATTTTACCGTTTCCTGTTGTCGGGCAGGTGATGGATTTTAGGTTGAAGGGGATTGATGGAAAATTTGTGCGGGATGAGGACTATCGGGGCCGGTATCTTCTCATTGATTGTTGGGCGAGCTGGTGTAATCCCTGCATGAAAAAAATGCCTGAATTAATTGAGCTAAGCAAGGAGCATGCAGATACTCTCTCCGTACTGGGTATAAATTTTGATAAGAATGCTGATGATTTTGAATTGTATAAAAATAAAATTGGTACTCCATGGAAAGAAATCCACGGTGCTACGTCAGCGGGTGATCATCAAGACGCGTGGGAAAAGGTTTCTCGAATTGGCAGTCTACCAAGATTATTTTTACTAAACCCCAATGGCGAGCTTGTTTGTGAAATCTCTCCCAATGAATTAAAAGAAGTCTTAGCACGTGAGCTAAAGAGACCGTAATTTAATATCGAGATTGCTTAGGGTTCGCAAATAAGAGTACTTGGGAAAATCTGCTTGAAATCAACTGGGCAACCGGTGTCGTCATGTGATTGCTAAGGTTGCCAATTTTATCAGTTTCGTTATCTGATATTGAAGATTTATCTTTTGGACTCTCGTAAATTAGATAGTATCAGGAAGTGTTCTGCTTCCAACGAGTGTCGGAGTGATACTGGAATCAATCAGTTGTTTAAAATGGCACTGTTTTCGACAAGGTGCGAACCAGCAAGATTGGCCACTGAGATGAATCAGTTTCAAATTCACTCTGCGGTTAAATATCCTGATTCGAACTGTTTGGTCGGCCTGCCAAAAATTTGAAGCTGTTCCTTTGTAATGTATTAGACACAGCTTAAATCAACGGCATAAACCGATGAACTTATGTTTGACAGTTAAGCAGTCCTCAGAATAAAATTCGACCTTGTTTTGTTTGTAAGACATTCGGATCCGCTCGTTTTACCATTAAGAAATCGGTCAAATTCAATGTTTGAAATATTAAAATTTCAAAAGTTCGCCGTGGCTCTGGCCTTATTGATTTTGTCGGTTTTCGCGACAGGCAGCTATGCACAAACCCCTGGCATTGAGCTGAATGAGAAGAGGCAGACTGAAGAAGCTTCTCCTGCCGGTGGCGACCGCGCGAAAATTGGTAATGCCGTAGGAGCGGACGATCGATCTCAGGGGCTTGATGAAGGAAAAAAGCTCAACTTTAAAACAGGAGAGATTGTTTCCCCTTCTTATGATTTTGAAATGGGAAAAACTAAGCTTTCCTATGGTCTTTATTTGCCCAAGTCTTTTGATGAATCGAAAACATATCCCTTAATCGTGGTATTGCATGGTCTGAACAGTAACCCGAAACAAATTCTTTCTTACCCAAATCTGACCAAGTATGCCGATGAAAAAGAGTACATATTGGTCGCGCCAATGGGCTACAACGAACGCGGTTGGTATGGAAGCCGTGGTAACGGGGGTGGTCGTGGAAGAGATCCGAATAACCTCGGTGAGCTTAGTGAACAGGATGTAATGGAAGTTCTCAAGTTAACTCGTCAAAATTTCAAAATTAATGATGACCGGATCTACCTATTTGGACACTCAATGGGTGGAGGTGGTTCAATCCATCTTGCGACGAAATATCCAAAAGTCTGGGCAGCCATCGGGGTGGTTGCGCCCGCTGCTTACGGAGATCGTAGTCGGCTTGCGGCCGCAAGGCACATTCCGTTTTACGTCGTGCAGGGCGACCGAGATCGTTTAGTGTCTGTCCAGGAAACTCGGAAGTGGGTTGAGAAGATGGAGGAGCTAATGATGAAACATAAATACGTAGAAGTTAAAAATGGTGGCCACGTCTTTGTGGCATGGCAACATTTTAATGGGATTTTTGATTTCTTCGCGGCCAACCCGAAACAAGATTTAAGCAAATCAAAAGACAAGTAGGCGATGCTTAGCTTGTGCCTGAAAATTCGTGGGTTGCCTTCGAAAGACAGATGTTCGTTAGCATCAGCTATGATTCGTTTCTGGAAAGCACTTAACTATATTCCTGGCGCAAATCGTACTCGCTCATGCCAATGGGCAAACTTAATCGGGATTTTTGCTTACCTGTTTAAAACCAAGCTATTTGCTGGAACGCATGACGCGAACATGTGGGGTTTTGCATTAGTCATTCGGCGAGCATAGCACGGGTAGGCTGCGATTCTTGCGCTCATTGCTTGAGTTTTGCAAAGAATGAATTGTAAAACGCTTCCTCATGAAACCGATCAAAGCGTTTCATCATTATTCTTTAGCGAATGCATATTGGAGGTCGTAGCGAATTGCCTTCCCTAGTGATGCAGTTTTTTTAAAACTCATCCGCAGCTTTCTTCACGCAAGTGGGTGAATTAAGATCGTCGGAGGCGATTCGTTTTTAAGGGAGTAACTGAACCATGGCAGATTCGATCAGTTTTAAAAAGCCTTTACTTTACTTACTTGTCGTTTCTGCGGTGCTGGGCGCCATTTTGGGTATTGGAATCGTGCTTATGAATACCTGGGGTTGGTACGAGGTCCGTGTTATCTTCACCACGGTCATCATTGCGGTCGCCAGTTTGTGT
>JAAEMV010000593.1 GCA_024225195.1 Planctomycetaceae bacterium | reverse complement strand
GGAGATCCAGGAAGGCGAAAACGAACTAGTTGTCCGCGTTGAAGATGCGACGGAAGCGTTTCAGCTCCGCGGCAAGCAAGTCATTAACGCACGTGGTATTTGGTACACGCAGGTATCCGGGATTTGGCAAACAGTTTGGCTCGAAGAAGCCCCTGAAGAACACATTGAAGACTTAAAGATCAGCACATCCGCCAAAAGCGGTTCAATCACCGTCCAAACGCAAACAAAAGCCAAACGGAAAATCGAAGTCGTTGTGAGAGATGGCAATCAGATTGTCGCTCGCGCACGTGGCGGTAAAGAGATCGAGCTCACGGTTCCCAACGCGAAGCTTTGGACTCCTTCCTCTCCGCATCTCTACGACATTGACATCAAGTTACTGGACGAAAAAGAGCAAGCCATCGACAAGGTTACCTCCTACGCTGGAATTCGTGATGTTGGCAAAGTTAAGGATGCTAGTGGCCACTGGCGATTCACACTCAACGGCAAACCAATCTTTCACTGGGGACCGCTCGATCAGGGTTGGTGGCCTGACGGATTGCTGACACCGCCCTCGGATGAAGCCATGCTGTTTGACATTGAGTGGCTCAAGCAAGCCGGATTCAACATGATCCGCAAGCACATCAAAGTCGAGCCGCGTCGTTATTACTATCACTGCGATCGACTGGGCATGATGGTCTGGCAGGATCAAGTCAGTGGTGGCGTCGGCAACGAGGCGTGGCCCGAGTGGATACGACTGAAACCGAATCCGAAAGACGCAAGTTGGCCGGCAAAACAGCACGAACAATT
>JAAEMV010000592.1 GCA_024225195.1 Planctomycetaceae bacterium | reverse complement strand
CAGCTGGAATCTGAGCTTTCATTAAAACCGGTTTAACCGTTCTATTTTATCAAAGTTAGAGTGGATAAAACGAATTGAGTTTCACTCCCCCTCAAACCCGGCCTATCGTTTGGCGTGGCGGGAAGTCACACCATAACGACTTTCTCACCCCGTGTTGGACAGGGCCAGTAATGATTACTGGCCCTGTTTTTCGTTAGGTACACAATCTTCCTGTCAAACGACGACTTGTAGGCTCAATCGATGCTCTCTGGGGTCACTTAGCGTTTCCGCTGAATCAATCCCAGCCTCGTATTCTGACCTGAGATTACTGACCAACGATCGTTCCGATTCGTACCATTTAAGCCGCCCCATACAAATTAAATCAGCAACGACGATGCCATGGTAAAAGCAGTGACTGTCTTCCAGATATCCAAGGCCCAAATAGCTCAAAAACTCAAATCTCGCCGGTTGTTCGACTATTTTTGCGAACATTCCCCGATGTCGGTTGACATCCGTCCGTGTCCACATACCCTTTAGCGATACGCAATCAGTCGATTTCGTTATCGATTCGATGAGTAACGGTGATAATTGATCTGAAATTGAGCGAGTTTCAATTTCACATGACAACGAGGCAGAGAAAAAATGGTAGATGACGATCTTGTAGATCCACTGGACACTCCGGGCGACGATCAAACCACGTCCGAGGACGATGCGGTTGACGATTCAATTGAGGATGTTTCCGCCGAACCAATTGATAATCTCGAAATCGAAATCATTGATGAGATCGACGAAGACGACTTTGATGAAGATTTCGATGACGATTTCGAAGAAGAAATCAAAGGCGAATACGATCTTGCAGATGATCAGTACGGCACCGAATTCGACAAAGAATTTGGTCACCTTACCAATCCAGCGGCGACTCCTCCGAAAAAATCGGCGGAAAGCAAAAAAGACTCGAATAAAAAGAAGCGTTAACTTAGATTCGCGGTACGAAACTAAGGAAGCCACTTCTTGCTGTGGCCAGTCAATCCTGGCCTGCTAACCAAGAGATTGGGCCAGGCGCCCGATTAAGGTGCTGGGATTGGTCTAATATTACAATCCTTTCGATGATCGTTGATTTTACCAGTCTATCCCGACTCGCTTTGGCAGAGTCCGTCATTTACATACGACGTTTCTTTGGGGATACTATCTTGCGCGGAACTTCGGCAAAAACGATATTTTTTTGAAATCTCGTCCTGAAAAAACTTGCCATCGAATTCGCGTTTTATTTTCAATGTTGAACTGTTTATACGCTCGCGAGCTTTGAGATATGTCTACTCCGCTGAAGGATTCCAGCATGTTCCGCCCCTTTGAAAACAAACCTAGTTTTCCCAAACAAGAAGAGGCAATTTTAGACTTTTGGCGTGAGAGCGAAATCTATGACAAATCTCTCGCACAGCGGACAGATGGACCACGTTATGTGTTCTACGAAGGTCCGCCGACTGCCAACGGAAAACCACATCCCGGTCATTGCCTAACCAGAGCAATCAAAGACCTGTTTCCCCGTTACAAAACGATGCGTGGCTTTTATTGCGAACGAAAAGCTGGGTGGGATACACACGGGCTTCCCGTCGAGGTCGAAGTCTGCAAAGAAATGGGAATCCACTCCAAAGAGGAGATTGAAGAGTTCGGAGTCGAACCCTTTATCCAGAAATGCCAGCAATCAGTTTGGCAGTATATGCAGGATTGGGAAAAACTCACTGAGCGGCTTGGGTTTTGGGTGAAACTGGATGACGCTTACGTTACCTACCACCAAAGTTACGTCGAGTCCGTCTGGTGGTCACTCAAAAACCTCTTTGACCGGGACTTGTTGTACAAAGGCCACAAAATAATCTGGTGGTGGGCACAAGGTGGAACCGCACTTAGCAGTGGTGAAGTCGGGCAGGGTTACAAAACCGTGATGGACCCTTCGGTCTATGTGCTGTTCCCATTAGTCAATCGCGAGAATACGAGCCTACTCGTCTGGACGACGACTCCCTGGACGTTACCGAGTAACCAATTTGCCGCAGTCAACGAGAAAATCGAATACGTGACGGTGTACGATGCGGAGCTGGATCAAAACATCGTGTTTGCAAAAGACCTCGTCGAGAAGATGAGCTTGAAAGTTAAACGTGAACTCGAAGTCAAATCAGTCGAGATGGGATCGGACCTCGTCGGAGAACGCTACGTCCCCCCATTCGATTACTATTACAAAACTCAAGCTGATCTCACTGGCGAACTACTAGACGGAACAGAAGAACATCTCGCTTGGCGCGTGACCGCTGCGAACTTCGTGACAACGGATAGTGGAAGTGGTGCGGTTCACGAAGCTCCAGCCTTCGGTGAAGTCGATTACGAACTACTCGTTGCCGAACAGGCTCGGTACAAGCCAGGGCAGGGGCCCAAGATGATTTGCGCCGTTGGCCCCAACGGAAAGTTCACCGACGAAGCACCAGATTACGAAGGACAATGGGTCAAAGACGCAGACAAGCCCATTACCCGCCATGTCAAAGATAATGGCAAGCTCTACCACCAAGAACAGTACCAACACGAGTACCCCTTCTGTTGGAGAGCCGATGATGACCCGCTGATTCAGTACCCTCGGGAAAGCTGGTTCATCCGGACGACTCAATTTAAAGATCAGATGCTCGCAAACAATCGCGAGATCAACTGGCAACCGGAACACATTAAGGACGGAAGATTCGGTAATTTCCTCGAGTCAAATGTCGACTGGGCACTTTCAAGAGAACGATACTGGGGAACCCCGCTGCCAATCTGGACGTGCGAAAGCACTGGAAAATTTGAAGCGGTCGGCAGTTGGGACGAACTGACATTAAAACCGGGAGCAACCGGGATGGAGGTCTGGGAAGCAGCCAAGGCAGCCAATCCAGAACTCCCCGATGACCTCAAAGTTCACAAACCCTACATCGACCACATTTCCTATGACTCGCCATTCGCAGAAGGGGCGCGAATGCATCGCGTTCCGGAAGTGATCGATTGCTGGTACGACAGCGGAGCAATGCCGTTCGCTCAGTGGGGCTATCCGCATCAAGGAAAAGAAAAATTCGAATCCCAGTTTCCGGCGGACTTCATTAGCGAAGCCCTCGATCAGACTCGCGGCTGGTTCTACAGTCAATTAGCAATCAGCACTTTACTCTTTGGTGACCAAACGTCGGAGACGCACAAAGCGATCCCCTATCCACACCCCTTCAAGAACTGCATCGTGCTCGGTTTGATGCTTTCGGAATGGTGGCAGGACAAAGAGAAAAACATTTACCTTACGCCCGAAGAGGCAAAAGCAGCGCCGACAAAAACAACACAAACCGTCGGAAAGATGTCCAAGAGTTTACGCAACTACCGGGCACCTCAGGAAATTTTTGACCAGTACGGAGCCGATGCATTACGCTGGTATTTCTTCGCGAAACAACCACCGTGGACTTCAATCCAATACAGTGAACGACAGATCAAAGAGAGTATTCCTGAGTTCTTATTGAGGCTTTGGAACGTCTACAACGGATTTTTCATCCAGTATGCCAATCTCGACGGATTCTCACCTGCCTCACTCACCAATCCCGACCAACTAGCAGCAGACAACTTCTCTGATGGCCAAGGCTATCGACCAGTTGACCAAAGAAGTGAACTGGATCGCTGGATTTTAAGCGAACTCCACCGCACTCTGTCCGTCGTCATTGAGTCCATGGACCAGTATGACAACTACCGAGCCTGCACTCAGATTACCGCTTTTGTTGACGCCCTGAGCAATTGGTACGTCCGACGGAGCCGGGATCGATTTTGGTCCAAAGACAAGTCAGCTCCGGAGAAACTCGACGCCTACTGGACGCTCTACGAGTGCCTAACGACCACCGCGAAAATGGTCGCACCATTTGTTCCATTTATGGCTGAAACCATTTGGCAAAACCTCAGCAGTGTGTTTGAGGGGCGTGCTACTGAGAGCGTTCATCTGTGTGATTTCCCAACACCTGACCCAGCGATGATCGATGAAGACCTATCTCGTCGAATGGGACTGCTTCGTGAAATCGCCTCATCGGGTCTCTCCGCTCGAATGAATGCTCAATTAAAAGTTAGGCAACCACTCTCAGGGGTAACGGTCGTCCTCAATGAACCCCACGACCAAGCGTGGCTTGAAACACACGACGAATTGCTAAAAACAGAGCTCAATGTTAATCAGGTGACCTATACGACCGATGCAGGTGAATTTGTCACCTACCAAGTCGTTCCAAATTTCAAACGCCTTGGGCCACGCGTTGGCAAATTAATGCCCAAGCTCAAAGCGGCATTTCAGGCGGCAGACGGTGCAGCCATGCTCGCCGAACTGACCCAAACACGACAGTCCTCACTCACCATTGAAGATCAGGTGATTGCACTCGACCAAGACGATGTTGAAGTCCGGCTTCAGGCAAATGACGGCTGGGCTGCGGCACAGGGGCCTCAAGCCGTAATCGTCCTTGCCACAGAATTAACACCGGAGTTAATCCGCTCGGGACTCGCTCGGGATGTCAATCGTCTTGTTCAGGATCGACGTAAGGAACTCGATCTCGAACGATCCGATCGCATCGAGTTGAATCTCGTCACCGACTCGGAGGAACTGAAACAGGCAATTTTAGAAAACACCGCGTATCTAAAAGGCGAGACGCTCGCCGCTCGTTTGGGCGTTGAAGAACCGTCAGATGTATCTGATGCAAAAGAGTGCAACGTTGGCGATGGCCAACTACAAATTTTCATCAAGGTGACGGAGGACGTTGATGCCTGATGGCAATAAAATTGCAGTGTTAATTTCCGGCGGCGGAACGACCCTGAAGAACTTAATTCAATGGCGGCATGAGCAAAAGCTCAACGCACAAATTGAAATGGTGATCTCAAACAATCCGGTTGCGGGTGGATTGGCGTACGCTTCCGAAGCCAACATCCCTCACTTGGTTGTCAGCCACAAAGAATTCGACAACGTTACGGATTTCAGCGATGCAATTTTTTCAGCGATCCAATCCGCGAATATCGATTTGGTCGTAATGGGGGGATTCCTTCGTCGGCTGACCATCCCCCCTGCCTACGAAAATCGAGTCATCAATATTCATCCGAGTTTGATCCCCGCTTTTTGCGGCAAGGGATTTTACGGACAAAAGGTTCACCAAGCTGTGCTCGATTACGGGTGCAAGCTGAGCGGTTGTAGTGTCCATTATGTTGACGACCAATACGATCACGGCCCAATTATCGCGCAGGAAACAGTTCCGGTCAAAACAACAGATACTGCAAAAACACTGGCCATGCGTATTTTTGAAAAGGAATGCCAAGTGTATCCAGCAGTCATCAACGCGATCCTTGAAGGCAACGTTGTGATTAAAGATCGTTGTGTCGAAATCTCGAAACGGTAGCTCCCATTCAATTGCAACTCAACGCTCGCAGCTGTTCTTTAACTGCCTCACTAAAGCTCAATTTTCTTTCCACAATAGGCGACGACTTTAATGATTGATATTGAAGCAAAAAAGCAACTCATCTGTGACATCGGCAAACGCATCTATGCCAAAGACTTTGCCGCCGCCAACGAAGGAAATATCTCGATTCGAATCGATCAAAATCGGGTCTTATGCACTCCGACTCGGCACTGCAAAGGCTTCATGACTCCTGATGACATTTGCACCGTTGACATGTCCGGGCAACAAATCGACGGCAAACTCAAACGAACTAGTGAAGTTTTGCTCCACATCGAGATCTACAAACACCGAGACGACATTAACAGCATCGTCCATTGCCACCCGCCTCATGCAACCGCATTCGCAGTCGCCCACGAACCTATTCCCAATTGCGTTCTACCCGAGCCGGATATTTTCCTGGGCGAGATTCCAATTTCCGCCTATGAAACTCCTGGCAGTCAAAATTTTGCCGATACGATTCTTCCGTTTGTTGACAGAACAAACATTATCGTCTTAGCAAACCATGGCACGGTCAGTTACGAATCGGATCTTGAGACTGCTTACTGGCTCACGGAAATACTGGATGCCTATTGCCGAATCCTGATTCTTGCCAAACAACTGGGCGGTATTAAATATCTGCCCCTTCAAAAAGGTCGCGAGTTACTCGCGATGAGAAAGGACTGGGGATTTTCTGATCCCCGCTCAGAGTCAGTTGATGCAAAAGAAAACATTGCTGACTTCGCTTCGTTTAAATCGTCTTGGACACAATCTGAAATAGAACAAACTGCATTTGCCAGTCACCCGAGTGCTGCCAATCCTTCTCAAGTTCCTCCTGCTTCCGAAGCCTCTACTCAAGGTAGTTTGCACCTCTCCGAACAATCGATTGAACTGATCGCACAGCGCACCGCAGAAATCCTTCGCGATAAATAACACCACCAAAGTGTGGCCAGAATCAAGCGTTGATCTTACCTCTGCGGAACGAACCAAGCTCCAAGCAGGCCGCAGGGAGAGTTACGACATTTTGACCGTTACGAAAGCTAGGTAAAATTTAACGGTTATTTCGAGGAGGACCTGGGGAACTTATTTTAAGATTTCAAAAAATTTGTTTTTGATGGTAATTATGTCTACGTAATTAATGAGCTTCATTCCGATTATGCAAGTATCCAACTATACCTTTGCTCGACGGAATAAGACTGATGCTAGCGAAATTTTCTATCTCAACACTTTTGGTTGTCTGTGGATTTTGCAACTTCTTGACTGGGCAGACCGTCCCGGTCCAGCAAACCGCCACCTCAGGGCTCACAACTTCGAGTGCCGCCTACAGTTTCGTTAGCCAACAAGAGGATGAAGCAACCAAGAAAATTGAAATGCTTGAGGCTCGTCTGAGAGAACTTGAAGTCGACGTCGCCAACAAGTTAAAAACTGACCCGTCACCCCTGGATGAACAGAGCACCTTAGGAAAGCGTCTCTCCTTTTTTGAGGATACACTGAGTGCTCAAGAGGACTCGATCGACAAATTAGAATCAGCCGCTCCGGGGTACGTAGTTCATGGCCACAAGAGTCCTAAACTCAAACTCTTTGGTCGAATTCATACTGACTATTGGGCATTCCCAAATGTTGACGAGACACTGTTCCCCTTGGAAGCCGGTGGCAATCCACAGGACCGTTTTAATTTCCGCCGAATGCGGCTCGGAGTATCGGGGGATCTCAATGACAACATGCTCTACAAATTTGAATGGGAATTTGCGGGAGGCGTGGCAACTTCCTACCGCGACGCCTTCATTGGCTTCAAAGAGCTGCCCTTATTCAGAACTGTTTTAATTGGAAATCAAAAGCGGCCTTACGGATTAGACCATTTGAACAGTAGTCGTTACAACATTTTCATCGAACGTCCGTTCATCGTCGAAGCAATTAACCAGGATGCTCGAAGAATGGGAATTTCAAGTAACGGCTACTCCGATGATTTGGGATGGAACTGGCGATTTGGAGTCTGGAACCAAGAGCTGACGCAGAGCAAATCCGGTTACATCGGCGATCACTATCAACCTGAATTTGCGAGCCGATTAGCAAGAACCGCTTGGTACGACGAAGCCTCGGGAGGACGCGGCTATATTCATCTCGCAGCCAGCACCTCTTTTGGGGTTCCCGATGGCAACTCGCCTACTAACAATCAGGCCCGTTATCGCACACGCCCAGAAGCACGCACCAACAGTCGCTGGCTAAACACAGATAGAATCGCGGGCGCCGACAGAAACTCCGTCTTTGGAGTGGAATCGGTTGTTAACATTGGCGCCTTCAGTTGGACATCTGAGTACCTTCAAACCAAGGTTGAACGACGCCCGGCATTTGGCCCGAACGTCACTTTCAACGGACTCTACACACAAGTCGCCTATGTGTTAACTGGAGAGCACCACCCTTGGGATCGTAAAACTGGCACGCTCGGACGGTTAAAGCCATTTGAAAATTTCTTTATGGTGCGAGATTGTGATGGCTGCCGCCAAAAAGGCTTGGGTGCCTGGGAAGTCGCCTTCCGTTATTCGCACGCAGATCTCAATGACGACAACGTCCTCGGGGGCGATGCTGATTCATACACCTTTGGCATGAATTGGTACTGGAACTCTCACGCCAGAATGCAGTTCAATTATATTCTCGGCGACATTCACTCTGGTGCTCAAGCGGCCGGACAAGGGAACTACCAAATTGCTGGTGTCCGACTAATGGTCGATTTTTAATTGACCACACCGCGCTTCCGAACCGACAGATTAATCCCTAAAAGACACAAGTGAATATAATGACATACGGAACAATGACATACGGAATAAAAACCTGCACTGCTTTAGCAATCGCAGTATCAGTGACCCTCAGCGCAAACCTCTCCATAAACCTAAGCAGCGCTCAAGAGGTCGAGCTTACCACGACCGAATGTGGATGCGATGACGCGAGCTGTGGACTCAAAAGAATTGGATTACGAAAATCCTCTCGCGTCGCTTGTCCAGAATGTGCCTGTGAAGACTGCTTGTTGGAGGTCAAACCATCCACAGAAAAGAAAACCTGTTTCAAGGTCGAGGAAAAAGTCATTTGCGTTCCTGCCGTCCGCATGCCTTGGCACAAATGCAATCCCCCCACCACTTCCAAGTCGAAGACAATTAAGGTGTTGAAGAAAGAAACTTACGAATGCCCAACTTGTTCTTACAAGTGGTCCGTCGCCAAGACTAGCGAACCCGCATCGACCGCCGATAAAACGGCAACGGTCATTGAGCCAGCGACAACAAAAAGAAAGATCCAGCCCTTACCACCAATCATCCGGGCTTCACATTCCAAACTGAGGTTGCGAAAAGAAACAGATTTCACTGCGCCAACTAAGTAAAAAGTCTACCTCACAACAAGCAAAAGCCTCTCGATTCACGAGAGGCTTTTTTTACGTTCGAAAAACCCAATCCTCAAAACAATCGATTCAATCCATTGAGCGCGGCAACGCGATAGGCTTCCGCCATCGTTGGGTAATTGAATGTCGTTTCAGTAAAATATTTAATTGTATTAGCGCCATCTTTCTGATTCATAATTGCCTGACCAATATGAATAATCTCGGAAGCGCTTGCTCCAAAACAGTGAATCCCAAGAATTTCAAGGGTATCTCGGTTGAACAGGAGCTTCAGCATCCCCACTCGCTGATTCAAAATTTGGGCACGCGCTAAACTCTTGAAATTAGCGACTCCAATCTCATAAGGCACTTTTTCTTCCGTCAACTCTTTTTCTGTTTTCCCAATGCAACTAATTTCGGGACTCGTATAAATCCCCGACGGAATTTCACTGGCCAACTTACACTGAGCTTCGTCCATCCCAAGAATGCGCATCCCAGCTGCTCGACCCTGGGTGTAAGCCGCACTTGCGAGCGAAGGAAATCCGATAACATCTCCAACGGCAAATACATTTTCACAAGCCGTCTGAAAACAATCATCGACCTCAAGATAACCGCGACTGTCAGCCACCAGACCTATCTTTCCTAATCCCAAATCCTGAGTGTTTCCGGTTCTACCTGTAGCCCACAACAGAATATCGGTTTTGAAGTGCTTTCCGCTCTTCATGTGAGCAATCACTCCATCGTCCAACGCTTCAATTTTTTCGAAACTCTCGTTGTGACGAATGACCACACCATGTTCACGCATGTGATAACTCAAGGCATCACTGATTTCATCATCCAGAAAATCAAGTAATTCACTACGACTATTTACGAGATTTATTTTGATTGACAGGTTGCGAAACATCGAAGCGTACTCACAGCCGATCACACCGGCGCCCAAAACTGTAATGGAATGCGGTTTATGATCCAACTTAAGTATGGTGTCACTGTCAAAAATCCGGGGATGAGAAAAATCCACTCCCTCGGGATGATAGGGGCGTGAGCCAACCGCAATCACAACATTCTCGGTAGTAACCCGATCTTCCTCGTTGATCGAAATCGTGTTGGCATCTTCAAATCGAGCATGTCCAAATGCCACTTCAACGTCATTGCGAGTGTAGAAATTGCGACGCATCGTTTCCTGGCTTGAAATCACTTCCTTCGCAGCCCGCGTTAACTCGGCAACACTCGGTTTTACATTGACCCCACACTCTTGGAACAGCGGATTGTTGAGCGCCTCAGTCAAACGGTTAATAGAATACCGCAAAGCCTTACTCGGTATCGTTCCCCAGTGAGTACAACCTCCACCAATCCGGTCGTATCGCTCAACCAACAGAACACGCTTTCCAGCTTTGGCTAGCTGCATCGCAGCCCCCTCTCCACCGGGGCCCGAGCCAATCACCACTACATCGACATTCCGATCCTTCGACACGAAAACCCCAATCCTGAATCTAGTAAATTCTATTGACTCGCCAACCCGAAATAAAATTCGGACGACATGAATTCAAAACAACAAACGATGCTTACTCGCGGCTCCGAACCATTGGCATGATACTACTCGCGCTCTTCAATTCAACAAATCCCAAAACCTAGCCACCTTTGCTGGCACGGCTCCCAATCTTCAGAAAATCAAATTCGGACGTCTGATTCCCTTCCAGCAAATCGACGAGATAACTCCCCAACACGGGGGCAAATTTAAATCCATGGCCGGACAGACCTGCTGCGAATACGACATTGGAAAAACCAGGATACCGATCAACGAAAAAATGACCGTCAGGAGACATTGTATAAACGCAGGCACTATGGTGCACCAATCGGCTTTTACCATAATTACAATGATCCCTCATGAATTGGCGAGTCCGCATTAATTGAGCCTCATCCAATCCTCGATCGACATCAGCCGGGCAATTTACCGGAACTCCACCCGTGTGCTCGCAAACCTTCATCCCCAAATAGTCAATTTCGGGAAAACCATAAAAACAGTCGCCGTTATCCTCCTCAAGAAGAAAACAGGGGAACTGACTTTCCAATTTTTGGTCAACCCGATCCAACTGAAACCACTGCTGTTGTTTGTGAAGAAGCTGAAGCCCCAAATCTAAATCACCTAGCAACGGCTCACTCCAACCTCCAGCCGCAATCACGAGCCGCCGAGCTCGATAAATCCCACGGTCAGTTTCTACCGTTACCAAACCCTGCTCATCAACATCCCAATGTTCGACACAGTGATTTGATTTTAGTTCAGCTCCGTTCTTGACGGCCTGCTGAATCATTGCCGCCACACAAAGCTCCACCCTCAGAAAAGCTGCGCCGGGTTCAAAAACGCCAACATAATGGTCGGGAATTTTAAACAATGGCAATCGCTGGCGAATTTCATCCGGCGTAAAATGCTCAATTTTCAAATCATGAGCCTGAGCACTGGCAACCACTCCCTGAATTAGCTCACTATCTTTACGCCCCATCTGAAGCAAACCCGTCTGAGTCAGCAGTTCCTTCTTGTCAGGCGACGTGCGATGACGCTTGTTGAGATCGTCCCACATCTCGAAGGCTCGATTAGCCAGGGGGACGTAGTTAGGGTGCTCAAAATAAGCACGGCGGATAATGCGGGTCTGCCCGTGAGAGCTGCCACGATCATGAGCCGGACCAAAGCGATCGATCCCCAGTACATTCCACCCTTTTTGAGCAGCCGCCATCAGTGACGCACTACCCACACCGCCATAGCCAACTACGATGCAGTCATAAACAGTCGATTGATCCGGCAAACCCAACTCCTTTATTAGTACCTATTCGCAAACTCAACCGGCTACTTTTCTTGAGCAGCAAGGTCAATACAAATCAACTCACGATCATTGCGAAGAAAAACGCATCGATTTGAAAACGCCGGATGAGACCAACACACCCCGCCTTTCCGGTTAGGAGTTCTCATTTGATCTGGCGTCAAAATGGTTTCACGTGAAGTGACTTCAAGCCCATCTCGCGTAAGTTTCCCAATCATCAGCTCACCCTGCTCATTAAGCATCCAAGTATTGGAACCATTGGCAACAAAATGAATCGTCGCCCAACGCTGACGTTCCACCGCGGTTAAGTCTTCCCAAACCCGCTCCCCATCGCTGGCTCTAAGACAGCGAAGCTCGCCATAACTATCCACACCGTAGATGTAGTCACCGATCCAGATTGGCGTACTGATAATCGAATGCAGAGCTGCAGTTTTCCTCTCATTGGGGCCAATCAAATGCCACAGTTGCTTCACTTCCATCGATGTCTCTGACATCTCAAGCATCATTGCCCCGTCATAAAAAGAGGTCAGGAAAATTTTATTTCCATTGACGACCGGTGTCGCAACTCCGATCGGCATTCGCGTCGGTTTGAAAGGATGTTGCCAATAAGGAATCCCAGTGCCCGGGTTCAAACCGGCAACCCCATCTCCCGTCCAGCAAACCAAAACGTCCGTTCCATTTTGCTTGACGAGCACCGGCGAGGAGTATTGCCCGCGATCTTTCAACGACCGCCAAACCTCGTCACCCGTCTCTTGATTAAAAGCCACGACCGAGGCCTCTTTTGCTCCAAGTTGAATGATTAAATTTTCCCCAACGGCAATCGGACTCGAAGCGATCCCCCAGATTGGCATTCGGCGGTCAGCAGATACCCGATAGATGCTGTCCAGATCTTTCTCCCACAAGACAGTCCCGTCATTAAGATTGAGGCAATGCAATCGCCCCATCGCACCTAGACAAAACGCTCGATCTCCAACAATTGTGACGGCAGCTCTGGGACCAGCGGTATAACTGATTCGGTATTCAGAATGGTAAGTGTGACTCCAAAGCGCATCTCCAGTTTTTACGTCAAAACATCGAACCGATTCATCTTGCTTGGCTTCATCAAAGTCCATCAACAAGACCTTGCCTTTGGCAACAGTCGGACTGGAATAACCTGTCCCAATTGGCCTCCGCCAGCGAGGCTCTAAATCTGATTTTTCAAACGAAGTAATTACACCAGTTTCATGCCATACTCCATCGCGGTTGTTCCCCCGCCATTGAGTCCAATCATCGGCAGGTAAATATCCTGCCAATAAGGTCAAACCAGCGAAGCAAACAATCTTCAGAATTGCAGAATTGAAAATTCCTGCGAATTGGACTCGATCCCACTGATTTAACATCGTCGATCCTCTAATTGTTTTTGTTTAAAAGTCAAATCAAGCGATTGCAACTCAAACTATCCGAGCAAATCAAAAGTTAGGAGTTGGCGGTCGGTAGTCGTCCGCATTAATCGTCTTGAACCACTCGATGGTTTTGGACAGACCGTCTCGGAGGGAAACGGTGGGCTCCCAGTCTAAATATTTACGAGCCAACGTGATGTCCGGTTGCCGCCGGGTCGGATCGTCCGGTGGAAGCGGTTCATAAATAATCTTATTGTCGTTACCAACCATTTCGATGGTAAGTTCGGCCAATTGCTTGATGGTGTACTCGCCCGGATTGCCAAGATTGATAGGACCTACAACTTCATTAGGCGCTTCCATTAGACGAATGAAGCCTTCGACCAAATCGTCCCGGTAACAGAAGGAACGAGTTTGATTTCCATCTCCAAAAATCGTGATATCCTGACCGCTTAACGCCTGTCTGATAAAGTTGCTCACCACGCGACCGTCGAAGGGATGCATTCGTGGGCCGTACGTATTAAAGATTCTAGCAACCCGAATATTCGTCTTATTCATTCGATGATAATCGAAGAAAAGCGTTTCAGCCGCTCGCTTCCCTTCATCATAACAAGCTCGCAAACCAATCGGGTTTACGCAACCTCGGTAGGATTCCGGTTGCGGATGAACTTCTGGATCACCGTAAACTTCACTCGTCGAAGCTTGGAAAATTTTTGCATTGCAACGCTTTGCCATTCCGAGCAAATTAATCGAACCGAGGATCGATATCTTCATCGTCTTAATCGGGTTGTATTGATAGTGCCCCGGCGCGGCAGGGCATGCGAGATTGTAAATCTCATCGACCTCCAACAGAATTGGGTCCACGACGTCGTGACGAATGAGCTCGAAATTAGCTCGATTCAATAAATGAGCAACATTGGATTTTTGGCTAGTAAAAAAATTATCGAGGCAAATAACATCGTGCCCGTCTTCTACCAGACGCTCACACAAATGAGATCCTAAAAAACCAGCACCACCAGCAATCAAAATCCGCTTGATCATTTTCACTTGCCTTCAAATAAAACCGACACTACCACCCCTTTAGCGAAGCGGACACCAGGAAACCGGCACACCATCTTTCCGCCGACAGTTTACCATTCCGGAGCCTTGTGAATCAGACCCCCTCATTTTATTAATAAACTTAGAATTCGCAGAAAATTCCCTGAGTCAGATTGATGGAATCCGTAAATGATGGTCGAAAAAAACATAAAAAAGACTAGTATTTATGCAGCTTTTCAATGCCTCTGAAGAAACTGAATTAACGTGAACCCTCAAACCAATTTACCGATTATTGGCTGGCGCGAATGGGTCGGCCTGCCAGACCTCGGAATCAAACGAATTAAAGCAAAAGTTGATACCGGAGCGCGCTCCTCATCGCTGCACGCAACGGACGTTGAGGAATTCGAACTGGATGGACTGCCATACGCTCGATTCAAAATACACCCCTATCATCGTTTCCCTGAACGGTTTGTTTCAGCACAGGCAAAAATCGAAGAGTTTCGACTCGTAAGAAGCTCGTCGGGGAAAACAACGAATCGTCCGGTGATTTCAAGCGTGGTGTCTTTACTTGGTGAAGTTTGGCCGGTTGAATTGACGCTTGCGAATCGCTCAGAAATGGGATTTCGAATGTTACTCGGTCGAGAGGCATTTCGCGGCAAATTCATCGTCGATGCAGGACGATCATTTTATGGTGGTAAGCCCAAGCGAAAAAAGAAAACTAACAAGAGCTAACTATGAAATTAGGTATCCTTTCCACCAGTCCGAATTGCTATTCCACCCGCCGGCTAGTCGAGGCCGCAACCAATCGCGGGCATGCCTGCAAGGTCCTCAACACGCTTAAGTTTTCAATCGACGTCGCAGCAGGCAATCCAGCTCTTTTTTATCGTCAAAAACCAATCTCTGATTACGATGCAGTACTCCCGAGAATTGGTGCCTCGATTACCTACTTTGGCACAGCAGTCCTGCGTCAGTTTGAGCAGATGGATATTTTCTGTACCAACACCGCAGCTGGAGTGACAAATTCTCGAGATAAATTGAGATGCCTCCAAATTCTGAGCCGACATCAAATTGGCATCCCCGAAACAACTTTCGTGCGAGATAAAAAAGATGTTCTCCCGGCGATCGAAAGGGTTGGCGGAGCTCCCGTTATTATTAAACTCCTCGAAGGCACACAGGGAATTGGAGTCCTCCTCGCAGAAACCCAGCAATCAGCAGAGGGTATCATTGAACTGTTGCAAAGCCAGAAGCAAAGCGTCCTCATTCAAAAGTTCGTCTCCGAAAGTAAGGGAAGAGACATTCGTGCATTTGTAGTAGGCGATCAGGTGATCGGAGCCATGCGACGGGTTGCCCAGGGGCAAGAATTCAGAAGTAACGTCCACCGAGGCGCTAAAACCGAACGAGTAATCCTCGACGAAAACTATTGCGAAACGGCGGTCCGTGCGACCCAGATCCTTGGCCTCCGCGTCGCTGGGGTCGACATGCTCGAAGGAGCCGACGGGCCTCAAATCCTAGAGATCAATTCATCTCCGGGGCTCGAAGGGATCGAGAATTGCTTGCAGCTAGACATCGCCGGCGCCATCATTGACTATATCGCCGCGCAAGTCGACTTTCCCGAAATTGACCTGAGACAGCGACTAACCGTCAGCCGTGGTTATGGAGTTACCGAAATACACATTCCTGACGGTTCTAAGTATATTGGTCAAGGAATCAATGCCTCGGGCTTCGAGGATCGTGACATTAATGCACTGACGCTGTATCGTGACGGAAAGGTTATTCCCAACCCCAGATCGGATCGGACGCTAGAACCAGAGGATCGCCTCCTTTGTTTTGGAAAGCTTGAATCCATGCGGGAACTTGTCCCAAAGAAAACACGACGAAATCGCCGCCCGGTGCTCAAAAAGCTTCCGCCCGATTCCCAATCGGAATCGCCCTCACCCTAACTTCATTTCGAGATCCAAATAGAGCCATGCATAACGAATTAAAATCAGCGGAATGTTTCATCTCACCTATCGCTGCAAGATTAGAGTCTGATGAACCAGCGAGTACCCGCGATGCAAATTATATCCGCCACTCGGTTTGCCAATGGTGCTATGACTCCTTGCCGCTCGAAGATCTCTGCCGTGAAGGAAAGCAATTTGGACTTCAATCGGTTGAATTACTGACGCCGCAACAAATTGGCACCCTTCATCAGTTTGACATGCAATGTGCGATGGTCACGTTCCCGACTGCCATGGCCGCTGACGGGAAAGAGGTTGGTGGAATCCCTCTCGCTTGGAATCGCCCACAATACCACGACGTTCTTGAAGCCGCCTATCGTGAACAAATCACAGACGCCTTTCACGCAGGGGCCAAGAATGTAATTTGTTTTTCTGGCAATCGAGACGGGATGAGTGACGAAGAAGGCCTTCAACATTGCGCCGATGGCTTAAAACGAATCTTACCGCTTTGTGAAAAACTGGGCGTCACGCTAACAATGGAATTGCTGAACAGCAAGATTGACCACGAAGACTATATGTGCGATCGCAGTGCCTGGGGAATCGCATTATGCGATCTCATTGAGAGCGATAATTTCAAACTGCTCTATGACATCTATCACATGCAAGTCATGGAAGGCGATGTCATTGGCACCATTACGAAATCGCATCGTTACATTAGCCATTACCACACTGGTGGAGTCCCCGGACGAAATGAGATCGACGAATCACAGGAGCTTTTTTATCCTGCGATCATGCGGGCAATTCGGGATACCGGCTACACTGGCTTTGTCGGGCAGGAATTTATACCTTCACGCTCCAACCCGCTAGAGTCGCTCAAACAAGGTATTACCATCTGCACAGTTTGAGTTGGAGTCACCCACCACGATTGACTCCGTGCCAATTGGTACACTCCGCCGCAAATCAGGCAAATCTCTTTTTTTCTCAGACCACACATCGGCAAGCTCATGCAAAAATTACTAATTGTTGGCCAATGCGATTTTGACTTCCAACGGATCAGTTTCGTCCTCTCAAAAATTTACAACATTGAAATCCATCGAGCTGACTTATTCGACGACGCAATTCAGAGCGCTCTCGATCAACCATACGATCTAATCTTGATTAATCGACTAATGGACCTGGACCGGTCTGAAGGAATGGCCATCCTTCATGAGCTTAAATCCAATCCGCAGACCGAGAGCACACCTACAATGATCATTTCCGATTACCAGGAAGCTCAGGACGCTGCGGTTGCTGCAGGTGCGAACCCAGGATTCGGGAAAGCAACGCTTGACACACCAAAAACTTTTGAGCTTTTATCCAATTATCTCACAGCTCAAAACATCTAGTTTGCATCTGCATACCATTAAACTCCAACACCACTGGGCAAACGTTTTTCCACGGAACGAAGATGAATAAAAATCCCCTGAATGTCTTTCACAATAGAAGCATCGGCAAATTTGCCTGCGCTGTGTTGTTTTTAGCGTGCGCCTGCATTCCAACGACCGCATCCGCTGACATTGTTCTACCCGATGTGTTCAGTGAGGGAATGGTTTTGCAGCGTAATCTGCCAGTTCCCATTTGGGGCACAGCCGATCCAGGTGAAGCAGTGACTGTTCAATTTGCGGGACAACAACACTCGACAACCGCCGGCGAAAACGGCAAGTGGATGATCAAGCTAAAACCGCTCTCCACGTCCTCAAAAGGAAGCAGACTGACGGTAAAGGGCTTAAATGAATTGATCTTAAATGACGTCTTGGTTGGGGAGGTGTGGCTCTGCAGCGGGCAATCAAATATGGCGGATTCCTTCAATCCAAACAAGAACCGATTCATTCCAGCCGAGATCCTCAATTCTGATCTTTCCAGATTTCGAGTTTCAACTCCACGAGGCTGGGAGGGCATTAATGAAAGATCACAACGTTCCATTTCTCGAGTTGGATTCTATTTTGGATACGAACTTTACCAAAAACTAGATATTCCGATCGGCTTGATCCTTCGTTACAACTCCGGAACACCGATTCAGGCGTGGCTCCCCAAGATGCAATCGGAAGTAATTCGAAAGCGTCTCAACATTCCCGCTGACTGGAATGACGAACAGGAAAACCGAAACCCCGGTGTCCAATTTGAGGACAAAATTAGCCCAATTATCCCTTTCGCTTTTCGGGGTGTCGTTTGGTACCAAGGCGAGCGAAATGCAAAAGCGTTTACTGGCTGGGAATATAAAGAACTACTTCCTTTTTTAATCCAAACATGGCGGGAAATCTGGGCAAAATCTGCAAAAACGGATGTCCGCGATTTTCCGTTCTATTATGTGCAAGTTCCAACTCAAGCCAAACCGACCACCAATCGTTCGAGCCAAACCAGTAATGAGTGGCCCTGGTTGCGAGACGGAATGCGGCGGGCACTGGATCAAAGCGTGAACACTGGAATGGCAGTTTTTTATGATCACGGCCCCAGCTTACACCCAGTTGAGAAACGCCACGCCGGAGAACGACTGTCTCTCTGGGCACTCGCAAAGGACTATGGCAAAACGGACATTGTTTTTTCCGGGCCTCTTTTAAAAAATGTCTCCATCAGCAACCAGCAAGCAACGCTTACCTTTGACCACATCGGAAGTGGTCTTGCGAATGCCGAAGGGGGAGACCAACTCAACTATTTTGAAATTTCCGGGGCCGATGGAAAGTACTTCGACGCCGATGCCAGAATTGTCAATGACTCGGTTGTGGTTTCTTCTCCGTCGGTTTCCAATCCCGTTCACGTCCGCTACTTATTTAGGAAGCCGAATCCCGATCCAAAAATCAGCCTAATCAATCTTGAGGGACTACCAGCCTCGCCATTTATAACCGATGGCCGTTGCCCTAGTCGCGAAACTTCAACTGAACCTCAACCGCCACGAGAAAAAAAAAGGCAGCCGCCAACCACTGTAAATAAGGCGGCACAGCAGGATGACATCCCGAGACTTTCAAAAGAATTCCCTGCCGAAAAACAGACATTTCAAGCGCAAAAAAAACTTCCCGATTTAGAAAAAGCCTACGTCAGCGTCGCGCCACTCAATCTTAACGATGGCCTCGAGGTCGGCAAACTGGATCACCCCTTCACCAAATCAGCCGTGAAGGCGCTGGTTACCGCTGATCAAGCCGGCAACTACCAAGACCTGGACAGCATACTTATTTGGAAAGACGGCAAACTAGTATTTGAGATGTACAACCGTCACGGACGCGTCGACGCACCGCATTACGCAATGTCGGTCACGAAAACGTTAACCTCACTCACGCTTGCCAGAGCAATTCAGTTGGGGATTTTCAAGATGACTGACCTCGATCAACCCATCATTGATTTCATGCCAGAAATTGATCGCACCAAGATTCAATCAGGCGTTGAATCGATTACACTCCGCGACGCATTGATGATGAAATCAGGGCTTCGGTTTGAAGACCCAAAAGCGGTCAACACACTTGGAGCAGACTTTAAAAAACAGGCGTACTTTCAAAAACTATTCGAAATAACTGCCCCCATTTCTGAGGCGAGTAAAACCTACAAATACTCCGGTGTCGATCCCTCGATGATCATGATGCTGATTGACATTAAAACTAATTCCAACGTGCAAAAATTTATCAAGAATGAAATCGCCGATAAACTTAAACTCAGTTACGTTTGGGAAAACCAAAGCTGTGGGATTCCCAAATGCGGAGCAGGAAGCAGTTTCACCTCACGGAGCCTGGTCAAACTTGGTATTGCCGTTTTAAAAGGCGGCTCACACGACGGGGAACAACTATTTTCCCAAGACTACATTGCTCAAGTGATGGATCCCAACAAAGGGGCCGGCTATTTCTACTTCTTCCACAACCGCAGCATTGGAAGTTCTCAACCCGAGATAAATTTTTTCAGCGGAATCGGAGCAGGTGGGCAGTACATGTCGATTTTTCCGGAGCTTAATCTGGTGGCCGTCGCCACCGCTCACAACAAAAAATCAATCAACCTTCCAATCAAGGCGATCGTCGATCACTTGCTCCCACTGTTCCCAGCGGACACGGCGAAGTAACCGCTCAGATTGGCAAACGAGTCTGATGAGGGCGCCCAAAAAGGCCCTACTCCTGACGTCATTACTGTCAAAGCAGAACTAAACCGAAAACTAAAAAGCCTGTTAGCGTGGCAACCGCGGCGGTTACCCCGGCTACCAACGCCCTCAAGCGATGTCAGATCGCTGCAGCGATTACTGCTTCCTGACTTCAATCACATACTTCATTAAGTCATTGAATTCTTCGCGGTTTTTCAAGGCCTTTACGAGGTTCGCAGGCATCAATGACGTCTTCGCTTCGACCACATCATCGATGTCATCTTGCTTAATTACGATCGGCTTCGGCTGAGCCAAACTTCGCAACACGAACTCATCATCTGTTTCTGAAACGCGAATACCTGTGTACAAGACACCGTCGAGAGTCAGCACCTTGACCTGAGCGTACTCTTTATCAATTCGCTTCGAAGGATAGAGAATGGACTCAACCAACTCTTCGTGAGTCAAAGAGGTCGTCAGTGCTTTCAGATCAGGACCAGCCTGGGGTGCACCATTCCCTGGATCGTGACAAGCGAAACATGCCGCTGCCGACTGATAAAAGAGAGCTTTACCTCGATTTGCATTTCCCTCTGATATTGCAATCTGTGCGAGTTCAGTGGGGTCGGCAGCGAGTAATTCTTTTTCAAGTTGATCATTTGTAAATTCATCAACCTCGGTTCCTGCCTGATCCATTGCTAGTTCAGCCTTCCCAAAAGGGTGCTCAGCCAATAATTCGTCAGGAGTCCAAAACGTCGTTCGTTTCTCCGTGGCTTCTCGAACTCGTCGCACGTCTTCGGGCTTGATTTTAGAACCTTGATTGCCCCAGGTATTTCGCACAAACGTAAGTACCGCAGCAAGTTCTTCGTCTTTGAGAATTGAGCGAAATGCAGTCATGGGAGGTACGCCGCGAGCCGGATCGTAAGTCTTCCCGTTAACTTTCATTTTCCCCCACAAACCATGCAATGTCATCTTGATTAAGCGATCCTCGTCTCCGAGAACCCAAGGACTGCCAACAAGCGGTGGATAAACGTTCGAGTTGCCTTTTCCATCGTTTAGATGGCAAGTCGCACAATGTGATTCTCGCTGATAGATCTCAGATCCCAGCTTATAAACTTTCTTATCGGCAGCCTTGAGGTGTTTAGGGGGTGTATATTTCACAACATGAGATGCGGCAGGAGCAGCGAACTTAGTCGCCCCTTTGACGTCCACGTTGTCCCAAAAATGCTTGACGGTTTTGGCTGCCATTGCCGCATGCCCAACCTTTGAGCTCAGTAAAGATTCCAAAAGTCTGTCATCCCGCACGTGATGCTGCTGATGCAACCAAAGTGCTTCTAAAAGATGGTGCGATTCGGTTTCATCATTCGGATCAAAATCCCTCATCCATTTTTGAGTTGCCGAGATTACCGCATCTCCGTCGCGAGCACTTAACTCGACTCGCGTCCGCTGCCGCACACCATCGACTTTATGTGTGAGGTTTTCCAACAGAGCTTCAATCGGCTGTCCATGAATTTTAACAGGCTTTTGCAAAGGGCGGTCTTTCACGGTCAAACGGAAAATTCGACCATGCAAATGATCGCGATTTGGATCGCGAATATTATGCTGCATGTGACCAATGATTGCGTTTTGCCAATCCGACACATACAACGCTCCATCAGAACCAATAATGGCATCCGTTGGACGGAAATTTCGATCTTCACTATTGAGTAACTCAACACCGGGAGTACCCCAAACGTCGCCAAACTTTCGATTCCGGCCGTTGCCCTCGCGATCAAGCACATATTGCTTGACGCCAAGAAAACCAATGCAGTTACAAATCAGAAAATCATTCTGCATCTCATCGGGAAAATGCTCCGAGGATAAAATCTCATCCGCGGCCACAGGACGAAATTCCTTGACCAACAATGGATGCATCTTAAATCCGTTACCCTCCGGACGGACTTGATAAGAACGTCCGCCGGTTCCGTCATTAGCGTAACAGTAACCCCAGTAATCAAAACTAGTACCGTGAGGGTTGGGTGAATTCGCCGCGTGAGGGGTAATTGAGAACGTCCGCGGGTCGAAGCGATACATTCCCGAACCGCCCGTCGTCATGTTCCGTTTCCATGGCGTTTCATGGTTGTGAACAAGGAAAATCCCGCTCTGCCAGTAAATACCGCCGTCGGGCCCCATGATTAGATTGTTTGCCGCGTGGTGCGTATCTGACGTGCCAAGCCCCTGAAGAATTGGAAACCGCACGTCGGCTTTGTCATCGCCATCGGTGTCTTTCAAAAACAACAAGTCGGGACCGGAAGTGACCAACACTCCGCCTCCCCAAAATTCGAAACCAAGCGGATTGTGGACGTGAGCAAATATCTTTCTTTTATCCGCAACACCATCGTTATCAGTGTCCTCAAGAATCATGAGGCTGTCATTCATCTCCTTAAGCGGTTCCCACTTGGGATAAGTATTCCAACTTGCCACCCAAAGCCGCCCCTTGGTATCAACCTGCATTTGCACGGGGTTGGCCAAATCGGGGAACATTTCCTCCGAGGCGAATACATTTAACTCAAAGCCCTCTGGCACCTTAATCTTGGCAAGGCTCTCCTCAGGACTTAGGTAAGCGAGAGTTCCCTCCTTTTCAGCGCTAGAACTCTTACTTCCGCCTCCCACATTAGAAATGACTTTTACCGGCGGAGGAACGTTGCTGTCATCTGCAACCAATTTTTTACCGTTTGCAGCAGCCCAAATTACTTTGTCTCGGTTGGCAGTCATCACATCAAGCATCACGAGTTCGTGCTTCAAAACATCAGCGTTGCTTTGACCGTCCACAAACGTCAACGTCGAACGACCACCCCAAACATCATTTCCATCGGTAGCCCGATAGCGGTTATGCCAGTGCCAGTTTTTGTCTTTGACCGTTGCGTAAAGACTCCCTAAAGAATCCTCTGCCGGCATACTCTTACCTAGCAACGCCTCCGAAACAATGCCTGCAAGTTTCTTGTAACCCAACGCGTTGAGGTGTATCCCATTGAGCGTGTATCGCTTTACACTTGTTTGAAACAATCGTTTTGTTGGAGTGTACAAATCGACAAACGTCGCCTCTGTTTCGCTCGCAGCTTTCTGAGTGGCTTCGGTGTACGCCGCCAAGTTTTTGTTTAGGGCTACGCCATCCGAGAGGAGTGGATCCCCTGTGTTCTGAGCAGCAATCGGACTGAACAAAACAAACCGGACACTCTTGCCTGCTGCCTTTCGAAGTTTCTTATATCGATTAACAAACTTAACAAGTTCCTTTTGGTAAGCCTCAGCGCCCTCCGAACCTGCGAACGACTCGTTGTAACCGTAAAAAACAAAGACGACGTCAGGCCCGACAAGCTGCAAGTATTCCTCGTCGTTAGTGAACCCCTTACTCCGAGGTTTTTGATTGACCATGTCACCCGAAAAACTCATATTTCGGAAACTGACGTTCTTCCCCTTTAGCTGACTCTGAAGCACGGTCTCGACCCAAGGGTCATGCTGCATTCGATCCGCTAAACCGTTGCCGTAAACCGCGACAATATCATTTTTCTTGAATTCAAATTTTTCGTCGCTGTGAACGGTCGCTGTTACAAACACCGCTGGCAAAATGAAAACAAGAAAACGCAATAGGTTGGTTCTCAGTATTGATTTTGAAGAATAAGTCATAATTCCTGGCAAACGTTGAGATCTATTTTTCTGAATAAACTGGTGATTACACAATGACCAGTGGACAACCCAGATGAAAGGGCGCTCTCGCACCTCAGTTCTACGATGGGAATCTCCCATCAGCAAAACTAAATTGACGAAAACAAAATGGACGAAAACTAAAGAGTGGCCAGCGATCAGTATCCAACGATTGCCGACTTCTATCAACAGTTTACTTTAACACCTCTTTGCGACCCACGCCATATTTTTAAACCCGCAGCCAAACGGCCACTCCTGAACAACAAAACTTTGAATGTTTTGCTTTACTGCCAACAAATCGAATCCAAGGTTTTCTTTTGAATAATTAAGCAACGGGCAATTAGTTGAATCAAAAGTTTGAATCAAAAAGCACACATCATGAGCGGACACGACCTAGGAGCACACGGAGTTAGCACACAGGCCGCCTACGCAGTCCCGAGACTGTTAAAAAAAACACTCAATCATTGGCTCACCGAACCAAAACCGAGGGACAATCGTTCGGCAGACTGGTTCACCAAGCAGAAGAACAATTGCGTTTGAGAGAGGCCGATACTGAGGCGGCAGTTAGCGTGGCAAGTTTAATGCACTTACCAATTGAAAGAAAAAGCGGACGGAGAGGGATTCGAACCCCCGGACGCGTTACCACGTCGCCGGTTTTCAAAACCGGTGCCTTCGACCAGACTCAGCCATCCGTCCGAATTTCTTATATCGCATGGACTCGACCAAAAAAAACATCTGATCGTCAACTGCGAGGCTCCAATGATAGCAATTTACGGGTTTTCGTGAAAGGGCATCAAAACCCCAAATTACCCGCAGAAATCCTTAAATTTAGGCGGCGGAAGATTGTTGTACTTTAGAACTAGAACTCACCGACAATCTCACCTCCGCTGACGGTGCCAAGGCTTCGCCAGACCCCTAATTCAATTTTGTCTGAGACGGTACGAGTCGCACCGTCCATTAGTCCAACATTGACCAGGCCACCCGAGTGATAACTCCGCGAGGTGACAGCCGCATAGCTCGCTTGATCGCTGCGTTTCCCCTCTTGCACTGAATTAAAATCAATGTCGTAGGTTCTGCCTTGATGCTGATAAGGCACTTTTGTATTGGGTGTGAATGCAGTCGTAAAACCAGAGTGATGCACTCTGCCATCGCACCACTCCGTGTGCCCCGTATTGCTCTGCAAGCCAATTCCTAGCTTCAACTGTCCGGTGAATCCGGAAAAAGCATCCGAAGAATCCGGCGGTTCAGGACCAGGGTCTTGGGTATTTCGAATGTATGGGGTGTAGGCTTTTACCTCGGCAATGCAAAGCGTCTGGCTCGCGCCATCTGTAACCCCGCCGAAACGAGTCTTACTATTGACATAAAACACTCCATCACCTCGCCGCCCATTGACGGGATCGTAAACCAACCACGTGCCGAAATTAAATCCATAATTTTGTGGGTAAACTTTCGGGTTACCCGAGGAATCAGTCCTGACGCGGTCGTTGACTTCGCTTGCGCATTGATACATCGGAATTCTCAGCATTGGCACACCGGTATCGAGCTGGGCGTCCCAAGCGATATTGAGATCAACAGCCTTGTACGAATTGCTTTGCTCGCAAAAAGGTAGCAATCTTCCGTGAACCGACCAAGACCCGTTATTTCCAGACAACACACTACCGGACTCTATTTCAAAACTTGGTGGAAAGTGCTGAAAAGCTGACTCAAAGTTGTGAGCGGCGAGAACAACCTGACGAACATTGTTGAGGCATGCGGTTCGACGAGCAGCTTCCCGCACCATTTGAACCGCTGGCAGCAACATCCCAATTAGAATGCCGATAATCGCGATCACAACCAGTAATTCAACGAGCGTAAAACCGCGTTTGGGATAGCTTACGATTTGCATATAAAATTCAGTAACTCGCCACAATTGTGATCAGATAAAATGTTGAGACAAAATGTTGAGTATGGGCAATGAAGTCCGATTTGGCTGCGGAAGGAATTATTACATTCCTTCCCCAAAAAACAAACCGTATTTTATCATCACGTTTAGGCACCGCTCTAAACACCACCACTCTTTTAGCGAGCAAAAATGGCGTCTCTCGTCGCCGTCAAATTGCCTCGACTCATTCACGACTACGATGATTTTGCTTCAGAACTGAAGTATAGCGTCTTACACAGCAAGCCACATTCTTGAGCTCCATTAGTGCCTTAAAAACGTCCTCTCGTTTTGCCCCCGCACGTCCCCAAACGCTCAACCTCACCTCGGATCACCCAGCCCGAGCCCCCTCCAACAGGGATGTCTTGTTTTTAGCCCCCCCAAAAAGAACGTAATCAGACAAAAAACCAATTGGCTGCCGCTAAACAATCCAAAACACCATCAAGGGACGCAATCCAACCCTTAAAGATCGCCATTGTTGATATAAATATCCTCGTTGCGGAATTCCGATAGCCTCGCTGCTAAATTAGATTAGATTCATCTCAAAGAATCTTTTTCAAATGTGACGATTCCTTAATTATTTTTACTTCCATCCCTCGCTGCCAACTGTTCATGCCTGGCAGCACGACGCTCGATCTCAGAAAAGGAGAAGCAAGGTGAGAAAAACCAAAAGAGGTTTTACACTCGTTGAGTTGTTAGTTGTCATCGCGATTATTGGAATTTTAATCGGGATGCTGCTACCAGCGGTTCAACAAGTCAGAGAAGCCGCCCGCCGCATTTCATGCGCGAACAATCTTAAAAACGTTATGCTCGCGATGCATAACTACGAAAGTGCTTACAAGTACTTTCCCATGGGTGCCGAAGCTGAATTCGGAACCATGCTTCCCAACACTAACCTCTACATGAGTGCGTTCGCTTCAACACTGCCATTTATCGAACAAGAAAACCTGCAGAACCTGATCGATTTCACACGTCCTTGGGAACAGCAAACTGCTCAGGTCGCGAGCACACCTGTTAATTCATTTTTCTGCCCATCGAATGTTGGTGACAGTCCGGTCAAAGATCCTGAATTTGGTTACCTTGCCCAAGCACTGGGACTTCCGATCGGCGACACCTACGGTGTCACCACATACGTCCTTTCTCGTGGATCAGGTTACAAATGGTGTAACCAACCGTATTCGCTCCAAGGAAAAGGGATGTTTGACATCGGTATGAAAGTTAAATTCAGCGACATCACCGATGGCTCGAGTAACACGATCGGCATCGGAGAGGGAGCGACAGGAAAAGACTGGAAAGTTTCCGTTGGACAAGGCAGTGAGGGTCCACCGGCAATGGATGCATTCGGCGGAGAAGTTGCTGCGATGCAACCTTGGCTTGTTCCCCAACCGAACAGCACGATCTTTCAGTCTCAAGGCCTTTCACCGCGAACCAGTATTTTCGCGTCCACGGCTGATTACCTAAACAAAAATCCAGTTACCGAATCTTTGATTGATGATTCTAGTTTCGCAGGTACTGCTGGCGGTACCGCTAACGATAATGATTCGACAAGCAACTTCCGAAGTAACCATCCTGGAGGTTCAAACTTTGCCCTCGGTGACGGTTCGGTTCAGTTTCTCGCGAACCCTTCGATTGAAGTCTACCAGGCCATTTCTACTATTCAGGGCCGAGAAGTATTTGAGTTGGAGTAATTTTTCAGTTTGGCGTTTACCGCCAAGTGAAATCCAACAACGTTGTTATTAGAATTCACCTAAGTTGGCCGTTGAATCGATTAAGATTTGACGGCCAACCGAGTGAATCAAACACAGAGAGTTCTCCTAGGCGTTGCTTCGCCTCCGTTGGTTCTCTACATTGCGAATTGCCTTCAATAACACAGGACGATCGAATTGAACGCGGCTGCAACGTCAGAAACTCAAGTGGAATTAGATTCCACCATTCTAAAGCTGAAACAAGGCGCTCAAGACCTAAAGGCGATGTCGTTAAAACAGCGTCGTCAGCTAATTGATGCCTGTGCAGCCAATATTCCTGATTTCGCTCAACAATGGGTCGAGGTGACCTGCAATGCGAAACAAGTTTCACTAACGCAACCCGCAGCTGCCGAAGAAATTCTCGCGGGTCCAGCCACCTTACTTAGATACCTACGCCTGCTCTCTCGCTTATTTCAAGATGTCGAGCAAGCGGGCAAACCCCAACTGCCGAGTTCACCCCATTGCAACCAGATTGGCCGAACCTGCGTCCCGATCCTGCCCGTGAGAAGTTTATTCGATCCATTAATTTTCCGAGGGCTTTCCGCAGAAGTCTGGCTCAATCCTGAGCACGATGACCACGATCTTTTTGCCGAACTCCCCTCCGATCAAAATACTCTGGGTAATGGAAAAATTGCAGGCGTTTTGGGAGCTGGGAATGTCAGCGCGATCCCGGCAACCGACATGCTTTATAAAATCTTTCACGATGGCGAGGTCGTTCTCCTAAAACTTAATCCCGTTAACGAATATCTTTACTCTACATTCACCTCAGTCTTTGCCCCGTTAATAGAAAAACAATTGCTCCAAATTTTACGCGGCGGCAATGAAGTCGGAAAAGCAATCGTCAGCCATCCGGAAATCAACTCACTCCATGTTACCGGATCGCATCATACGCATGATGCCATTGTTTGGGGGGGGAACGCGGATGAACGAGCCAATCGCATGGCCAATAACGATCCCCTCGTTAACAAACCAATTACCAGTGAACTTGGAAATGTCACCCCTTGGATTGTTGTCCCCGGTAAATACACAAATCGCCAACTCCAATCTCAAGCCGAACATGTTGCTGCCTCCATCGTAAACAACGCATCCTTCAATTGTGTTGCCACCAAAATGATTGTGACCAGTAGCGATTGGCCGCAACGCTCTGATTTCTTGGCTCGAGTCGAAACGCTGTTAAAAAACATTCCTCCACGGCACGCTTACTACCCCGGAGCCCGCGAACGATTTGAACGCGCCAATGCCGGTCGCGAGATGGCGATTTCATCCCCCGCACTTCCTTGGACGTTAATTCAAAACACCGACCCCAAATCTGCAGCGCACCTATTCCAAGAAGAATCGTTTGTCTGCGTGTGTGCCGAGACAATGCTACCGGGCAGCGATCCGGTCGAATTCCTTAACACTGCTGTCGAATTCGTCAACGATAAACTTTTTGGAACCCTATGTGCCACAATCACAGCGCCAAAATCATTTGAAAACCAAGAAACATTGGCTCTGGAAAAAGCTATTTCGAAATTGCGTTACGGCTCGGTGTGCGTCAACCAGTGGGCAGGAGTTGTCTATGGACTGATGACACCGCCTTGGGGAGGACACCCAAGTTCTGACTTGAAAACACCTCAAAGCGGGATTGGTCACGTCCACAATACATTCTGTTTGAAAAACTTTGAGAAAACTGTACTTCGCGGACCTCTCTGCAGCCAACCTAAACCGGTTTGGTTTCATTCTCATAAGACAGCCACTCAAGTTGGCTGGTCGTTACTGAAACTTTACGAAAAACCATCTATCACACGCTTGCCTCGCCTGTTCTTTCACGCACTGCGTGGCTAGCAGGATTAGCAAAACACAAGAGTTGCACTCAGCATCCGGTGCCAACAAATGCTCAGGAAAAAGAAAATGAAAAACCTATTAACTGCGATCATTTTGGTCGCCACACTAATTGTCGGCGGCTGTGAAAAACCTTCTTCACCTCCGACGGCGAAACCGACAAAAAATGAAACAACCGATTCCCCCGGCACTGCGACTATCGTAATCACGCCAGGTGCAGACGCCCAAACGACAGCCCAAGAAGCATTTATTCTTGCCGAACCGGGCGATGTCATTGAATTCGCCGAGGGTAAATTTGAGTTTGATAGTACGCTCTCATTGGATGGAGTTGCAGATGTGACCATCCGCGGAAAAGGAATGGAAAAAACCATTCTTAACTTTGCCAAATTTAAAGATGGCAAAGGGGGCGAAGGGGTCAAAGTCAAAGCCGACCGGTTTACGATTGAGGATCTAACAATCGAAGATACGCCTGGCGACGCAATAAAACTTCAGGATTGCAACGGACTCACGATGCGACGCATTCGCACCTGGTGGACAAACGGACCATCTTCAGAGAATGGTGCTTACGGTTTATACCCTGTACTCTCGAACGACGTGCTTATTGAAAACTGCGTCGCCAACTGCGCTTCCGACGCAGGCATCTACGTCGGGCAATCCAAACAGGTCATCGTTCGAAATTGCGTGACGGAAGAGAATGTCGCAGGCATTGAAATCGAAAATTGCATCGGTGCCGATGTCTATGACAACGTAAGCAAAAATAATACAGGTGGTATTCTGGTCTTCTCATTACCGGGCCTGACCATCAAAAACGGGACCGACTGTCGTGTTTTCAACAACACAATCACTGCCAACAACCATGAAAACTTTGCAAAAGAGGGAGCGATGGTCGCGACGGTACCGCCAGGAACTGGATTAATGATCATGGCGAACGATCGCGTCGAAGCAACTGGAAACACTTTCGATGGTAACGCCGGAGCAGGATGTTTAATTGTCAGCTTTCTGACGACACAGCGGCAGTTCGACGACGCCCAGTACGACCCTTATCCAGAAGCAATCTCAGTCAAAAACAATACCTTTAAAAATGGCGGTTCGAACGCTCAGGGAGAGCAGTTTAAAATGTTCACCGAGGCAACAGGGCAGAACCTACCAGACATTGTTTATGACGGCATTTTAAATCAAACAAAGCTGGTGGATGGAAAGTTACCCGCCGAACTTGGTGTTTCCATCATCGACAATGGCAAGGCAACTTTTGTCAATCTTGACCTGGGGACGCTCTTTGCCGGCAAACAACCCAACATGACAACCGACATCACAGGGTTCACCAACCCGTTACCCCCAGTCAAAACGGTCACGATTAAAGGCGTTAAATAGGGAGTTTGCAAGCTTGGCCTTGAATTCAACCGCATCCGACTGATAATTACAAACAGTGTTCAAACCCCACTCACAACCGTCGAGTCAAATCTCGGAATCCAATTGGATTCCGATTGCACTGCTGCTGATAATTACCTTGTTAGGGTGCGAACAGAAGGGTCCTGAGGTCGCCCCTTCTCCCGACGGCACAACTCAAGATGCAGCGGCAGAGCTTTCGAAAAGTCGTCTGAGTAAGTATCCCTCCAAGCTTTCAGACTACGGCATCTTTCAGATGCCAATGGAAGAACTGAGGCCTGCCAGTGAAGTTATCGAATACGATTTGAATACACCGCTGTTCAGCGACTACTCTCAAAAACAGCGACTGATCAAGTTACCACCGGGTACGCGAATCAACTACAAGCCAGGCGGCCCCCTCGACTTTCCCGTCGGAACCGTAATTGCGAAGACGTTTTATTACGCCCGCGACCTAACTGATGCTTCGTCGTCTCGACAACTTGTCGAAACCAGAATTATGGAGCATCGACCGGAAGGATGGGTAGGCATTCCGTACCTATGGAATTCAGAGCAAACAGATGCAGACCTCGCCGTTATCGGAGCAACCGTCGATGTCTCGTGGATTCACAGCGATGGAAAGTCCCGTTCCAATTCACATTTGGTGCCCAATCTAAATGACTGCAAACGCTGCCACACGGATACGGAGATGCATCCCCTTGGCCCCAAAGCGGCGAATTTAAACCGCGACCTTGCAGTTCGGGGAAGCCAGAAAAATCAACTGGAACACTGGGAAAACATCGGACTAATTGACGGACTTCCCGAACTATCTGAAATCCCCAAGCTTGCCGTTTGGAATGATGAGTCGACTGGTTCGGTCGATCATCGCGCCCGATCCTACCTCGAAGTCAATTGTGCCCACTGCCACAACCCAGTCGGGCCGGCCAGAAACTCGGGACTCCACCTGAACATAGAAGAGACAAATCCCTTTCACCTAGGCACCTTTAAAATTCCGGTGGCTGCCGGAAAAGGAACGGGAGGCAGGTTATACGGAATCGTACCAGGCAAACCGGACGAATCCATTCTTGAATACCGAATGCGGACGACGAACTCAGGAGAGATCATGCCCGAATTTGGAAAATCGCTGGTTCACGATGAAGGCCTCGCGCTTATTCGAACTTGGATCAAAGAGATGCAAGCTGACTGATCGCTCGCTCATAAGAACTTTGCAGGCAATTAGTTTCAGCCTACCTGACGCAATGTTTCCGAAGGCAACTCACCAAATTGAGTCTTGTACGATTGCGAAAAATCACCAAAGTGAAAGAACCCAAACTGGCACGCTACCGACGTCACCGTCGTTTCCTCTGATCGACATTGCTTGAGCTTGTGCCGGACCTGATGTAATCGGTGACGTTTTAGATAGTTCATCGGCGAGATACCAAGACATTTTTTAAAAGCATACTGCAACGTCCGCTCACTGACCTGGGTTGCTTCACAAAGGTCAACCATCCTCAAATGCTCTTCCGGTCGCGCCTTGGAATAATCCTCAGCGACTCGAACGAGCGCTCGTGATTTCGCTAACCCCTTTGGCTTTTCCGAAACTTCAATTTCAGGATGCTCTTCCATAATGGAACGGCGGAGCGAGTAGGCGACCAGCATTAGCGCGCGATCACGCAATGCTTCTTGAATTTTTAACCTCTGCTCACCCTCTAATCCGTGAGAATTAAATTGATGAATAAAATCTGGCCAACTCGCTACCCAATAACTCGACTCTAAATCGATCAAAGCGCTGCGAAGAGTCGAACTCTGTACAAGCGGTTCACCGAATAGAGTCTGGTAGTACGGCTCAAGTTGCTCGGGAGGAACAAAGATCGAACTGGAGGAAAATGCACCGTCGCTAATGCAGCTATCAAAATCAAAAGTTGGAGGCATGACAAACACGCGACGGGCGTCAATTCGCTCGCCAGCAAAATGCCCTCCGTGCGCTGTATCGAACAACGTAGCGACGTACCGGAGAGCCGGCAGCCGCGATCGGACCACAATCGACTGATTAACAAATAAACTCAGTAATTTGATTCCACCCAATTCAATGACAGTTTGCGTACTCCGAAACTCCGCTCCCGTTAGCTGAACCAACTCTAACGATGTCCCAAACAACGAACCGTCCCAATTGGAAGGGTCCGTTATAATTTGTGTCATCGTTTGAATTTTCATGCTATCACCATACGGTACGGCTTGGATCATGCCCCTTTCACAGGATAACGGATTGGAAATGGTTTTTCCTTATTTCCTGCAAAAAAACATTACAAATTTCAAATTCCAGACCGAACGCAGCAATCAAGCAAAGTCCAGCAGGTTTGCCTCAATATCCTCAACCATCTTAAAACTTACGCGACGTCGACAAACATTCGATAACGCCCAATATCCAACATTCACAGCACTGAAGTCTGCCAATGTCGCTTGAGAAAAACCTAGACTCGCCCTACATTGTCATTCACTATTTTAATTTGCGAAGCCAAACAAACTGCTGAATAAATGAATAAAACAGGCGTAGCGATTGTCGGATTGGGGACAGTCGGGCAGGGCGTAGCTCAATTACTACTCGACCACGGGGATCGAACCGCACGTCACGCAGGGCGCACGCTGTGGCTCAGTCATGTGGTTGTGCAAGATATTCACAAACCGCGAGATGTTGATCTTCCTGCGGGCATTCTTACAGATGATCTCGATAAGGTGATCAACGACGATTCAGTCAAGGTTGTCGCCCAGCTCGTTGGTGGCATTGAACCGGCCCGGTCCATCATCTTGAAGTTACTCGAAAGCGGAAAAGACGTAGTCACTGCCAACAAAGCCTTATTGGCAGAGCACGGGCCGGAAATTTTTGATCGCGCCCGACAATTAGGCCGCTCTGTTGCCTTTGAAGCTTCCGCTGCCGGCGGAATTCCAATTATTACCAACGTCAGCCAATGCTTATCCGCCAACCAAATTGAATCACTCCATGCGATCCTCAATGGAACGAGTAATTTTATTCTTTCCAAGATGGACAGCGAAGGTGGCGACTATCAAACAGCTCTGGCTCTAGCCCAACAACAGGGATTAGCCGAAGCAGATCCCGCCATGGATGTCGATGGTACAGACGCTGCCCAAAAACTTGCGATCCTGGCTCACCTTTGCTTTGGAGCCCGCGTTCACTGGTCCGATATTCCTCGACGGGGAATCGACTCAATCGATGATCGTGATTTGACATTTTCAAAACATCTTGGTTATCGAATCAAACTAATCGCATTCGCCAAACTAGCTGGAGACGGTATTCAATTGATGGTGTCGCCAATGTTGGTGAAAACTGGAAAGCCGCTCGCCGAGGTTCAAGCGAATTTCAACGCCGTTAGCGTCGTTGGAGATGCAGTCGGTCCGGTATTTTTTCATGGCCAAGGTGCCGGACAAATGCCAACCGCATCAGCGGTCGTAGCTGACATGATTGATACTGCTGTGGGACGCACGGCGATTACATTTAAAACCCTCGAATTATGGGCAGACGGCCATAAACGAGTCGATTTCGCCGAACCTGGCGATCTCGAAGGCCGGTATTACATGAGATTCGATGTCGTTGATCAACCGGGGGTCATGGGGCAAATCACAGGCCGGTTGGGGCAACATGGAATCTCAATTGCGTCAGTTTATCAGCACGAAACCCAAAACGAGCGTGAACGAACCGTCCCGATCGTGATTATGACGCATGCCGCCAAGGAATCATCAGCTCGTGCAGCAATGAAGCAAATTGCCGACATGCCTACCGTTGCCGAATCTCCGGAACGTTTTAGAATTCTGAGCTGAGACTCTCTTGTGAAGCTCACGTCGATTTAATAAGTGGCGGCCATGATGCTGATTCATTGTGGCTTTACTCTCACACAAAGATCACAAAACCAATTATGAAATACGTCATCATTATTCCTGATGGATGCGCAGACGAATCTCAAACAGAGCTCGATGGAAAAACACCACTCGAAGCAGCAGCGACTCCTGCAATGGACAAAATTGCGGCCAGCGGAATTGTAGGTTCGGCCAATCACACGCCCGCCCACCTGCCCGCCGGCAGCAGTGTCGCTAACATGAGCCTGCTCGGCTACGACCCCATCAAGAATTATACTGGCCGAGCACCACTGGAAGCGGCGGCACAGGGTATTGAACTGGGCGAACATGACTGGTGCATCCGCTGCAACCTCGTCACGGTTACCGACCAAACAATGACGAGCTTTACAGCCGGCCATATTTCATCCCAAGATGCGAAAGAACTTTTAAAAACTGCTCAGGAGAATTGCACCAATTCCCAACTGGAATTCATTCCCGGTGTTAGCTACCGAAACTTGCTAATGTTTCGGGGCACACCCGATTCTCCAGCTCCCTTTTCCAATGAGACCAGAGCGACACCTCCGCATGACCTATCCGATAAATCAGTGGCAGAAGATTTCCCGCGAGGGCCGGGCAGCAACCTTCTTTGTGATTTAATGAATCAAAGTACAGACTGGTTTTCTGAACACACCGTAAACAATACCCGCCAAAGTAACGACCAACTCACCGCCACCAATATTTGGCTATGGGGATTAGGTCAACGGCCAAACTTGACTTCGTTCAGTCAGCTTCATGGGCTCAACGGCGCAATGATAACCGCAGTTGATTTACTTCGCGGCCTCGCCGCCTTGATTGGCTGGGATCGCATCGAGGTTCCTGGAGCGACGGGTTACACTGATACCGACTACGCAGCCAAAGGGAAATTTGCAATCGACGCACTAGAAAAATATGATCTGGTTTGCGTCCACGTAGAAGCTCCCGACGAATCTTCTCACGAGGGTGACCTCAATAAAAAAATCACGTCGCTCGAAGAAATCGATAACAAAATAGTTGGGCCCGTCCTCGAACATCTTCAAGCAAGTGGCGAGGAATTCAGAATCCTCGTAACACCTGACCATCCAACTTACCTCAGTACAAAAACGCATACCCACGGCAACGTTCCGTTCACAATTTGTGGAACAGGTATTTCAGCCGATCAATTTGAAAACTACAACGAATCCAATGCGGAAGCTAGCCAAATAGAAATGCTCAATGGCTGGGAATTGATGCCATTTTTCTTAAAATAGTGCGTTCACGCATCGTCTCAATTACGACAATTCGATTTTCAGGATCAGGTTAAGATGAAGAAATCAGGTACCGTTGCAGTTCTCCCCGGGGACGGAATTGGTCATGAAGTCACTCAACAGGCCATTCGCGTTCTTGAAAAACTAAATTCAGATTTCTCAACCGGTTTAGAATGCACCACCGCTCCCGTCGGTGGCACTGCTTATGACTTACACGGGCATCCCTTGCCACCTGAGACACTGGCACTGGCACGTCAATCCGACGCGGTACTACTAGGTGCCGTTGGTGGCCCGCAATGGGAAAAGATTGCGCGAGAGCACCGCCCCGAGCGAGCTCTGCTGTCCCTGAGAAGTGAACTCGAATTATTCTCAAACCTTCGACCAGCTCTACTATTTCCGGAGTTGGCATCCGCATCGACCCTCAAACCCGAAGTGGTTTCAGGCCTCGACATAATGATCGTGCGCGAACTGACGGGGGGAATTTACTTCGGCGAACCACGGGCAATGACAACCGATGAGAATGGTATCCGCATTGGATATAACACCATGGTTTACCGTGAGCCGGAAATTCGCCGGATTGCTCACTCTGCCTTTCAAGTTGCTCAGCAACGCGACAAACGTGTTTGCAGCGTCGATAAAGCTAACGTGATGGAAGTCTCTGAACTGTGGAGGGAGGTCGTTACTGACGTCAGCAGTAGCTATCCAGAAGTTGAACTTTCTCACATGTACATTGACAATGCCTGCATGCAACTGGTTCGCGCTCCAAAACAGTTCGATGTGATTGTGACCACAAACCTCTTTGGAGATATCCTTTCCGACGCTGCCTCAATGTTAACCGGTTCGATTGGAATGCTGCCCTCAGCTTCCTTGGACTCAAACAACAAAGGCATGTACGAACCGGTTCATGGTTCCGCCCCTGACATCGCTGGGCAAAACATAGCCAATCCTCTAGCGACAATTCTATCTGTAGCCATGATGCTGAGAACGACTTTTGAGAACAGTGTCGATGCGCAACGAATCGAGGACGCAGTCAAAAACGTATTATCAAGTGGATTAAGAACTGCAGACATCGCTCGCGAGGGAGAGAACGTCATCGGCACTTCAGAGATGGGCGATGCGGTGGTTGCCGGCATTAAATAAACGTGGCCCGAGAGACAGACTCAATCCACGTTTGATTATTTGTTTAAAAAAATCGCACTCTGCACAACGTGCTTGATCAAATCACGAACGCCCCCCTGCGATTCCGCTAGATCGGTTACAATTCGATCGATCTCTCCCCGGTCTACAGGCTCCATGAACCTACCACTGGAATAACTCAACAGTTTCTCGGTAAGGCAGCGGGTTACATCCTCCTCCCGCGTCAGAAGCATTTGCTTAAACTCAACAATATCTTTTACCAATGTCCCGTTCGCCATCGTCGCCGAGGCATCAATTAGATCTTTGGATCTTGGATACTTATCTCGCCAGCGTCCAACTTGGTCGAAGTTCTCAAATGCAAACCCCATTGGATCAATTTTCCGGTGGCAACCATTGCACGCTTCATGCTTGCGATGCAACAACAATTGTTCCCGAATGGTCGCCGCTCCCCGCGTGTCCGTGGGGAGCGGTTCTACATCGGGCGGTGGAGGGGAGGGCGGCGAACCAAGGACGTTTTCCAGCACCCAAACCCCGCGCACAACCGGGGAGGTATCAACCCCATTGGCGGTCGCAGTCATTACTCCCGGCAGGATAAAAATCCCACCCAACCGTGGATCGCTCACCTCAATTTTCCGCAATTCACTCCCCCGAATATCCTCACGACGGTAAATCCATTTACCCAGAACCTCATTCATGTAGGTATATCTTGAGTCAATCAATTGACTGACCGGAGCGTTATCTAATACCGCGTCCGAAAAATATCGAGAGACCTGTTTGATCATCAACTGCTCGACATTCAAGTTTCGGTAGAATTGCTCCGATGGCGGCATCTTCCCAAGCTTATCCAACCGCAACCACATGGCTGAAAAGTTCTGCACAAATGATTTTGCCTTTTCATCATCGAGCATGCGGTCAACCTGCTGCGCCAATACCCGAGGGTCACTGAGCAAACCCTTGCCTGCCAACTCAAAAAGTGCTTCATCTGGCATAGAAGACCATAAAAAATAGCTTAATCGAGATGCAATTTCATACGAATCGAGAGCACCTGAACCCTCGCTGCGATAAAGAAATTGAGGTGAACACAAAATCGCAAGGTAGCCATCCTGCAAAGCCCCGACCACTCCGTTCGATTGCGAGTTCGCACTTCCACCGCTTTTTGAGCTTTGACTGTCAAACGACAAGGGAGTCGGCGACACGCCTGGACCTGACCATCTCGCCCGAAAACGATTGGGAGAACCAAAAGCAAAATACTCAACGCGGAGATCATGCGTGCCTGGCTCCAACTGCACGCGTCCTATTTTCGGTGTGGCTCCATGTAAACCATCATGCTCAACCACCTTTTTTTTATCAACAAGGATTCGAGCACCATCGTCCGATGCCATCTCAAACGAGTACTCACCAGATTCAGGAACCTTTACCTTCCCCTCAACTACGAGCCCAAAATAATCTTTCGTTTGAGACACATTGAGATCGATCAGTCCGCTCGCAAACACTCCCTCCGTGACCGGTTTAAGAGCATCAAAATCTGGCAGCTTGCTCCACCGCCCCTGATATAGCCGGTATTTTAAATCCTCAATCGCTCCCCCCTGGTTTTCCTCAATCGCATTCAAAACTAATTCTACATAAGGCTTCATTTCCTTTTTTGATACTGGCCGCCGAAAAGCTCGTTCAGCAAATCGCAAAAGTAGTTTTTGGACTTCATCTGCATCGCCCACCCCATCTCCATAAAGCGCTCGATGGCTTGGAGGAGGCCACGAATCAATCAATGGCACCAACGTCACGCTATGAATCTTGACCCAAGGCCCCATGTAATTCTCCAACAGAGCCTCTTCCATCGCCCGAGTTCGGTTACGACGTGCGTCATCGAATTCAACTTTGTCGGAAAACTGCGATTGTTTCAGAGGTTCCAAATAATGACTTGGCAAGTACGTTTTAACCAACCGCTCTGTTTGCAATTCCCGAGACGTAGGACCATTTTGCCACGTCAACTGAGGAGCCCAGTCTCCATCAATCCAGGACTCACAGGAAAACTTGTGAATGCGACCATCGGCAGGAATCTTCCAGTTTGCGATTGGAATCTCGTTGCGACCTTTGGCAAGCTCCACGCTCACTCGAAAAGGCACATCCTGCTGAGTTGAAATCAGCTCTCTCCACGGATGGTGCTGATTCTCCGCAGAAATCTCAACTTCCATTCGATAACGAGCGGAAACCCCAACCCGACTTAATCCGTCGATCCTCAACGAGGCACCTCGAAAAAGTGAATCAAATTGCAAGTTGTTCTCGCCAGCAATCCGCTCCAGTCCCCCGGCACCTCGCTTGTAAAGCGGAGCACCAAACCGCTTTGGTTTAACGTTTGGCTTTATTCCCAGATGGGTTGCTGCGGCGATCGACTCGTCCGCCGCTCCATAGATTAGGTTCAGCAAAAAGTCCGACATTACCAGCTTCTCGCCGATATTGGCGGAACCATCTTCGCCTTCGTCCGCCGGAAAAAAACGAACTGGATCGTCAGCTGTGTGCTCGACTCGGCCATTTCCGTTGTTGTCATAAAGCCTCGTATTCGCAACTCCAGGTCGGTACATCAGACCATCGAGATAAAGCAAATCACGAAACGTGTTCCGCAATTCATGACGATTTAGCCTTCGCAAAACTGCCTTCCCATCCGTGCTCCGCTGAGCAGCATAAGCTGACTTAAGCTCGATACTCAACCGTTCGATAAACTGCGTCGTCGCCTCGCGAGAAGGCTGAGGACTATCGACTGGTGGCATTTCACCAAGATTCAATTGATCAAGAATTCCCTGCCAGACAACAAGGTTTTCGACCTTCGAAAAATCGTCCCCAAGATTATCAAACCTCTGGTCGTTTTCCTGACGCTTTGCACCGTGGCAAGCGAGACAATTTTGATTCAAGAACCCCTGCAAGTCATCGTTGGATGCAACGACTGAGGTCCCACCGAAAAT